>JAZREI010000057.1:0-3400 GCA_045660685.1 Oscillospiraceae bacterium
TATCACCATTGCGGAATACTTCCGTGACATGGGCTACGACGTAGCTGTTCTGGCTGACTCCACTTCTCGCTGGGCAGAAGCTCTCCGTGAAATGTCCGGTCGTCTGGAAGAAATGCCCGGTGAAGAAGGCTACCCCGCATATCTGGCATCCCGTATCGCACAGTTCTATGAACGTGCAGGCGTTATCCAGTGTCTGGGCAGCGACGAACGCAGGGGCTCCGTTACCGCAATCGGTGCAGTATCTCCTCCCGGCGGTGACATTTCCGAACCCGTTTCTCAGGCTACCATGCGTATCGTAAAGGTATTCTGGTCTCTGGACTCCTCTCTGGCATACGCTCGTCACTTCCCCGCAATCAACTGGCTGAACTCCTACTCCCTGTATGATGACACTCTGTCCGGCTGGTACAATGAACAGTTTGGTCCCAAGTACATGGAAAACCGCGCAAAGGCTATGAACCTGCTGCAGCTGGAAGACGAACTGAACGAAATCGTTCGTCTGGTTGGTGTGGACGCACTGTCTGCAAATGAACGTCTGACTCTGGAAACCGCAAAGTCCATCCGCGAAGACTTCCTGCAGCAGAACGCATTCGTTGACGAAGACGCATATTCTTCCTACGCAAAGCAGTTTAAGCTGCTGGACACCATTCTGTACTTCGACGAGCTGGGCCGCGAAGCACTGGCAGAAGGCGTTGACATGAACGCGCTGTTCAAGCTCCCCGCAAGAGAAAAGCTGGGCTATGCAAAGATGACCGATCCCGATAAGTTCGAAGCAGAATATGCGCAGATCCAGGCTGATATGAAGGCTCAGATCGCAGCACTGAACAGGGGAGGTAACGAAGAATGATTAAGGAATATAAGACAATCAGACAGGTTGCCAACCCTCTGATGGTTGTTGAAGGCGTTGAAGGCGTTACCTTTGACGAACTGGTAGAAATCGAATTGCCCTCCGGTGAAAAGCGCCGCGGTAAGGTTCTGGAAGTTAACGGCAGCAAGGCAGTTGTTCAGCTGTTCGAACTGGCACAGGGTATCAACCTGGCAAACTCCAAGGTTCGCTTCCTGGGTCACCCCCTGCAGCTGGCAGTTTCCGAAGATATGCTGGGCCGCGTTTTCAACGGCATGGGTCAGCCCATCGACGGCGGTCCCGATATTCTGGCCGAAGCACATCGTGACATCAACGGTCTGCCCATGAACCCCGCAGCCCGTGCATACCCCGCAGAATTCATCCAGACCGGCGTTTCCGCGATTGACGGTCTGAACACTCTGGTTCGTGGCCAGAAGCTGCCCATCTTCTCCGGCTCCGGTCTGCCTCACGCACAGCTGGCAGCGCAGATTGCTCGTCAGGCAAAGGTTCTGGGCGACAACGAAACCTTCGCGGTAGTTTTCGCGGCAATCGGTATCACCTTCGAAGAATCCGAATTCTTCATTCGTGACTTCCGTGCAACCGGCGCAATTGACCGTACCGTTGTTTTCTCCAACCTGGCAAACGACCCTGCGGTTGAACGTATCGCAACTCCTCGTATGGCTCTGACCTGTGCAGAATATCTGGCATTTGAAAAGGGCATGCAGGTTCTGGTTATTCTGACCGACATTACCAACTACGCAGAAGCTCTGCGTGAAGTTTCCGCAGCAAAGAAGGAAGTTCCCGGCCGTCGTGGCTACCCCGGCTACATGTACTCCGACCTTGCTACCCTGTACGAACGTGCAGGTCGCCGTCAGGGCAAGAATGGCTCCATCACCATGATTCCCATTCTGACCATGCCCGAAGACGACAAGACCCATCCCATTCCCGACTTGACCGGCTACATTACCGAAGGTCAGATTATTCTGTCTCGTGAACTGTACCGCAAGGGTCTGGTTCCTCCCGTAGACGTTCTGCCCTCCCTGAGCCGTCTGAAGGACAAGGGTATCGGCGAAGGCAAGACCCGTGAAGACCATGCAGGTACCATGAACCAGCTGTTTGCTGCATACTCTCGTGGTAAGGATGCAAAGGAACTGATGACCATTCTGGGTGAATCCGCTCTGTCCGAAGACGACAGACAGTTTGCAAAGTTTGCTGATGCATTCGAACAGAACTATGTTTCTCAGGGCAACACCACCGACCGTTCCATTCTGGAAACTCTGGAAATCGGTTGGAACCTGCTGAAGATTCTGCCCAGAAGCGAACTGAAGCGTATCAAGCCCGAAATGATCGACAAGTATATGCCCAAGGACTAAGCGCATCATCGTATAACATTTGAGGTGATTCTATGGCAAATGCCGTCATTACACCGACTCGTATGGTGCTTAATCAGTACAAGAAGCGACTGAAGACAGCACGTAAGGGTCACAAGTTAATGAAAGACAAATGCGACGAACTGATGCGACAGTTTATGGAGATCGTTCGACTGAATAAGGAACTGCGTCTCAAGGTGGAAAAAGGCCTCACCGAAGCCTTTGCATCTCTGACGGTTGCAAGTGCCATCATGTCTCCCGAAATGCTGGAGCAGGCACTGCTGTACCCCCGTCAGATCGTTGAACTGACCATGAAGTACAAGAACGTCATGAGCCTTAACGTGCCTCAGTACAAGTTCACCACCAAGAACGACGATCCCAGCGAAATCTATCCCTACGGTTTTGCAATGACCTCCGGCGAACTGGACGATGCCCTGCAGAAGCTGGCAGAGGTGTTCGCAGATATGCTGGAGCTGGCACAGATCGAAAAGACCATGCAGCTGCTGGCAGCGGAAATCGAAAAGACCCGCCGCCGTGTAAACGCACTGGAGTACGTTATGATTCCCGAAATGGAAGATGCAATCCGTTACATCACCATGAAGCTGGAAGAAAACGACAACTCCACCAAGGTTCGTCTGCTGAAGGTAAAGGAAATGGTTCTGGAACAGGCCCACGACTTTACGTAATTGAACAAATCAAAACTCCCACTTCTTTTGGAAGTGGGAGTTTTTAGCTTGTACGGACATTCCTTTTGTTATTACATGAATGCACAGCGACGGAATTTCGGAGGTGAACATTTCAAATAGATGTGCTATAATTAAAATATCTTTAGAAGCTGTAACGAATGGGGTGGAAAAAGACACCAATATAGTGAAAGGGGGAGCGGCATGAAGGAACTGCTGGAAGAACTGTTTCACCGATACTATAAAGATGTCTATGTCTATCTGTATAGCCTGTGCCGCGATGCCGTCCTTGCGGAAGATTTGACCTCGGAGGTGTTTTTGGAGGTCATTCGCTCCATTGGCAGCTTCCGCGGAGAATCGGACATCAAGACTTGGTTGTTTTCCATAGCCAGACATCGGTGGTGTGGCTGTCTGCGGAGAAAGAAGGGGCAACCTCATATGGAAAACATAGAAGATTATTTGGATTTTGGTGTGTCCGATGTACACCCACATGAGAACCCTGTACA
>JAZREI010000058.1:0-9738 GCA_045660685.1 Oscillospiraceae bacterium
AATGGTGGCACAGCAGCTGCTGGACCGCTTTGAAATTCAGGCAAACAAGCACATTTATAACTACCCCTTCCTCATGGGTCAGGGCATCTGGCTGGACTCCGACAAGCTGAACATGGCAGACGACCTCCGGGAGGTACTGAAGCACGGCACCCTGTCTATTGGCTTTATCGGTCTGGCAGGAACCCTCACCGCCCTCTACGGCAGACACCACGGTGAAAGCGAAGACCTGCAGAAGAAGGGTCTGGAAATCATCGGCTTCATGCGCGACTACTGCGACAAGAAGTCTCAGGCCATGAAGATGAACTTCACCCTGCTGGCGACCCCTGCGGAAGGTCTGTCCGGCCGCTTCATCCGCATGGACCAGAAGCGCTTCGGCAAGCTGCAGGGCATCACCGACCGTGAATATTACACCAACTCCTTCCACATTCCCGTCTGGTACGACATCTCCGTTTACGATAAGATTCGTCTGGAGGCTCCTTATCACGCTCTGTGCAACGCAGGTCACATCAGCTACGTGGAATTGGACGGCGACACCGTACGGAACGTGGAAGCATTTGAAGCCGTTGTACGCTGCATGCACGACTGCGGCATCGGTTACGGCAGCATCAACCACCCTGTAGACCGCGACCCCATCTGCGGTTACGTGGGTGTCATCGGCGATGTATGTCCCCGTTGCGGACGCCGCGAGGGTGAACAGATTCCCGCCGAACGCATTGAAGAATTGAAGAAGATTTATCCCGAAATGCCCGCATTCCGCGGTATCAATTAAGGAGGTACTATATGCAGGTAAAAAACGAACAGGAAAAGCTGGGTCAGGGCGTGGGCTTTGAACGCATCCGCCGCATCACCGGCTATCTGGTAGGCACCATGGACAAGTGGAACGATGCGAAACGCGCAGAAGAACGTGACCGCGTGAAGCACGGAATGAACAACAATGCTTGATTTGGCAGGCATCGTCAATGACAGCATCGTGGACGGTCCCGGCATTCGTATGACGATTTTCGCTCAGGGATGTCCCCACCACTGTCAGGGCTGTCATAACCCCGAAACATGGCAGTTCGGCTGCGGCACGCCCATGGACGAGGAGCGCATCGCCGACATCGTAGCAACCAATCCCCTGTGCCGTGGGGTAACCTTCTCGGGAGGCGAGCCCTTCGCCCAGGCAGAGGGCTTCACAAAGCTGGCACAGCTGCTGAAAGAGCGTGGGTACGAAGTTGCAAGCTATTCGGGGTACACCTTCGAGGAGCTGACAAATGGCACCCAAGCCCAGAAAGCGCTGCTGCAGAGCATCGATGTGCTCATTGACGGACGGTTTGAGCTGTCACAGCGCAGTCTGGAAATCGCCTTCCGCGGCAGCCGCAACCAGCGCATCATTGATGTAAAAAAGAGCCTCACCGCAGGCGAGCCCGTGTGCATCACCACAGGCCGCTGGGTAGGCGAATATTAACTCGTACGAACGTATTGCAATTTTATCCGTTTTCGCACGGTAACGATTTTGCAGCAGTCTTCGTTCACCACGGCACCAATTCAAAAGGGACTGCTTTTGCAGTCCCTTTTGAATTGACATTCCCACCCCAAAGTTCTACAATACAGTCATGCGAAACATCCCTTATTACATATAAAGGAGACTGAAACCATGAAACCTTACGCATTCGGCGTTGATATTGGCGGCACCACGGTCAAGCTGGGTCTGTTCAACACAGAAGGTGTCCTCATGGACAAGTGGGAAATCCCCACCGTCACCGAAAACGACGGCGCAGCGGTACTGCCCGATGTAGCAGCATCCATCACCGCGAAGCTCACGGAAAAGAGCATCTCCCCCGAGCAGGTGGAAGGCATCGGCATTGGTGTCCCCGGTCCCGTAGACAGCGACTACACCGTACACAAGTGCATCAATCTGGGTTGGGGCGTGTTCAACGTCAAGCAGCGCATGAATGAGCTGCTCCCCGAAATCCCCAAGGTTGCAGCAGGCAACGATGCCAACGTAGCCACTCTGGGCGAGCTGTGGCAGGGCGGCGGCAAGGGCTATGACAGTGCGGTTATGTTCACTCTGGGCACCGGTGTGGGCGGCGGCGTCATCGTGGACGGCAAAATCGTGGCAGGCAAGAACGGCGGCGCTGGGGAACTGGGTCACATCACCGTTGAGCCCACCGAAACCGTCCGGTGCAACTGCGGCAAGTACGGCTGTCTGGAGCAGTATGCTTCCGCAAACGGCATCGTCCGTCTGGCGAAGGTTATGCTGGAGGGCTGCGATACTCCCTCCGCACTGCGCACCATGGACAAGTTCACCTCCAAGGACATCTGCGACCTTGCCCGTGACGGCGAGGAAATGGCACTGCAGATTGTAGACCGCTTCGGGGAATATCTGGGCCGCGCACTGAGCTTCGTCAGCTGCACCGTAGACCCCGACGTATTCATCATCGGCGGCGGCATGAGCCGCGCAGGTGATATCATCGTGGAACCCATTATGAAGTACTACCGCAAGTATGCCTTCCATGTTTCCACAGGCACCACCGCATCCATCGCCATTCTCGGCAACGACGCAGGCATCTACGGCTGCGCAAAGATGGTCATTGAATAAATCCGCATATAGCAAAAAAGCCAAGCTGCAAAATGCAGCTTGGCTTTTTTATTATTCAGAATTGAGGAGCGCCCATTCCGCCTTTCCCCGACAAATACAACTCTATCATTTCCTCCGGGTCCAATCCATTAATTTCCTCAATTATCACCTTATCCCATACTTGCAAAAGCGATTGACCATCAAACACCGCAGCAGACGAAAACGCTTCAAAACTTGGATAGTCATATGCATTTTTGCCGTCCGGCGTAAGACCGTACCAAAATACATCTTCTTTGTTTTCTTGATCCGGTGTTTTACCCAGCCAGCAACAGTCAAACTTGTCGCTGCCTTTTACAATAAAGGCTATCTCAATGCAGCAACGACCTTTTGTATCAAAAGACATCAGTTCTTCAAACAATTCAAATTTCATTACATTTCCTCCGTGAGTACACTGTAAAATTCACTTCAATATATTACTTACCCCGCTTACAAAAATCATAATGTAAATGGCCTTGGTCAGCAGCTGGGCGTTCAATCTGTCCGCAATTTTCTTGGCGATGAGCCCGCCTGTAATGATGGCAGCGGCACCGCACAGCACATACAGCAAATGCTCGGCAGTCAGAATCCCCGAATAGATGCGGAAGCAGGTATTATAGCCACCCAGCAGCAGGAAGCTTGTGGTCAGGTTCGCCAGATAGTCATAGCGTTCCTCGCAACGTGCAAGGAAGTATACCACCAGCATAGGTCCGCAGACCCCAAACAGCCCGTCGCATACTGCGGAGGCAGTCAGGAACAGCAGTGACACAAACAGGTTCATAGGGTCGGGTCTGCCATCTTTCTTAATGAACAGGTAGTAGATGGCAAGCAGCAGCAAAAAGCCGCCGAACATCTTCTTGATGATGAGAGGGCTTGTGCCTGCAGCCACCTTGATGGTGATGCTGGACACGATGATGCTGAACAGGAACACAGGCAGCACCATTTTGATATTGATATGCTTACGGTACACATAAACCATGGTGGCATTCAGGAACACCAGAATCGCCCCGTTGATACCTGCCGCTTGGGTCAGAGGGAATACCATGGGGAATACCATCATCATGACGATGCCGCCCCCAAAGCCTGTGATACCCTGCACCATACCGCCCAAAAAGGCCATTAAAATGACAATCCAAATCATATATTTCTCTCCATTGGGTCAAATCTACATGAAATCATTATACCGAAAAACAGCCCCTTGTCAATTTTCCGCCCCCATTCTGCCACGGCTGTGGTATAATGTTGGCATCTCGTTTGGAAAGAAGATGACGGCTGTGGGCCAAAACAAACACATCGATTTTTCACAGGGACCCGTGTGGCGGTGCATCCTCGCACAAGCTGTCCCCCTCACCGTAGCCCAGCTGGTGCAGCTGCTGTATAACATCGTGGACCGCATCTACATCGGGCACATGGGTGACGGCAGCGGCATTGCTCTGACAGGGGTGGGCATCACCTTCCCCGCAGTCACCCTCATTATGGCCTTCACCGCACTGTTTGGTATGGGCGGTGTCCCTATTTTCTCCATGGCCCGAGGCAGCGGTGACAGTCATCGCGCGGGGCGTATTCTGGGCAACTCCTTTGCCCTGCTCATGTGCGCCGCAGCAGCATTGACCGCAGTGGGTCTTGTATTCATGCAGCCCATTCTGCTCCTGCTGGGTGCAGGTGCGGACTCCTACCCCTACGCAGCTGCCTATTTCCGCATCTACCTGCTGGGTACCTGCTTCTCCATGGCATCCACAGGGCTCAACGGGTATATCAACGCACAGGGCTTCCCTCGCATGGGGATGCTGTCTGTCATCATCGGTGCTACCGTAAACATCATCCTAGACCCCATTTTCATCTTCGCCTTGGATATGGGTGTACAGGGCGCGGCACTGGCAACAGTCATCAGTCAGGGCATCTCCGCACTGTGGATTCTCCGTTTCCTCACAGGCAGCACCGCCGACATTGCACTGAAAAAAGAAAACGTCCGCATCTCCGGGGACATTACCAAAGACATCTTCAAGCTGGGTACTGCGGGCTTCATCGCACAAGGCACTACATTTCTGGCGCAGGCTGCCTGTAACTCCACCCTGCAGACCTTCGGTGGTGACCTGTATGTGGGCATTATGACCGTAGCCAACTCCGTCCGTGAGATTTTCATGCTCCCTGTCAACGGCATCATGAACGGCGCCATGCCCGTCATCAGCTTCAATTTCGGTGCAAAAGATTACGACCGTACCCGCTCTGCCATCAACTTCAACACACTGGCAGGCTCTGCGTACACACTGGCAGCATGGCTGTTGGTACTGCTGCTCCCCGCCTTTTGGTTCAAGCTCTTCACCGATGACCCTGCCATGACAGCCGCAGGCATCGATATGCTCCGTGTGTACTTCTTCGGCTTTGTCTTCATGGCGCTGCAGTTTGCGGGGCAGTCGGGCTTCACCGCACTGGGAGATGCCAAGCACGCCATTTTCTTCTCCATGCTGCGAAAAGTCGTCATCGTGGTCCCCTTGACCCTGCTGCTCCCCCGTGTGGGCTTTGGGGTATTGGGTGTATTCCTTGCCGAGCCCATTTCCAACATCCTTGGCGGCACCGCCAGCTTTCTAACCATGCGATTGACGGTGTATCGCAATATGGAAAAACTATAAACTACTTACGAAGGGAAGGCTAAAATGGAATTGCTTGCAGCTGCACTGATGCTGGGTGTGGCAGGTTTTGATTTATCCGGTGCTTTAATCACCATAACAGCCGTTTCCATGGGATTAAAGAGAAAAGAAATTTGTACCTTCGCCCTTACGAACCTGATTGGTACAGTAACCATCGGTCTCGCCTGCTCCTATTTTCTGGGAACAAATGTTTCTCACCTATCCGATTGGCTAAACCACAATTCAGCCACTATCAGGGCGGTTTTCCAATTGGTGATTGGCTGTTTACTGCTGATTTTGTTTGCGGAAAGAGTATTCCTCAGCAAGAAAAAAGATGGGCAATTCTTCGAAAAGCCCATCAATGAAGGAATGCTTACTTTAGGCATCGCCTTCGCAATCTCCGCATTAACAGACCCTTCTTTTATTTCCCTGATTACATTATCCGCTTATCATAGGCAGTGGCTTGCAGTTGCAGCAGCCCATTGCATATGGATTGCCATCAGTCAAGCCCCATCTTTCATCATAACAATCGCTTTACTTCTGGGAAAATATGAAGCGTTCATGGCTTATGCGCAGCGCAAAACGGAAGCAAATCCTTTGGTCAAGAAGCTCAAGCAAGGCGCCCCTAAGGTCATAAGCTTTGTAATTCTGTTTGTGGCTGTATTCCTGCTATGGGACGGAATCCATGTTTTGATTCATGAAACAGCTTTGTTTTCATAAAAAAATACCGCATCCTCATGGGATGCGGTATTTTTATGCTTCAATCAGTTTCATAATAATATGCTGTGCCATGCGCAAACCTGCGGTGGCAGGAACCCACATAACAGAGCCGGGTACACTGCGCTTGCCCTCGGGCAGAGCTTCCAATTCCAAAGGCTTAATGGGCTCCTCGGTACTGAACAGCACATCCAAATGGGTGATGCCGTGCTTTTTCAGCTCACGGCGCATAACCCTCGCCAGAGGACAGCCGCTGGTCTTGGAGAGGTCTGTGAGCTGCAGCTTGCTTGCATCCAGCTTGTTGCCTGTGCCCATGGAGGACAGTACGGGAATCTCCCGCTGTACTGCGGTCACCAGCAGGTCCACCTTGGAGCTGACGGAGTCGATGGCATCGGCAATATAGTCATAATCGGCAAAGAACCGTTCCCGCTCCTCCGCAACATATCGTCCGCAAATGCTGTGAAGCTTCAGATTGGGATTGATATCCAGCAGGCGCTCTGCCATAACCTCCGTCTTGGCACGGCCCACAGTGGAATACAGAGCCCCTGCCTGACGGTTGATGTTAGACTCGGAGAAGTCGTCATCGTCCACAATGGTCAGCTCGCCCACGCCGCTGCGTACCAGTGCTTCCGCGCACCAGCTGCCAACGCCGCCCAGACCGAACACTGCCACATGGCTGCGGCCCAGCTTCTCCACAGCCTCGGTGCCGATGAGCATTTCCGTACGTATGGTTCTTTCTGCCATAAATTCCTCCGTGATTTCAAAATGGACTCGCTGCGCTGCAGCGAGTCCAACTTGTTCTTAAATACGATTTTACTTGCCGATCAGCTTAGCAGCCCATGCGGTTTCTGCGGTCAGATCTGCGGTAACAGAGCTTTCCCATTCGGTGTAAGCTTCATTCATCATCTGGGTTTCAGCCTGTGCCAGACCGTACAGCATACCTTCGCCTGCGAAGTATACCAGGTGGTAGCCGTCGTAGCTGCCGTTGTTGCCGTGCAGGATAGCGGTATCGCCAACCTTGCGGCCTTCAGCGAACAGGAAGTCGTTGATTTCGGGAACCATGTCGCCATTGCCGATCTTTTCATACAGACCGCCGTTGGTGTTGGAACCTGCATCTTCGGAGTATTCGTTTGCCAGTGCTGCGAAAGCTTCTTCGGTCTTGCCGTTAGCTTCCCATTCCTTTTCGATTTCTTCTACCTTAGCCTTTGCAGCAGCCATTTCTGCTTCGGAGTAGGTGCCGTCTGCATCTTCATCAACAGACTTGATGAGGATGTGACGCATAGCGGTGGAGGGGTACATATTGTCATCGTAACCAACGTACAGTACAACGTAAGCACCGTTTTCGTTGGAAACAGCGGTCACATCGCCTTCCACGCGAGCAGCGTCGGTAGCCCAGTCACGGAATGCAGCGTTCAGGCTGTTCTTCACATAACCGTGGGTGTGGGAAACGGTAGCGCCGGACTTGTAAGCAGCAACTGCTTCGTCAAAGGTAGCTTCGTCGGTAACCTGTGCAGCCAGTTCCTTTGCAGCTTCCAGAGCAGCTTCTACACCGCCGTCAACAACTTCGTTGGTGGTGTTGCCTTCCGCGTCGGTAACTTCTTCGGTTTCAGCTGCGATGTAGTAGTAGTGCAGGTCGTATTCACGGAAGCTGTCTACATTTGCATTGAAGTATGCTTCGATTTCGGAATCGGTGTAGGTGAAGGTTTCTGCCTTTGCGGTAGCATATTCGTTTGCCAGAGTTGCCATGGTCATCATTTCGCGAATCATAGCTTCGTCAACGCCGGTGCCGTAGCCTGCACGCAGGTACTTCTTTACGTTAGCAAAGCCGTTGGATTCTGCGTATTCGGGCAGGCTTGCCATTTCATTTTCTACAGATGCCTTGCCTTCTTCGCTCAGGGTGAAGCCTTCAGCTGCTGCAGCATCGCACATAGCGTAGATGCTCTTTGCGGAGTTCATAGCTTCGTCCATGAGGAAGTCCTTCCAGGAGCCTTCTTCGGTCAGAGGGCAGTCCTGATTTTCCAGAGGCATGGAGGTGTCTACACCAAACATGCTCAGGTAGCTGTAGTAACGGTAGTATTCATTGGAATAGAAGTAGTTCATTTCTGCAGCGGACAGATTGTCGTCGCCAACCTTCACAGCAGTCATGCGGAAGGGCAGAGAGGTGTTCAGAACAATGGACAGAATCATAAACAGTGCGATAGCTGCCATGCCCAGACGCCACTTCAGACGGCTCTTATTTGCCTTTTCTTCCGCTTCGCGCTGGAGTTCAGCCTTCTTCTGCTTCTTAGCCAGCTGTTCTTCCATTCTTCTTTGCTTTTCGGTAGATGCGCTCATTGTTTTCATCCTTTTCTTATGCGTTATGCATTATTTCAATCATGCCGAAATATTATACTCCAATCTCCCCCGTGTTTCAAGGGGAAACATAAACAAATCGGCTGTGTTTTTATGGGAATACACCACAAATCCGCCCCATTTTATCCCAAATTCCCCGTACAATTGTTAGGAATCTGTGAACCCGGCAGATTTTTCTCTCACTTTCGGAAAAATTGTGGTATTATATTGGTTACTATCCAAAAGGATGTGATTTCATCAAACCAATGAAACGACTGAAATGGATGCTGATTGTGTTTTGGGCTGTACTGCTCATTGACAGCAATGTGCGGCTGAGCACAACAGAATATACCGTATATTCCCCCGAGCTTCCCGCGGAGTTTGTGGGCTACCGCATTGTGCAGCTGTCCGACCTGCACGCCAAGGAGTTTGGAAAGAACAACGCACGTTTGGTGGAGCTTATTGCACAGCAGCAGCCGGACATGATTGCTCTGACAGGGGACTTCATCGATTCCAAAGACGACCTGCCTGTGCTGGCAACGCTGATTGAGCAGCTGTCGGAAATTTCCCCTGTGTACTTCTCCCCCGGCAACAACGATCGTGTCAGCGGCAGCAGCAAAGCAGTACGGGAAACCGTCATTAACAGCGGCGGTACTTATCTGGGCAATGAATATTTGGAAGTGACACGAGGCAATGCCTCCATCATCATCGCAGGCGTGGAGGATCCCTCCACACGTGGAAAGCTCCCTGCCCCCGATCAGTTCATGGAAGAAGTCGCACAGACCCATCCAAACAAATACACAGTGCTGCTTGCCCACCGTTACTTTTTCCCCGACCGTTACCCCGATTTGCCCTGTCAAATCATTCTGTCGGGACACTGCCACGGTGGTGTCATTCGCCTGCCCTTCCTGGGCGGTGTGCTCAGCCCGGACAAGGTATTCTTCCCAAAATATGACGCAGGTCTGTTTGAAAGCGGCTCCTACACCATGGTGGTCTCTCGCGGTCTGGGCAACACCCATCACATCCCCCGTTTTTTAAACAATCCCGAGGTCCTTGTACTGACCTTAGCCTGACTACTATTCCCTAAAGGATATAACCCTCATGAAATTTATTTCCAAATTAGATGTCATTCTCTTGGCCATCCTGTGCATCCTGCTGCTGGACAGCAACCTGCGCCTGACGGTCACGGAATATGATGTCAGCTCCCAAAGACTTCCTTCCCAATTCGACGGATATAAAATCGTTCAGCTGTCCGACCTGCACACCATGGAGTTTGGGAAAGACAACCACCGTCTGGTCCGCAAGGTAGCGGCACTGGAGCCGGACCTCATCGCCCTGACAGGGGACTATATTGAAGATGCCGAGGATATCCCCGTTGTGGAAACGCTGGTTGCGCAGCTTTCGGAAATCGCTCCCGTGTACTTCACCAGCGGTAACCATGACTGGGCCAGCAAGGCAATCAAGGAG
>JAZREI010000059.1:0-5328 GCA_045660685.1 Oscillospiraceae bacterium
GAGGGTTATTAAAAATGATCGAAATCGAGAAGCCTCGTATCGTATGTCTCGAAACACCCACTGATGATTCTTACGGTAAGTACATCATTGAACCCCTGGAACGTGGCTACGGTACCACTCTGGGTAACTCTCTGAGAAGAGTACTGCTCTCTTCTCTCCCCGGCACTGCTGTTACCAGCATTAAGATTGCCGGCGTACAGCACGAGTTCTGCTCCATCCCCGGTGTTAAGGAAGATGTGACTGAAATCGTTCTGAACGTAAAGAGCATCATCGCAAAGCTGCACTGCGCAGGTCCCAAGACCGTGTACATTGAAGCTTCCGGTGAATGCGAAGTTACCGCAGGCGATATCAAGGCAGACGCAGAAGTTGAAATTCTCAACCCCGATCTGCACATCGCTACTCTGGGCGCAGGCGCATCTCTGAGCATGGAACTGACCATTGGTCACGGCCGTGGTTACGTTGTAGCTTCTAAGAATAAGACTGCACAGATGCCCATCGGTACCATCGCCGTAGACTCCATCTACACCCCCGTTCTGAAGGTCAACTACACTGTGGAAACCACTCGTGTAGGCAACCAGACCGACTATGACAAGCTCACTATCGAAGTCTGGACCGATAAGACTATCACCGCGAGAAATGCTCTTTCTCTGGGTGCAAAGATCTTGGTAGACCATTTCACCATCTTCACCGACCTGTCTGACACCGTCGGCGGTACTTCTACCGTGGTGGAAAAGGCTCCCGAACAGAAAGACAAGCTGCTTGACATGACCATCGAAGAGCTGGATCTCTCCGTACGTTCTTTCAACTGCTTGAAGAGAGCAAACATCAACACTGTTGAGGATCTGATCAGCAAGACTCAGGATGAGATGATCAAGGTCCGCAACCTTGGCAGAAAGTCCCTGGAAGAAGTTGAGCACAAGCTGGCTCAGCTGGGTCTGTCTCTGGCAAGCGACGACAATCAGTAACTCAGAATCAAC
This sequence comes from Oscillospiraceae bacterium, assembly GCA_045660685.1. Taxonomy (GTDB): domain Bacteria; phylum Bacillota; class Clostridia; order Oscillospirales; family Oscillospiraceae; genus HGM13010. Next base: position 978 of record JAZREI010000059.1, read on the forward strand.
CTTAGGAGGTTAGTAATATGCCCGGTACTAGAAAGCTCGGCAAGACTACCGATCAGCGCAAGGCAATGCTGCGCCAGCAGGTAACTGATTTCCTGGCTAACGGCCGCATGGAAACCACTGTTACTCGCTGCAAGGAGATCGCTCCTCTTGCTGAAAAGATGATCACCCTGGGTAAGAAGGGCGACCTGGCAGCATACCGTCAGGCTCTGGCATTCATTACCCGTGAAGAAGTTGCACACAAGGTATTTAAGGAAATCGCTCCCAAGTACGAAGGTCGCAACGGCGGTTATACCCGTATCACTCGCGTCGGTCCCCGTCGCGGCGACGCTGCTGAAATCGCAGTCATCGAACTGGTATAATTCTTTATACAAAGCTACAAACTCCCACAGTCTCGACTGTGGGAGTTTTTTTTATTGTCAAAGCAGCGGGGTAGAGTATAAAATTGATGGAATGCACGAAAAGGCGAGGACGCTATGATTTTCTATTTTACAGGCACAGGAAACAGCCAGATGGTGGCTGAAACCATTGCCGCCTGCAACGGTGATACCGTTGTCAGCATTGGCGCTGCCATGAAGGAAGGCAATTATACCTATACCATTGGCATGGATGAGCCTGTGGGCTTCGTCATGCCTACCTATTACTATGGAATCCCCATCCAGATTCCCGATTTTATCGAGCGTCTGGAGTTTAATCATACACCCAACTACGTTTGGACCTGTTTGACCTGTGATGGTCTTACCGCAGGTGCAGGCGGTATGCTGGCGCAGGTGCTGCGCGCCAATGGTCTGGCACCTGCAGCTCGTTTTTCCTGCCCCGTGCTGAACAATGCAGTTGTTATGGGCCATCAGATGCCCGTGCGCAATGTGGATATTCTGCTTGACCGCGCTCAAAAGCGCAGCGAAACGATCGCAGCATACATTCGTCAAGGCCGTACAGGAGATTTTGACGACTGCGGCGGAATGGATTATATTACCAAACAGAGCTATCCCTTGTACAAAAACGGCCGCAAGACCAAGCATTTTTCAGTGAACGAACAATGCATCGGCTGCGGCGTTTGCGCATTGGAATGCCCTGCGGAGGCTATTGCCATTGCAGACGGCAGGGCAGAATGGGTGAAGGAGCGCTGCTTCTATTGCCTGCGCTGCATCAATCGCTGTCCTGAAAAGGCCATCCATTTTGACCATCAGGACAATACATACACCTTTATGAACAACCGAGTGAAAGGAACTCCCTGATATGTTAGAATTATTTGCAGGTACTCTGAACCGCTACTACTGCGACGTAGATACCCCCGAGGAAGCTGCACGCACCAATGAAATCGTATGCCACTGGCGTGATACCATTGTTGCTGCCGTAAAGAAGGCTGCTCCCGAAGCGGAATGCTGGGAAGAAAATGCAGAAAAGGAATTTCTGGCACTGGAACTGAACGAACTGGCCTTCGGTGCCCTGCTTACCTATGCAGCAAGCGTGGCTTACGGTCATAAGTGCCGTGAAACCGTATACCCCGGCTGGAACTTTGAGGCGGAAGCAGACGTGCAGAGCGCACGTGCCGACCGCACCATGGTCATGAGCCTGCTGAAGGGCGCAAGCTGGTGGCTGCCCGTGCAGACTCCCATTATGCTCCGTGGGGAAGTGCCCACAGGTGATGTGGTAACCATTGCATCCGCAGGGGCGCTGATGATTGAGCTGCTGCGCATCAACGAAATGGGCTGGAAGGCTGACGAGGAAGATGTGCTGAAGTGGTTCGAAACCGAAGGCAAGATTTCCCCCGATGCCAAGCGCTACTCTACCGAATCTCTGGCAAAGTACGCATACAGTGTATTTTGGCAGCTGGCAAAGTTCTCTCTGCAGAACAAGGTGCCCGTTATCATGGATCAGATCTAAAAATTTAAGGCCTTGGAAATGCCCAAGGCCTTTTTTGTCGAGATTCTGCTTGCATAATTCGGGATGAACGTGCATTCTATATATAGGTAAAAATGTTCCAAAATTATAGGGGCATAGGAACCCAATGATTTTGCATCCAACATTTTAGACATGAGGTGGTACACCATGACACTCAATTATTTTTCCGACATTTTGTTTGACCTGCTGAATGACAGCGACGAGCTGGATGTATACGACATTGAGAAAACAGAAGACGGCTATCGGGTCACGGTGGCCGATGGGTCTTTGTTCAATGTGAAAATCACCCACGCCGAGCCTAAGGACAATGTTCTGCAGCTGTTCCCCGGAAGGAATACAAATGAATAAGAGAAGCCTGTTGCATGACTGCAACAGGCTGATTTCATTTCCAGTTTCCCGATACGCCGTCGGGGGCAGTGGGACGGTCGGGGTTAGAGCGCCCACCCTTGGCAGCCTTCCATCGGTCATCGTAGCTTGTGACCACGGGAGGCTTCTTGTCTTTGATGAAGCACTTGCTGTCCTCAATGGCAGGCTCATACAAAGTCTCTGCGTAGTCCTCTCGTTCCTTGTGATCGTTATTCATGGAATCCCTCCTTTCCGAGCATAGTATGTGGAATCGGTCGGGGGATTTTCATTTGTCACCGTGGGGAATTTGTGGTACAATAAGTAAAATTTTCGAAAGGGTGACGATGGCATTGAGCAAACAGCGAGTATTGTATTTTGATTTGCTGCGCATTGCTGCGGCTTTTTTCGTTGTGGTGCTTCATACTGCCACATCCCAATTCGGCAGTGTGGCGTACGGCAGCACGGAATGGAATATTTTCAATCTGTATGATGGTATGGTTCGCTGGACGGTGCCGATGTTTGTTATGCTCAGCGGCGCCCTGTTTCTGGCAAAGCCCATCCCCGTGGAAAAGCTGTACGGCAAGTATATTTTGCGCATCGTTATTGCCTTTGTGGTGTGGTCTGTGCTGTATGTGTTGGAGTATCAGTGGTGTCATGGAGCCCTGTACCCCTTGAGCAGACAGGCTTTGATTGTACATCTCATGCGAGGGCACTATCACCTGTGGTATCTTATCATGCTGGTGGGCTTGTACGCCATAGTACCCCTGCTGGAGCCTGTTGTGCGCTCCGAGCGACTGACCCGATACTTCTTGGTGCTGACCTTTGTGCTGTCGATTTTGCTGCCTACGGTAACTGCTGCCATGCAGTATATTTACCCCGATGTATATGCGGCTATGCTGGAAATCAAGCCTTTGTTTGGCGTTTCTTTTGGGTATCTGTTTTACTTCGTGCTTGGGCATTGGCTGGCGCAGAAGCGGATTGCCTTGTGGCGTGTGCCTATTTATGTGCTGGGTGTCGGGGGCTTCTGCGTGACCGTATGGCTGAGCAGCTACCTCACCGCACGTATGGGACACAACGATTTTACCTTCTATACCTATACCTATCTGAACGTCATGCTGGAAACAGTGTTTGTGTTCTGCTTATTCCGTGACCTGTTCGGCAGACTGTCTGTGAGCAGGCAGACAGAACAGCTCATCGGCACTGCATCCAAGTGCAGCTTTGGGGTATATTTACTCCATCCCTTTGTGCTGGACCTGCTGGATAAGAACTTCCTGCTGAATACTTTGTCATTTGATACCGTAAGAGCTATGCCCGTGGTGGCAGTGGTGACCTTCGTGGTATCCTATTGCATGTCCTATATTTTGAACAAGCTGCCGATTATTAAGAAATATCTGGTTTGATAAAAAAGCTCCCCTGTGTAAGGGGAGCTTTTGTTATATCAATTCCGCAAAGCTGCGGATGCGCATGTCACCGTGGGCGCACAGGGCGGCGAAGGCTTCTTCGCTGTGGCGGTCGTAGACGGCGATGGTGTAGCAGCCTGCGGCCTTGCCTGTGGAAAGTGCGGTCACATTGTCGTCAAAGAAGCTGATATCTTGGGTGCGGCAGCCGATGCGCTCCGCTACGGCTTCGTACACACGAACATCACCCTTGGCAATGCCATAGTCCTCCACGGACCACACTGCGTCGAACAGGTCATAGACCCCATTGTGCTTCAGGCAGACATCCGTAACAATGTGGGGGCTGGCGGTGAGGACATAGAGCTTCGCGCCTTCTGCCTTGCGCTTGCGGAGATAGTCGCCCACGCCCTCCTTTAGGGGAATGTAGTTTGCGTACTGCTCCACCAGCTTGTTTTCAATGCGGCGGACGATGTCCTCCACAGTGCCGGGGACACCCATGGTCTGGTACAGCTCCGCACTTTTGGTATAGCCCAGAGGGGTCAATACACCGATGAGGTCGGGGGCGTAGGGGATGCCTTCGTCATCCAGAACGCTCAAAATCCCTGCGGCATAGCGCTGCATGGAGTCTACCAAGGTGCCGTCCAAATCGAATACACAAATATCGGTCATAAGGTTTCGCCTTCTTTTCTCATAGTGTGTCCATTATA
>JAZREI010000060.1:0-26126 GCA_045660685.1 Oscillospiraceae bacterium
GACGCAACTCCCGATGTAACCCCCTATCTGCCCACTCCCACCCCCGAAACCACTCCCATTGTGACCACTGCCCTTCCCACCGTCGAGCCCATCGTCACCATCGATACCTGCAAGTATAACGTGGTAAAGGCCGATGCAAGCTGGAACACCGCTGCAAACAACTGCATTGCAAACGGCGGCACTCTGGTCACCATCAACAACAAGGACGAATTCGCAGGTCTGGTAGCACTGGCTGACAAGCATAAGCTGGAAGCAGTGTGGGTAGGCGGCTTCCGCAAGAGCGGCAACATCGTCTGGCTCAGCGGCGAAACCAGTGATTATATCCCCTGGGGCGCAGGTGAACCCTCCTACCGCGACGCAAACGGCAACTCCGAAAACTTCCTGCTGCTGGTAAAGAACGCCAACGGCATCTGGGAATACTGCGACGCTGTGGACGATATCACTTCCATCTACTCCGGCCGCATGGGCTACATTATGGAAAAGTAAACATTTGAACCAAATAAAAAGACACGGAAATTGATTCCGTGTCTTTTTTATTCGTCCATATATTGTTCTTCCGTTTCACACTGCGCAGTCGCCAGCCAAATCGCCGCATCCGTGTGCCGCCCCTCCTCCATCATGCGCAGAGCATCGGTGATGGCATTGAACAGGGTATAATACATCTTTTCATAGTTGGGAATTGTTGTTCACCTCTCTTATGCAATAGGTCATTTTCACCCTAATTTCAATAGGTCAATTCGCCATAATATGAATGGGTGATGGAATGAACAACCGATTGAAACAACTTCGCAAAAAGCGTGGATATACGCAGGTAAAGATGCAAATGCTCACAGGTATCGACCAGAGCGATTACTCTAAAATCGAGAACGGCAAGCGATATTACACATTTGAGCAGTGCCGCAAAATTGCGATTGCCCTAGACACCAGCATGGACTATTTGGCTGGGCTGACCGACGAGGAGAAGCCTTATCCGCGAACCGAACAAAAAGAATGACCGATGCACTTGTGATGCATCGGTCTTTTTTCAGCTCGTACGGCAGAAATCTTATTCAACCACCCTCGTAGGGGCGGCAACCTGCCGCCTCAAATGGGTCTGTGGTACATATAGCACAGGTCACGTTCGATCATTTCTGTGATTTTCCAGTCATCATCGGCAGTGCGTGCCCACTTGCAGTCATAGTGCAGACCGCAGAAGAAGGTATATTCCCCCTTACGGGTGTCACGGGTCATGGGGTTAAAGAGAATATGGGTAGATTCTGCGGTGCTGCGGTCGTCGCTGACCTTCACCTGCACATTGCCCATGAGGTGCTGACTGCGGAAGCCACCCAAGCCCTGAGGCCAGTAGCTGAGCATTTCCTCGAAGCAGCACTTTGCGCCCCCTGCCACGGTGTAGTCAATGTGAGCCCCGGGCATGAAGATGGCACGCATATTTTCAAAATTCTTTGTGTCCAGATTCTGGGCATACAGCTTGATTTTATCTTCAATGGCTACCTTATCCAGCAGATTCTGCAGCTTTTTCATCATCAGTTCGTCCATAAAAATGCCTCCTTCTATCAGCCTGTGGACCAGCCGTCTACGTTGTAGAAGCCGCCTGTGCAGTAGGAAGACTCATCGGATGCCAGGAAAATGAACATCTTGGAGATTTCCTCGGGCTTACCCAGACGACCCATAGCAATGGTGGAGCTAACCTGTGCCAGTGCTTCGGGAGTAATGTCGTTGAGGGTCATATCCGTTGCGGTAACGCCGGGGCATACGCAGTTGACACGAACACCGAAGCGTACCACGCCTCTTGCCAGAGAGCGAGTCAGACCCAGTACACCTGCCTTGGACGCACCGTAGCCAATGCCCATGGGAGCACCGTAAATAGCGGCGATGGAGGAAGTGTTTACAATGGAGCCGTAGCGCTGCTTGCACATAATCAGCGCAGCCTGACGGTTGACCGCATAGGTGCCGAACAGGTTGGTTTCCACAACTTCACGGAACTTGCCATCGGGAATGTTGCGGATGGTGTTGGCATGGGTGACCCCTACCAGATGACATACCGCATCCAGATGACCGCCGAACTTGCCGATAAAGTCCTGCATTGCCGCACCGACCTCGGCTTCGTCGGAAATTGCGGGAGAGTAGCCCACGATGTTTCTGTCGGGGAACTGCTCACGCAGCTTCGCCAGCGCTTCTTCTCTTGTGTGTTCATAGTGGGAGAAGATGCCAACAGCATTGGCGCCTTCCTTCAAACAGTCCACCGCAACCGCAAAACCGATACCACGGGAACCGCCTGTGACAATGATATTTTTGCCTTCCAGTCTGCCCATAAACAAACCTCCTTGGGTTTTATAATTTCATGAAATCATTATATCACAGTGTTTCTGCGCCGTACAGATGTGTTTTATGTTTGCACAAAAATATATCAGCCACCGTCTTATGACAATGGCTGATGAAGCGCTTATTCTGTTTCCTCGTCGTCCAAAATTTCATAGTCCGCAAAGCCTGCGGTGTTGCCGATGTCTCCGCGAATGAACATATTATAGGCGCGCTCGGCAATATACCGTGTTTCCACAAAGTCCAGACTGCCGCTGACAATGCCGCCGATGATAGGCACAGCCTTCCCCAGACTGACAGCGCCGCGGCTGCCGAATTTGGTAAACAGTCGATAGCCCACACCGCGGTTAATGGCAGCAGTGAGCTTGGCGGGGATTTTTGCCACAACGGTCTTGGTAATGCGGGTACCCATCTTGACCCCCGTATTTTTCAGCATGGACTGGATGGAAATGCCTGCCAGACACACATAGGTCAGAGTGCGCACCTGAGGGCTGTACACATCGTAGCCGCCCATGTAGGCAACCCCCGCAATCATGCGCAGCTGGAAATACAGCACACCTGCGATGTTGGCAGGAATGGTCACGGGCATGGTGACCAAACCGCCCAAACCAAGGAAGAAGCCCGTAGCGGTGCATTTATTGATGTGGTCGGTAATCAAATCCAGTGCAGCATCGTCCACAGAGCCGTTCTTTTTCAGATACCGCTCCGCCATAGCCACCGCACCCTCCCGTTTGGGAGGCATCCCCTGCAGCACCTTGTCATACAGGGTATCCAGTGTTTTCAAGATTTCTTCCCGTTTCATAGGCACCTCCCGATTGTATCAATGTATATAGTATAACACAAATGCATATGTCTGTACTGTAAATTTTCATAATGTTCGCCCCTACTTGCGCCACCACACAATTCGTGCTATCATCCCATTATTCACCCACAAAGGAGAACCACCCATGCATGATGAACTGACCAAAGTGGACATTGAGAAGATGCAGCAGGAGCTGGACCATCGCCGTCTGGAGCTGCGCCCCAAGCTCATCGAAGAAGTGCAGATTGCACGCAGCTACGGTGACCTGTCCGAAAACTTTGAATATAAAGCCGCCAAGCGTGAAAAGAACCGCAACGACAGCCGCATCCGCTATCTGGAGCGCATGATTCGCACCGCCGTAGTCATTGAAGACCGCTCCGCCCCCGATGAAGTGGGGCTGTTTGACACCGTCACAGTATACCTGACCGATGAAGACGAGGAGGAAGTTTTCCGCATCGTCACCACCCTGCGCCAGAATCCCCTGCAGGGGCTCATCAGCAAGGAAAGCCCCATCGGCAGCGCCCTCATGGGCAAGAAGGTAGGAGACATCGTCCATGTGCAAGTGAACGAAAGCTTCGGCTACGACGCCAAGGTCATCAAAATCGAAAAAGGCACCGACGACGAAGACCTGCCCATTTTGAAATATTAAGCTTATTCGGAGCTGTTGCAAATTGCAGCAGCTCCTTTCATTTCGCCATCATTCGTCAAAAATCCCCCTCGCCTCTCCTGTATAATCTTTTTACACTTTCTCTCCTCCGGGGCATTTTCCATTGTATGCAATTTTTCCTTAACGGCATCTTAACAGTATTCGCAAGATCTGTTCATTGAAATTTAACTGCAAAGTGCTATAATGTTATAATCCATCAGTTTTTGAAAAACCGATTGTTTTTCGTTTTCGGAAACTTTTTCATATCCAAAACACAGAGAAAAATAGGATTTTTGAACTTATGATTATTTACAACGCTGACAAACTGAAAAATCGGCTGTCTCTGGGCATCGACATCGGCTCCACCACCGCTAAGGTGGTGCTCATCGATGACGGAGAGTCCGTTTCCGAAAAATACAACCGCCACTTCTCTCAGGTGCGGCAAAAGACCATCGAAATGGTGCAGGAAATCGAACCTCTGCTCCGCAGCCGTACATTCACCGTGTCCATCTCCGGCTCCGCGGGTCTGGGTCTGGCAAATGCCGCAGGCATCCCCTTCGTGCAGGAAGTGTACGCAACAGGCGAGGTCATCCGCGTACTGGAGCCCGACACCTCCGCCGTCATTGAGCTGGGCGGCGAAGATGCCAAGGTGCTGTTTTTCAAGGGCGGTACCGACGAGCGCATGAACGGCACCTGCGCAGGTGGCACAGGGGCATTCATCGACCAGATGGCAGTGCTGCTGGACATGACCGTAGAGGAAATGGACGCTGTCAGCCTGCAGCACACCCGTCTATACCCCATCGCTTCCCGCTGCGGCGTATTCGCCAAGACCGACATCCAGCCCCTGCTGAATCAGGGTGCCAATAAAGCCGACGTTGCCGCCAGCATTTATCAGGCAGTGGTCAACCAGACCATTGCGGGTCTGGCGCAGGGCAGAAAAATCGAAGGCAAGGTCATGTTTTTGGGCGGTCCTTTGTACTACTGCAAGGGTCTCCGTGAGCGCTTCCGTGAAACCCTGAAGCTCACAGAGGAAACCGCTCTGTTCCCCGAATATGGCCGTTTCGCCGTTGCACTGGGTGCGGCGCTGTACGGTGCTTCCGCCAGCCAAACCTTTACATACGAAACCATCATCAGCGCACTGGTCATCTCCGCGGCAACCGCAGTCCCCAGTGGGGAGCGTATGCCTGCGCTGTTCAACTCCCGTGAGGAATACGATGCCTTCCGCGCCCGCCACGCAAAAGCCGTAGTGGAAAGCGCAGACATGGCAAGCTACCGCGGCAAGGCCTATCTGGGTATTGACTGCGGCTCTACCACCACCAAGCTGGCACTCATCAGCGAGGACAAAAAGCTGCTGTACACCTATTACAGCTCCAACAAGGGCAACCCTGTGCAGGTGGTAAAAGAACAGCTGACCGAAATCCTCACCCTGTGCGGTGACCGCATCACCATCTGCGGCAGTGCTGCCACGGGCTACGGGGAAGAACTCATCTGCCACGCCTTCAACATTGACGAAGGTCTGGTGGAAACCATCGCCCACTACACCGCCGCCAAGCACTTCCAGCCCGACGTGGACTTCATTCTGGACATCGGTGGACAGGATATCAAATGCTTCAAGATTCGGGGCGGTGCCATCGACTCTATTATGCTCAACGAAGCCTGCTCCTCGGGCTGCGGCAGCTTTATCGAAACCTTTGCCAAATCCATGGGCTACGATGTGCAGACCTTTGCGGAAAAGGGTCTCCACGCACTGGCGCCCGTAAATCTGGGCTCCCGCTGCACCGTGTTCATGAACTCCTCCGTGAAGCAGAGCCAGAAGGACGGGGCAACCGTGGAAGACATCTCCGCAGGTCTGTCCGTTTCCGTAGTGAAAAACGCACTGTACAAGGTCATCCGCGCCAACTCCCCTCAGGAATTGGGCGAGCATATTGTGGTACAGGGCGGCACCTTCCTCAACGACGCGGTACTGCGTGCATTTGAAACAGAGCTGGGCGCACCTGTCATCCGTCCTGCCATTGCCGGGCTCATGGGTGCCTACGGCGCAGCCCTCCACGCCATGCGCTTCGAGGAAAGCCGCGTCGTGACCCTTGAGGACCTGAACAACTTCACCCACAAGGCCACCAACTCCGTCTGTCAGGGCTGCGGCAACCACTGCCGTCTGACCATCAACCTGTTCCCCGAGGGCAGACGATTCATCAGCGGCAACCAGTGTCAGAAGATGACCACAGGCAAGGTGGACGATGCCCCCAACCTCCACGCCTTCAAGCGTGACCTGCTGTCCTCCTTCTCCCCCATTACGGGCAAGCGGGGCAAGCTGGGTCTGCCCTTGGCACTGGGCAATATGGAGCTGCTGCCCCTGTGGCACGCCTTGTTCACCCAGCTGGGCTACGAAGTCATCGTTTCCAAGCTGTCCACCCGTGATACTTACGAAAAAGGTCAGTTCTCCATTCCCTCCGACACCGCCTGCTACCCTGCAAAAATTATGCACGGTCACATGGAGGAGCTGCTGGAGGCAGGCTGTGACTATATCTTCTATCCCTGTCTGAGCTACAACATCAACGAAAAGACAGGTGACAACCACTATAACTGCCCCGTTGTGGCATATTACGCGGAGCTGCTGAGCGGCAACATGGAAAATCTGGCACAGACCAAGTTCCTGTACCCCTATCTCAGTGTCAACAACCAGCGTGAGCTGAGCAAGACCCTGTACCGCTATCTCAGCACCGTAGACAGCAGCATCAAGTATCGTGAAGTACGCAAGGCGGTCAAAGCAGGCTTCGCCGCATATGAAGCGCATATGGCAAGCATCCGCGCAGAAGGTGAAAAAGCCATTGCCTATGCCCGTGCGCATGGCAAGCGCATTATGATTCTGGCAGGTCGCCCCTACCACATCGACCCCGAAATCGGTCACGGCATCGACAAGCTGGCAAATCAGCTGGGTTTCGTGGTGGTCAGTGAGGACAGCGTGTACCATCTGGCAGGCGCACAGAAGGTGAACGTGCTGAACCAGTGGACCTACCACTCCCGTCTGTACCGTGCCGCACGGTATGCCGCCGAGCATCCCGACACGGAGCTTGTGCAGCTGGTGAGCTTCGGCTGCGGCGTAGACGCCATCACCACCGACGAAGTCCGTGACATTCTGGAAGCCGCGGGCAAGCTCTATACACAAATCAAAATCGACGAAATCACCAATCTGGGTGCCGTCAAAATTCGCCTGCGCAGTCTGCTGGGCGCACTGGAAGAAAAGGAGGGCAAGTAAATGAGCGAAGAAAAAGGCTATGTGGTCTTTACGGAAGACATGATTGCCACCCACACCATTCTGGTGCCCACCATGCTGCCCATGCACTTCAAGATGATTCTGGCGTACCTGCGCACCTACGGCTATAACATGGAGCTGCTGGAAACCAACGGCCCTCACATCGCCGAAACAGGGCTCAAGTACGTCCACAACGACACCTGCTACCCCGCCATTCTGGTCATCGGTCAGCTGATGGATGCCATCAACAGCGGCAAGTACGACATTGACAAGCTGGCGCTGGTACAGTTCCAGACAGGGGGCGGCTGCAGAGCCTCCAACTATATCGCTCTGCTGCGCAAGGCGCTGAAGAAGGCAGGTCTGGGGCATATCCCCGTCATCTCCATCTCCTTCCAGGGGGTTGAGACCCACCCCGGCTTCAAGCTGGACATGAAGAAATTCCGCGGCATGATGTACGGTGTGCTGTACGGCGACCTGCTGATGACCCTCATGAATCAGACCCGCCCCTACGAGCTGGAAAAAGGCGCCGCTCAGAAGCTGGCAGATGAATGGACGGAGATTCTGGGTACGGAGCTGGGCACAGGTCGTGTGAGCTACAAGGCAGTGCTGGAAAACTACCGCCGCATCATCGACAGCTTCGCCCGCATCCCCGTGGAAAGACGCCCCGCCGTGAAGGTGGGTGTCGTGGGCGAGATTTTCGTAAAATACTCCCCTCTGGGCAACAACAATCTGGAGCAGTTCCTCACAGACGAGGGTGCGGAAGTGGTAGTCCCCGGCCTCATGGACTTTGTGCTGTACTGCATTTATAATATGGTGCTGGACTATAAGCTGTATGGTCGCGGCTACTGGGCATCGGTATTTGCAAAAATGGCATTCAAGTACCTAAACGGCAAGAAGCAGGACATGATTGACCTGCTGGAAAAAGACGGTCGCTTCGAAGCCCCCACCCCCTTCGCCAAAACCGTGGCACTGGCGGAAGACTATCTGAGTCTGGGCGCCAAAATGGGGGAAGGCTGGCTGCTGACAGGGGAAATGATTGAGCTGATTGAATCCGGCTGCAAGAACATTGTTTGCACCCAGCCCTTCGGGTGTCTGCCCAACCACATTGTGGGTAAGGGCATGATGAAGCCCATTAAAGAGCGCAACCCCGATGTCAACATCGTAGCCATCGACTATGACGCAAGCTCCTCCAAGGTCAATCAGGAAAACCGCCTGAAGCTGATGCTGTCCAACGCCCGCGCCAATCTGGAAGCGGAGCTGGCAGCCAAGGAAGAAAAAGAACCTGTAACCGTATAACCCAAAAGGACAGCGAAAGCTGTCCTTTTTTCATTTTCCGCAATGCCCCCCTCCCTTCGATTGGTATTTACTTTTCTCGTCAATTGGTGTACAATTTTATTATCTATGAGAATGCCTGTTTTGTGCAACCGGCAAGCATTCTGAATGAATTTCAGTTTTACAAATCCATGCGAAATACAATGGGAGGAATTCTTATTATGGCGAAGAATAAAATCTTCAAAACCATGGATGGCAACGAAGCTGCTGCGTACGTGTCTTACGCATTCACCGAAGTTGCTACCATCTACCCCATCACTCCGTCCAGCCCCATGGCTGACCATGTTGACGAATGGTCTGCCAACGGCAAGAAAAACCTGTTCGGCCAGCCCGTAAAGCTGGTAGAAATGCAGGCGGAATCCGGCGCAGCAGGTGCAATGCACGGCTCTCTGGAAACCGGCTCTCTCACCACCACCTACACCGCATCTCAGGGTCTGCTGCTGATGGTGCCCCCCATGTTCCGTATGGGCGGTTCCATGCTCCCCGGTGTCATGCACGTTTCCGCACGTACCGTAGGCACCCACGCTGTTTCTATTTTCGGTGACCACTCCGACGTTATGGCTTGCCGCCAGACCGGTTGGGCACAGATGGCTTCCGCATCTGTTCAGGAATGTATGGACATGGCTGCGGTTTCTCACCTGTCCGCAATCAAGGGCTCCATCCCCTTCCAGCATTTCTTTGACGGCTTCCGCACCTCTCACGAGCTGCAGAAGATCGAAGTTCTGGACTACGAAGACCTGGGCAAGCTGCTGGACTGGGACGCAGTTCAGAAGTTCCGCGACCACTCCCTGTCCACCGAACACCCCACCGTCCGCTCCACCGTTCAGAATGGCGATACCTTCTTCCAGCAGCGTGAAGCATGCAACGGCGCATACGACGCACTGCCCGGTATCGTAGAATACTACATGAACGAAATCAACAAGCTGACCGGCCGCAACTACAAGCTGTTCAACTACTACGGCGCACCCGATGCAGAACGTGTCATCGTTGCAATGGGCTCCGTTTGTGAAACTCTGGAAGAAGTGGTTGACTATCTGTCCGCACAGGGCGAAAAGGTCGGCATGATCAAGGTACACCTGTACCGTCCCTTCTCCATGAAGCACCTGCTGGCTGAACTGCCCGCATCCGCAAAGTGCATCACCGTTCTGGACCGCACCAAGGAACCCGGTTCTCTGGGCGAACCTCTGTATCTGGACGTTTGCGCAGCTCTGATCGAAAACGGCTACACCGGCAAGGTTCTGGCAGGTCGTTACGGTCTGGCTTCCAAGGACACCACCCCCGCTCAGATGAAGGCAGTATTCGACAACATGAAGGGCGAAATGAAGAACCACTTCACCGTGGGCATCAACGACGACGTTACCTTCCTGTCCCTGCCCGTTGGCGAAAACATCGTTACCGCAGGTCAGTCCATCATCTCCTGCAAGTTCTGGGGTCTGGGCTCCGACGGTACCGTTGGCGCAAACAAGAACTCCATCAAGATCATCGGCGACAACACCGACCAGTATGCACAGGCATACTTTGAATACGACTCCAAGAAGTCCGGCGGCGTAACCAAGTCCCACCTGCGTTTCGGTCACGAACCCATCCGCAGCACCTACTACGTCACCATGGCTGACTTCGTAGCCTGCCACAAGCAGTCCTACATCAAGAACTTTGACATCGTTTCCGAAATCAAGCCCGGCGGCATCTTCCTGCTGAACACCGGCTGGAAGGGCGCAGAGCTGGAAGCACAGCTGCCCAACAAGGTCAAGCGCATCATCGCTGAACGCGGCATCAAATTCTACACCATCGACGCAACCGAAATCGCAGCAGAACTGGGTCTGGGCAACCGCACCAACACCGTTCTGCAGTCTGCATTCTTCAAGCTCAGCGGCATCATGCCCATTGAAGAAGCTGTTGGCCACATGAAGGGCGCTATTGTAAAGTCCTACTCCAAGAAGGGTCAGAAGGTCGTTGACATGAACTGCGCAGCAGTTGACCGCGGCGTAGACGCAATCGTTCCCATCGAAGTAAAGCCCGAATGGAAGAATCTGGCAGACGAAGTTCCCGAAAAGGACATGAGCCTGCCTCACTACGTTCGCGAAATCCTGCAGCCCATCAACAATCAGGCAGGCGACTCCCTGCCCGTCAGCGTATTTGTTCCTTACGCAGACGGTGTTTGCCCTGCAGACACCTCCCAGTACGAAAAGCGCGGCATTGCAGTGGACGTTCCCCAGTGGATTCCCGAAAACTGCATCGGCTGTAACAAGTGCTCTCTGGTTTGCCCCCATGCAGCAATCCGTCCCTTCCTGCTGAACGAAGCAGAAGAAGCAGCAAAGCCCGAATCCTTCATCACCAAGAAGGCAATCGGCAAGGGCTTCGAAGGTCTGACCTTCCGTGTACAGGTTGATCCTCTGGACTGCCAGGGCTGCAACTCCTGTGTCAACGTATGTCCCGTTAAGAACAAGGCTCTGGTCATGCAGCCTCTGGAATCTCAGATGCCCGAACAGGCAAACTGGGAACACGCACTGACCCTGTCCCGCAAGGAAAATCCCATGGACAAGTTCACCGTCAAGGGCTCCCAGTTCGAACAGCCTCTGTACGAATTCTGCGGCGCTTGTGCAGGCTGCGGCGAAGCTCCCTACATGAAGCTCATGTCTCAGCTATTTGGTGACCGTATGTATCTGGCAACCGCTACCGGCTGTGTACTGGTCGTTTCCGCATCCACTCCCGCATACCCCTTCCACATCAACGAAAAGGGTCACGGCGTAGCATCCTCCAACTCCCTGTTTGAAGACAACGCTGAATACTCTCTGGGTATGTGCCTGTCCGTTGAACAGATGCGCAAGCAGGTAAAGACCCACGCAGAAGCTCTGGCAGCTTCCACCGGTGACGCAGCTCTGAAGGCAGCTCTGGAAGCATGGCTGGCTGAAGGCGACATCGGCGATAAGACCCGCGCACTGTCCGAAGCTGTGGTAGCAGCTCTGGAAGCAACCGACTGCAAGAGCGACGACGTGAAGTTCCTGCTGGCAAACAAGGACGCACTGCCCAAGAAGACCATGTGGATGTACGGCGGCGACGGCTGGGCATACGACATCGGCTACGGCGGTCTGGACCACATCATGGCAAGCGGCGCTGACGTAAACATTCTGATTGTTGACACCGAAGTTTACTCCAACACCGGCGGTCAGGCATCCAAGGCAACTCAGATTGGTGCAGTTGCTCAGTTTGCAAACGCAGGTAAGGAAAGAGTCAAGAAGGACCTGGGCGCAATCGCAATGACCTACGGCGACGTTTACGTTGCACAGGTTGCTATGGGCGCAAACGAACAGCACCTGATTACCTGTCTGAAGGAAGCTGAAGCACACAAGGGCGTATCCATCATCATCGCATACGCACCCTGCATCAACCACGGTCTGTCCAACGGCATGGGTCTGTCTCAGGAAGAAGAAAAGCTGGCTGTTGAATGCGGCTACTGGCCTCTGTGGCGTTACGTTCCCGCTCGCATCGAACAGGGCGAAAATCCCTTCATCCTGTCCAGCAAGGAACCCAACGGCAAGCTGCGTGAATTCATGATGGGCGAAACCCGTTTCGCATCTCTGACCCGCACCTTCCCCGAAACCGCAGAACGTCTGTTCGCAGAAGCAGAAGTACAGTGCGACAAGCGCTACGCAAAGTACAAGAAGCTGGCTGACGCATAATTCCTCGCGAACGCAAGCGAACGAACCTTCGGTTTAATTATCATAAAATAATAGGAGCGAGCTGCAATGCAGCTCGCTCTTTTTTTGCTTCGAAGAATGTAGGGGGCGGTGCCCCCTACGAACTTATTTGTTGTCTTCTATTTTCTTGAGGGTGTCCGCTTTGACCTCGTCACGCAAAGCGGTCAAATACTCGGAAAAGGCACACTTATCGTACCCGTACCGCAAATTGAGGTCATACTCATGGTCTTCCCATGTACCGATGTCCGATTCGTTGTGCTGGATGACCGCTTCCAGATTATCCAGCGCCTTGTGGAGCTTGGCTTCCAGAGTCTCACGGGCTTCCATTTCCGCGTACAGTGCCTTCCACTCGCTGCGGATGGGCTCGGGCAAGGTGTCCACCCATGCACCCAGCAGTTCATCTTCCATTTTGCGGTGGGCATCGGTCTTGTCAAAAGCAGGGATATCCCCCGTGAAGCACTCGCCCAAATCGTGGATGAGGCACATTTTCAGCAGCTTCAGCAGGTCAGCCTCCGGAAATTCCTCTGCCACCAGATAGGCCATGAGGGTCATGCGCCAGCTATGCTCGGCAACGCTTTCGTGTCTGCCTCCGGAGGTATAGCAATGTCGGGTGGTGTCCTTCAGCCGCTCGGCAACCCGAAGGATATCCAAAAGGGTTCTGGGGTCCATAAGCATTTCCTTTCGATTGGGTGTAATTGATTGCATTATATCCTAAACAGCTCCCAAATTCAACACCACACCAATGCGAGCAAACAATGTTCGCCCCTACATATTCATAAACGAAAACCCACCGCCTGTACGGCGGTGGGTTGATTCTTTATACAATGATTCTCACGGCGTTGCGGATGTTGCGGAATTCAATTTCCGTGTGCTCGCCGCCGCTTTCCCCGTCGCGGGTCCATGCAACGGGATTGTTGAAGGTGAACTTGGCATAAGAAGTGGGCACGATTTTGAAGAAAGGCCCTGTGTAGTCCTGATTCATCAGGTCACGAAGAATGGTGCTGAGCTCGCTGAGATTCTTGGGCAGGCGCAGCAAAGTCAGCTCAAACAGACCGTCGTTCAAGCGAATCTTGTCCGTGTCCAAATGAATGAGCCCTGCCACGGAGGTGGAGTTCACCAGACCGCCCAGAATGAAGTCATCCTCAATCATACCGCCGTCAAATTCCACCTTTGCGTGGACACTGGCGATTTTCGGCAGACGCATCATGCCCTCCAGCACATAAGCAAAGTGACCCAGTGCCTGCTTTTCCTGCTGGGGCGTAGCATAGCTGACGTCGGTAAATGCCCCAAACGCCGCCACATAGGTGAAGTTGCCGTCGTTGCCGAAGGTGCCCAGGTCAAAGTCCATGGGTGTGCCATTGACAATGCGCTCGGCAGAAGCAGGGATATTGCTCTTAGGCAGCTTCAGGGTGGTAGCCACGTCGTTTGCGGTACCCAGAGGGAAATAGCCGATGAGGGGCTTTTTCTCCAGATTGACCACACCCTCCATCACTTCGCTGAGGGTGCCGTCGCCGCCGATGCAGGCTACGACATCATACTGCTCACCAAGCTCCTGGGCCAATGCCGCCGCATGACCGGTCATTTCGGTGAATCGAATGGTGGTCTCATAGCCGCCCTTCGCCAAAATAGCCAGAGCGTCTCCCAGACCGTCTTTATACATACCCTTCCCCGCCATGGGGTTGATAATTAACAACAGTTTTTTCATAAGGAATACTCCCTACTTGCAATTTACGTTAGATACGGGTATAATATAACATCTAAGAAAAAAATTCAAGACAACTTAACGCTGTCTTAACATAAAGGAAGGTTTTGACACATGAAACGCCAGAAAATCGCAGGCATTTATGCCGACAGCGCAGCTTTCGACGGAAAAGTAATCACCGTTATGGGCTGGGCAAGAAACATCCGTGATATGAAGAACTTCGGGTTCGTAGAACTCAACGACGGCAGCTGCCACAAGACTCTGCAGATCGTATTCGAGCGCGAAAATCTGGCCAATTACGACGAAATCGCAAAGCAGAACGTTGGCGCAGCTCTGATCGTGGAAGGCACTCTGGTATGCACCCCCGGCGCAAAGCAGCCCTTCGAACTGAAGGCACAGACCATTACCGTGGAAGGCAAGTCCTCCCCCGACTACCCCCTGCAGCCCAAGCGCCACAGCGCTGAATTCCTGCGCACCATTCAGCACCTGCGTCCCCGCACCAACCTGTTCTCCGCAGTTTTCCGTGTTCGTTCCGTAGCTGCACAGGCTGTTCACGAATTTTTCCAGGGCCGTGGCTTTGTATACTGCCACACCCCTATCATCACCGGTTCCGACTGTGAAGGCGCAGGCGAAATGTTCCGCGTCACCACTCTGGACATGAACAATCCTCCCCGCAAGGAAGATGGTTCCATCGACTACTCTCAGGACTTCTTCGGCAAGGAAGCAAACCTGACCGTTTCCGGTCAGCTGAACGCTGAAAACTTCGCAATGGCTTTCGGTGATATTTACACCTTCGGCCCCACCTTCCGCGCAGAAAAGTCCAACACCCAGCGCCACGCTGCGGAATTCTGGATGATCGAACCCGAAATGGCATTTGCCGATCTGGACGACGATCTGGAATGCATGGAAGCAATGGTCAAGTACATCATCAACGCTGTTCTGGAACGCTGCCCTCAGGAAATGGAATTCTGCAACAAGTTTGTGGATAAGGGTCTGCTGGAACGTCTGCAGAACGTAGTTGCAAACGACTTTGGCCGTGTAACCTACACCGAAGCTGTGGAACTGCTGCTGAACGCCAAGCAGAAGTTCGACTTCCCCGTAAAGTGGGGCATCGACCTGCAGAGCGAACACGAACGCTACCTGACCGAACAGGTCTTCAAGAAGCCTGTATTCGTCACCGACTACCCCAAGGACATCAAGGCATTCTACATGCGCCTCAACGACGACGGCAAGACTGTTGCTGCGGCTGACTGTCTGGTACCCGGCGTTGGCGAACTGATTGGCGGCAGCCAGCGTGAAGAACGTCTGGATGTACTGCTGGCACGTATGGAAGAACTGAAGCTGAACCCCGATGACTACTGGTGGTATCTGGACCTGCGCCGTTACGGCTCCTGCCGTCACGCAGGCTTCGGTCTGGGCTTTGAACGTATGGTTATGTACCTGACCGGTGTGTCCAACATCCGCGACGTTGAACTGCATCCTCGTACTTGGGGCAACGCAGAATTCTAATAAGAAGCACAAAACGGACTTCCAAAGGAAGTCCGTTTTTCTTTTATGAAAGCACCTCCCGTAGGGACCGTCGTCCTCGACGGTCCCTACAAATTTGAAAAACCGCCCCTGCGGAAGCAGGAGCGGTTTGTTTTTTATCCTTTAATCAATACATACAACAAACACAGGGACAGGCCCACACCCATGAGGATGATGCTGTACGCGAAGGAGTATCGGAAGCCGATACGGGGCTTGGGATTGGAGTCGTATGCCGCAAACTTTTCGTCCACATTGGGAGAAACCGTACGGGTCTGACCGTGATACAGCAGCTTACCCAAAACTTCCACAGTACCGTCTACCAGAGTTTCACCCAGTCGTGCAACAAACGCACCCACGAAGGGCAGAATCACGCAAACCACAGGTCGATACAGCGCTGTTTCCAGATTGACCTTTTCAGGCCAGCGATTGGGGTAATGCACACCGCTGCAGTCCCGCTCGGTAAGCAGAGGATGAATCACCAGCAGATACACAGCCACGCCGATGCACAAGCTGATGAGGGCGCCCTTCAGGTTCACCCATGCAAAGTAATGCACCGCATGGTCGGGAGCGTGACCGTGCATGAAGCCGCGGCCCAGCGCAGCCATGCCGTCCATAATCACATTGGGCAGCAGACCCAGCACAGGCATAATCGCCGCAAGGCAGGTCAGTGTACCCATAGACAGCTTGGTGGCATAAGGCTTGTGCCAATGTGCGCCCACAGCAGGCTCCTGTACAAACAGGCAGAAGAACACCTTCAGCATATACGCCGCAGTGAGACCGCCCGCAAACAGGAAGGACCATTCCACAGCGGTAAACAGACCTGCAGCCTCAGGCACCATGTGGATATATTCCACGATGCTTTCGTGGAGGAGGGTCTTGCTGACATAGCCGTTGAGACCGGGCACACCTGCAAGGCTTGCCATAGGAATGCCCATCACCAGCATCAGCAGGGGCTTATCCTTGCCGAAGCCGCGAATCTTGTTAAAGTCGAAGGTATGGGCAGTGCAGTAAATCACACCTGCCGCAGGGAACAAAATCAGCTTCACGGAAGCATGGTTGACGATGTGCAGCAGCGTGCCGTCCACCGCCAGTGCGTTGTGAGAGCCCAGCAGACACTGCATAGCAATGCCTGTGAGGATGAAGCCGATTTGGGATACGGAGGAGCAGGCGAAGGTGCGCTTCAGGTCCACGGAGAACACTGCCAGCACAGCACCCAGCACCATGGTAATCACACCGAGGGTCAGCATCAGCATGCCCCAAGTGTAATTATAGCGGAATACCTGTGTACTCAGCACCAGAATGCCAAATACGCCCGTCTTGATAATGACGCCGGACAGCACCGCAGATGCAGGTGCAGGCGCAGCAGGGTGTGCGGTGGGCAGCCAGATATGCAGAGGGAAGGAGCCTGCCTTGGCAGCAAAGCCCACCAAGGTCAGCAGACCCGCAGCCCACAGATAGCTCTTGTTTTCCACAGCAGCAGCCGCATCATACAGCCCATCGATTTCCAGAGTGCCCAGCAGGTGATACAGCATGAAGATACCCATGAGGGTAGCCAGACCACCAATGACGGCAACCGCCAAATAGGTCTCCCCTGCCTTCATGGCATCAGGCTTTTCCGTATGGATAACCATAACCCAAGAGGCGAAGCTCATGATTTCAAAGAACACAAAGGTGGTGAACAGGTCCGCAGACAGGAACACACCGATGGTACCTGTGAGGGTCAGCAGCCAGAACACATAATAACGGTTGCGGAAGCGGCTGTGTGCGAAATATTCACGCAGCATCAGAGTGGCTTCAAACCAGCCGATGGCAGCAATCAGCGCCATAAGGCTGCGGAAGCCGTCCGCCGCAAAGTGCAGACCCATGCCCATAACACGGTCAATGCGCAGGGAAGTCTCCCCGCCCATCAGCAGTGCCACAGCGGCAGCCAATTCCAAACCTGTGGCCACAGCCACGAAGTTATTGCGGTGCTGCTTGTTGCGTCTGCCCAGCCAGAAGCTCACGGGCGCGCAAGCAGTGGGGAACAGCACCAAAAACAGAAGTAACATCTTAGACATCATATTACACCCCCAACAGCTTGGTAACCAGTGCCAGCAGGGGCTGCGCCAGCACAGAAACGGTCACGCACAGTACCGCCAGCGCCACAAGAGGCCCCTTCATGAGCCAATTGGGGTCGTGGTTTTCCACAGGTGCCTTGCGGAACGCAGGTGCGTATGCCGCAAAGAGAATACTCATCATATACAGAGCTGTCAGCAGTGCAGAGAGAATCAGCGCACCTGCTGCCACCCAGCCAAGCCACAGACCTGTACCCATAGCGGCGGTACCCAGCAGCCACTTACTGGTAAAGCCGCACAGAGGAGGCACACCCATGAGGCTCAATGCCGTCACAGCGAAGGTCGCCATGGTCACAGGCATTTCTCTGGAAATATAGGGCAGCTCATAAACATATTCCTTGTGGGTCTTGTAGTACACAGCACCGCAGCCAAAGAACAGGGTGATTTTATTGACCGCATGGAACAGCATATGTGCCACCGCCGCCACCAGACCTGCGGGGCTCATCATGCCCACACCCACCAGAATGTAGGACAGGTTGGAAACGGTGGAATATGCCAGACGGCGCTTGAAATGAGGAGAACGGAGACCGTTTGCAGAGCCATACACCAAGGTGAAGGCAGCTGCGCAGACCACTACCGCCTGTGCCCATGTGCCAAACAGCACCTGTGCGCCGAAGCCGAAGTAGGTCAGACGCATAACCGCGAAGACGCCGCTCTTAACCACCGCAACCGCATGGAGCAGCGCGGTAACGGGAGTGGGTGCTACGGAAGCATCCAGGAGCCAGCCGTGGAAGGGGAAAATCGCCGCCTTGACGCCGAAGCCGAAGAAGCCGATGACATAAGCCAGCAGCACCATATTATGACTGTGCGCCAAATCCTCAAGTGCCAGACTGCCGCCGTAGACGAAGCTGCCGCCGCCATAGTACATGAGGAAAATCATGGCAATAAAGCCCAGACCCGCACCTGTCATGGAGTACAGAATATAGGTCTTGCCCGCATAGCGCGCCTTGCCGTTCATGGCGTGCATGACCAGAGGCAGGGTCGCCAGAGTCAGCAGCTCATAGAACAGATACATGGTCAGGATATTTGCGGAGAATGCCACGCCCAGTGTGACACCGAAGCTGGCAAGGAAGAAAGCGAAGAAGCGAGTTTCGGAGCCCTCATGCTTCATGTATTCCAGCGCATAGAAGGAAGCAATAACCCACAGCACGGAAACCATCACAGCAAACACGCTGCCCAGACCGTCGGGGCGGAACACCAGCTCCACAGCATTGGCAAAGCGCACCAAGGTCAGTGCCTCGCCGTAGCCCGTCAACACTGCAGCAATTGCCAGCAGCGCAGTCACCACCGCACTGCCAATGACCCAGCGCTCACGCTTGGCACGGTCCTCGGTGCCGCTCAGCAGCAGCGCCAGACCGGAAAGAACGGGGAAGAATACGGAAATCAACATCAACATATCATTCTACCCCCTTTTAAGAAAACAGCAGAGCCAGAATGGGCTCGGTCAGCCAATTGAGTGCATCGGGGAAAATACCCAGTACCACAACACTCACGGAAAGCACCATCATCGGACCGCGCATGTGCCAGTTCAGATGCTGCTTCTGGGGTTCGTGGAGACGTTCTGTGTGGAAGTCATCACCGGGGAAAAAGGCATCGGTGACGATGGGCAGCAGATAGCCTGCGGTCAGCAGTGCGGAGACCATCAGCACAGCAGTACCGACGACACCAAGCACGCCGAACATCAAACCGCCCTGCGCCAGATACCACTTGCTCACGAAGCCTGCCGTGGGAGGAATACCGATGAGGGACAGGGAGTACAGCGCGAAGCACCACATAATCACGGGCAGCTTCAGCCCCGCACCCTGCAGCTGGTTGACCTTGGTCTTGTACAGGTGGTAAATAATGCCGCCCGCCGCCATAAACAGACCGTTCTTGGCGATGGCATGGTATACCAGCTGCAGCAGACCGCCGTAGAAGCCCTCGGGGCTCACCAGCAGAATGCCGAACAAAATATAGCTCACCTGGCTGACGGTGGAGTAAGCCAGACGTTTTTTCAGTGTCTTTTCCTTATAGGCCAGCATGGAGCCCATGAACACCGTGAAGATGGCAAGGCACAGCACCACAGTCTGTACCCAGCTGCCTGCCAGAAATGCGCCGCCAAACTGGAAGTAGATCACGCGAATCATAGCCAGTACGCCCATCTTGGTAATCAGACCCGACAGCACCGCAGACGCAGGAGAGGGTGCCACGGGATGTGCAGTGGGCAGCCATGCAAACAGAGGCAGCACACCTGCCTTCGCGCCGAAGCCCAGCAGCATCAGCAGCAGAGCAACACGAAGCCCCCCTGCCTGTTCTACAGCAGCCACAGCATCCAGTGTGCCGCCTGCCACAAACAGGTCGGTGGTCTGGAACTGCTGCAGATAGAACATACCCAGCAGACCCATAGCCGCACCGCATACGGAGAAGCCCAGATACTTCAGACCTGCATCGATGGCCTTGTTGTTGCCCACATGGATGACCAGGAATACGGTCAGCAGGGTCATCATTTCATAAAACAGGTACAGCGTCACCAGATTCCCTGCCAGACAAATGCCCACCAGAGAGCCCAGAGACGTTACGTAAAACCCAAAGAAACGGGCCTGATTGTGCTCGTGGGTCATGTATTCATCAGCGAATACGGACACAATGAGCCACAGCACTGCTACCAGCAGCGCAAACAGTCTGCCCAGAACATCCGCCCCCAGCACAACACGGGCGCCGCCCCACAGCTGCATCACAGGCAGCACATTGCCGCCCGTCCAGTCCACAGCCAGCAGTGCCAGTACCTCCAGCACCAGCAGCACCGTCACATAGCGGCGACGGGGGATTCTCTCATTCATCTTAAACACAGGCAGCCCGCCCAGCAAGGGAAGCAAAACAGGCGCCAACAGCAAATATTGCTGCATAGTGTCACCTCAATTCCATGGTTCTTGTGCGCATTACAGGAGCGCCAGACCCAGCTCGATCATTTTGACCACAGGTTCAATGGCAACGCCCAGAACCACATTCAATACAAGAAATACAACGGTGCTGATAATAAAGCCCACATCGCCCTGTTCCGCAGCAACGGGTTCGGCCTTGGATTCATCAGCAGGGAACCAAATGCCCACGATTGCAGGCAGATAGTACATGGCGTTCAGCACAGAGCTGCCTGCCAGCACCAGCATGGCCGCCAGCATCTTGCCGGGGTCGCCCACAGCGGCAAGACCCAGATAGTACTTGGCTGCAAAGCCGCCCAGCAGAGGAATACCGATGAGGCTGAGGCCGCCAACGGTAAATGCGATGCCCGCAAGGGGATTCTTCCGTGCGGTACCGCGGAGAGCATTCAGACTCTTTAAGCCGCCCGCGCTGCGAATCAGCATACCTGCGGAGGTAAACAGCAGGGGCTTGGTGATGGTATGTGCCAGAATCTGATAGACCGCGGCAACAATACCCACGTGAGAGCCCAGACCCACACCCATGAAGATGTACGCCACCTGTGCCGCGGAGGAGAAGCCCAGCATACGCTTGGTAGACTGTTCCTGATAGGCGCGGACAGACGCAACAATCATGCCGATGAGACCCATAACGAACAGCACCTGCAAAATGTGCAGGTCACGCATGACTTCCATGGTGAACACACGGTAAATGAGCTTAATGAGCAAAATCACATAGCCCTTGGAAATCAGACCCGACTGTACCGCAGAGCCACTGGTGGTTGCGGAAGCATACGCATTGGGCAGCCACCCGTAGAAGGGGAACAGTGCGGACTTGATGGCAAGACCCATGGTCACCAGTGCCACAGAAATCAGCAGAGGCACACGGTAGTCACCGCTTGCAGCAAGTGCCTGCACCGCCGCATCCATGCCGGGCATCAGCAGCTGACCTGTGCAGGTATACAGCAGGCTGATACCCATGAGGAACAAGCCCGAGCCTACACAGGAAATGACCAGATACCGCACCGCAGCCACAAGACTCTTGCCGTAACGGCGAGCCATAACGATGGCACAAGCGGTAATGGCGTTGATTTCAATGAATACGTAAGCGGTAAATACGTCGTTGGTGTAAATCAGCGCCAGCAGAGAAGCCAGCATCAGATTCAGCATCAAGCAGTAATTGTTCTGCTTGTGAGCGGAGATATCGTCAAACAGGTCCCGACGACCACCCTCCATGCTCAGCACCATAACCACGCAGAACACCAGAGACAGCATAGCCTCCAGAGGACCTGCCCGAAGTTCGTTGCCCCAAGGTGCGGGGAAGTGACCCATCATGTAGCGGAAGCTGTACTCACCCAGCGTGGTTTCCACCAGCAGCCAGGCAGACAGCAGACCAATCACTACGGTCACAGCCTCTGTCATACGGAAGGCCTTGCGGCCGTCCTTGACCAGTGCCATAATGACACCGCCCACCATTGCAATAAATATACTAAAAAACGGGACATTGTTTACAAAAGGCATAAACACGCTCCCTTTCATAAATTTTCAACTCGTACCCAAACAGCGTTTTTCCATTTGTGTACGGCAACATTTTTTGTCAAATTCAGTCTTTATCCGCCTGCTTTGCCATCAGCAGAATTTCGTCCAGGTCCAGAGTATGGTACACATGGTACAGACGCTGAGTCAAAGCAAGGAAGAACGCCGTGGTACTGACCGCCACCACGATGCCCGTCAGCACCAAGCCACCGGGAACGGGGTTGATGTAGTAAGCCGCGTCGGTAATGCCGTTGACGATGATGGGCGCCTTGCCCCCGTCAATGTATGCAACCGCCGCCAGCATCAGAAACACCGCGGAGTCCATCAGGTTCAGACCGATGATTTTTTTAATCAGGTTGGGATGCAGAAACAGGGTAGCAAAACCGATGCAGAACAAAATGACCGCAACGATTTGATACCGCATATCCAATAAAGTTTGCAGTTCCATAGTGTTATTCCTCCTCTATCTGAGAAAACAGGGAATAAAAGCTGAACATGGTGCAGGCAACGATGATGCCGACACAGATATTCAGAGGCAGGATAAAGCCCGCACTGAGAATATCACCGGGAGTCCCCTTGGGAATTTCCCAGCCGATGTGGTTTGCCCCTGTGAAGAAGGAGTAGCTCTTCATGGCGGCATAGCACAGCAGACAAGCTACGCTCATGCCCGTGGTCACATTGGGGGTCAGCACCTTGGTCAGACGCTTCTGACCAAACATGGAGGAGGCCAGAATCAAGCCGCCGCCCAGTACCGCACCGCCCGAGAAGCCCCCGCCGGGGGACAGGTGACCGTTCAGCACCACGTAAACACCGTAAACCAGAATCATGGGCAGCAGCAGCTTGCCGATGTGCTGGAAAATCAGGTCGGTGCTGGGGTCCGCGAAGGGGCCCTTATCCGTCCATTCCTTGGTGTGCTTGCTGAGGGTAATGAACAGTACCGCTGCGGTAGCCGCAAACAGCACCGTGGATTCACCGAAGGTATCGAATGCACGATAGTCCAGAATCATACCCGCCACGGTATTCACCGCACCGGTTTCCTCCATGCCCTTTTCCAAATAACGCTGAGAAACCTCGTTGTTGGTGGGGGCATTGGGGTCATTATAAACAGGCAGCTTCAAAACTGTATAGGTCAGGGCCAGCATCAAAGACAGGCAGACCAGCACCGCCGCCACTTGGTACAGCTTTCGCTGATAGCCCAGATTCCGCAGAGGGTCCTTTTCGGGACGCTCTGCCTTGGGCTGCACATCAGGCAGGTCCCCAACGGAACGGATGTGGCCGGGGGTATCGGGTCGGTCGCCGTTGACCCAATCATTGAGCCGCTGCCAAAGGGATTTATTCTTCATCATGTTCCGTTCCTTTCATAGCGTTGATGCGTTTCAGGGTAACAATAAACAAGATGGTATCCACGCCCGCGCCCACGGCAGCTTCCGTAATGGCAAGGTCGGGAGATTCCAGCACCAGCCAAATCACGCTCATCACAGCGCTGAAGGCCATGAACACGATGATACTGGACAGCAGGTTGCGGGTGCAGACTGTACCGATGGCACAGGCAATGAGAAATGCCAGCATCAGAAATTCAAAATAGATCACAGCAGCACTTCTCCTTCCTCATGGGGTGCTTCCGCATCCATGTCGTACTCGGTGAGCAGCTCCATCTTGGCAATCAGGTGGGTCACAACAGGACCCGCCAGCCACATAAACACGATGATGATGCCCAGCTTTACGGTAGTCAGAGTCCATCCGCACAGCAGCGCCAGACCGCCCATAATAAACAGCACGCCCAGGGTGTCGGTAATTGCGGTTGCGTGAATGCGGTTGAGAACGTACTTAAAGCGGAACAGCCCGATGGCGGACACGCAAACAGAAAACAGGCCGAAGCCCATCAGTGCCACAGCACCGATGATACGCAGCATATCAATCATGGCGTTCCTCCAGTTCTTCGGGGTGGATTTCATAGTGACGGGTAGTAGCCACACGGGTCAGTACCACGACCACCAGCATATTCAGCAGGGCATACAAAATGGCAACGTCAATGAGGAAGGCTTCTTCCAGCAGGTATGCCAGAATGCAAATCATCATGACCACCAGTGTGCCAATCATGTTCAAAGCAATGACACGGTCGGTGATACGGGGACCCTTAATGGCACGAACCAGACACACAAAGGCCACCACCATCATCAGACACAGGGCAAATACCAAAAAGTTATGTAACAGCATAGTAGGTGCGATCATATCACTGTTCCTCCAGCTTTCGAATCTCGGTGACGAACACAGATTCGTCCATGCCCCCTGCGAACTTGCCGTCCAGTGCGTGGACGCAGAACAAATCCTCACCCACACCGCAGGTAATGGTACCGGGGGTCAGGGTGATGGAGTTGGAAAGCATGACCTTCCCAATGTCGCTGCGGACAGGGCTCTTAAAGTACACCAGTCGGGGCTCCACTTCCTTAGCCTTGGGAGACAGGGTCAGCACCATTACATCCAGTGCGGCCTTAATGACCTCCCAAACCAGAATCAGCAGGTACTTCACAGCACCCAGCACACGGCGCGCCAAAGCAAGCTCCCGCTTGGGACGGAAGCCCAGCACCTTGCAGCACCATCCGTAAATGACACCGCAAATCAGCACACCCAATATTAAAATTTCAGCAGTGATTCGTCCGTTCAACAGCAGCCAAAACGCCATCAGCATCCAAAACATCACACCACATCCTTCCTTGTTTCATTTACCCCAGTGTATGAGTTCCCCAAAGGGCATACTACTCCACTGTGGTATACTATGGTTACTATACAATATAATAGAAAAAAGGCGCTCGCACAAGCCGACACGCCCTTTTTCGGTATTTTGTTGAATATTCTACCTATTTTTTATCACTACACACAATGGTTTTACTGAAAATTCCCCTTGACAGCTTTTCAGCTTCCAAACAGAAATCTTAACGGAGTATTTACACCGTAATTCTCTTAAAAACCAAGCACAATACCCACCACAGCGGAAGCTCCGATGAACACAATGGGATGCACATCGATTTTGCGGATGGCAATGAAGGCAACCACAAAATACACCAGCTTACGGATGTCGCACAGGTCCATGAGATTGCCTGTCTGTGCGTACAGGTCCAGAGTAAACATGGCAACACGTGCCACGCCGATGCCTGCCGCAGCAATCATAGCCGTTACCGCAGGGCGCAGACCGTAAAACAGGTTGTCCACCACGGTATTGCCCCGGAACTTTTCCAGATATACAGACACCAGAATAACAACCAACAGCGCAGGAGCAACCAGCCCCATGGTAGCAACGATGCCGCCCCAAACGCCTGCAATGTCGCAGCCTACATAAGTAGCCATATTGATGCCGATGGGACCGGGGGTGGATTCACTGATGGCCACCATATCGGTAATCAGAGAGGGGTCAAACCAGCCGGTCTTTTCGCACAGGCGTTCCAAAAAGGGCAGTGTCGCCATGCCGCCGCCTACGGCAAACAGACCGATTTTCGCAAATTCCCAGAAAAGCTGCAAATAAATCATTTTGCTTCACCCTTACCCTTTCTCAGCGCACCTGCAATGATGCCAACCACACCGCAGCATACCACCAGCAGTACGGGGGAAATTTCGGTGAACAGGCTCAGAACAAAAATCACCGCAAAAATAGCGATGCCCAGCTTGTCCTTGACCCCCTTCTTCCACAGCCCCAGTACGGTCTGCAGAATCAGCGCCACCACGCATACACTCACCCCGCCCAGTGCGTGCTGCACATAGACATTGTCACGGAAGCCCGCCAGACACAGGGCAATGGTGCTGATGATAATGATGCAGGGAGACACCATACCCAGCGCCGCCACAACTGCACCCAGCACACCCTTATAACGGTAGCCAATGAACACGGACACATTCACCGCAATCAGACCGGGCAGACTCTGGCTCAGTGCGTAATAGTCCAGAATGGTTTCTTCGTCCATCCACTTTAAATTATCCACAAACTCACGGCGCAGAATGGGCAGCATGGCATAGCCGCCGCCAAAGGTCACCGCGCTCATGCGGAAAAAGATCATGTAAAACTTGAAAAGCTCCTTGAGCATAACAACGCCTCTCTCCTACATTTAAATATATAACAATGCTTAGCACTCTATCCTACCACGACTTCCCCACACATTCAACAAGGTTTATCTTTTCACATAGTTGTCCACGCAAAACGCACCAACTGTCCACATAAAATAAACACTCGTTAAACCCCCGTTAACGACCTTCACAATCTATCGGCAACTTTTACATTGACCATCGTGAAACTTTTGGCATTATGCCGATA
>JAZREI010000061.1:0-1663 GCA_045660685.1 Oscillospiraceae bacterium
CCGACTTGCTTTTTTGTGGCTTATTTTTCCCAGAGGGTGATTTCCCCTGTTTCACGGGTCTTGTTCATATCAATGAGTCGCTGGTTTTCGCTGCCGCGGAATTTCAGGGTGATATTCTTTTTGGCTTCTACGAATCGTCCGTCTACCAGCACGTCGATGAGAGACAGCATTTCGTCGGTGACCTCGCAGCGGGGGTGGCTGCCATCAACCAGCAGCTCCTTGTCCAGTACAAAGCCTGTGTATGCCCAGATATTCTTCTTGGGCAGCTGGGCTCTCACACGCTGCAGGAAGGGCAGCAGCGCCCGCTGATTGCTTGGCTCGAAGGGGTCGCCCCCCAGCAGGGTCAGCCCTGCGATATAAGAGGGGGTCAGCAGCTCTATGAGACGGTCTTCTGTCTGCTTGGTGAAGGGCTCACCATAGTCAAAATCCCAAGTTTCGGGCTGGAAGCAGCCGGGGCAATGGTTGGTGCAGCCGGATACAAACAGGGTCACCCGCATCCCGGGGCCGTTTGCCACGTCGCTGCGTTTGATGGCACAATAATTCATAGTGATACCTCTAATAAAATCGCGAATCATCTTTTTTGACCGAAAGACGATTCGCGAAAAGTTTTTTGTGGATTAGCAGCAAGAGCGACAGACGGGCTCGTCCATAGAAACGTGGAGGACACGGTCGCGGATTTCCTCAGTGCGGCCCTGATTCCAGTACTGGGTGCCGATGTAGCCGCAGGTACGGCGTGCTACGTTCATCTTGCTCTGGTCGGTGTTGCCGCAGTTGGGGCATCTCCAGACCAGCTTGCCCTGTTCCTTAATGATTTCAATTTCGCCGTCGAAGCCGCATTCCTGGCAGTAGTCGGACTTGCAGTTCAGTTCGGCGTACATGATGTTATCGTAAATGAAGCGCATGAGGGCGATGACGCCTTCGATGTTGTGCTGCATGTCGGGGACTTCTACGTAGCTGATGGCACCGCCGGGGGACAGAGCCTGGAACTTTGCCTCAAATGCGAACTTTTCAAATGCATCGATTTCTTCCGCAACGTGGACGTGGTAGCTGTTGGTGATGTAGCCCTTGTCGGTGATGCCGTCGATGATGCCGAAGCGCTGCTGCAGGCACTTGGAGAACTTGTAGGTGGTAGATTCCAGGGGAGTGCCGTACAGGGAGAAGTCAATGTTGTGGTCAGCCTTCCACTTCTTGCAGCAGTCGTTGATGTGCTGCATGACCTGCAGAGCGAAGGGTTCGCCCTCGGGGTGGGTGTGGGAGTGACCGGTCATGTACTTAACGCATTCGTACAGACCTGCATAGCCCAGAGAAATGGTGGAGTAGCCGCCGAACAGCAGCTTGTCAATGGTTTCGCCCTTCTTCAAACGAGCCAGTGCGCCGTGCTGCCACAGAATGGGCGCAGCATCGGATACGGTGCCTCTCAAGCGGTTGTGGCGGCACATGAGTGCTTCGTGGCACAGTTCCAGACGTTCATTGAAAATCTGCCAGAACTTGTTCATATCGCCGTAGGAGCTCAGTGCGACGTCCACCAGATTGATGGTGACAACGCCCTGATTGAAGCGGCCGTAGTACTTGGGCTTGTTGGTATCGGGGTCTACGTAAGGGGTCAGGAAGCTGCGGCAGCCCATGCAGGTGTAGCAGTGACCTTCACCGTTCTTGTCCACCT
>JAZREI010000062.1:0-3620 GCA_045660685.1 Oscillospiraceae bacterium
GGCTCACAGAACGACATGGCTACGATCCGACTTCCTTGTTGGCAGACGGTGAGGATGAGGTTCAGTTGACGGTTTTGCGCTCTGTGATGGAGCTTAGCTGAGTGTCGGGGTAGTAGTGAGCGAGAATTTCCGCATAGCTCCGGCCCTGCTTGGCGTAGACATTTGCCCCGTACTGACTCATGCCTACCCCGTGACCATAGCCGCTGACTGTGAAGGTGAAGGCATCGTTGGCATAAGCAACGGTGAATGCCGATGACCGCAAGCCCAATGCGCTGCGCAGATGTGTACCCTTGAGGGGAGTGCCGCAGACGGTGATGATGTCCACTCTGCCGCTGTCTGTCAGGCGAAGGTCTGTGAGCCATGCGGCAGGGTCAGCGGAGAATTGCAGCTTGGGGAATTTCTCTGATAGGACGGATTTCAGCTCTGCGGAGGAGAATACTGCCTCCGTTACCAGATTCGGCACATCTTCTGTGGTTTCGGGGCTTTCTACGCTGACCAGATAGGGGCGAGGGTTCCAGATGGCTTCGCTGGATTCCGTTGCACCTTTGGAGGAGGAATGAAACACCGCTTCGATGGGTTCATTTTCGTAGGTCAGATACTGTCCGTCTGTACCCTGGACCGCATGGGTGATGCGCGCCCAATAGGTATCGTAGTGGCTGCCCCAGTTTTCCCGCAGTATCGATTCCGAGGCGTATGCTTTGCAGCAGGCGGAGTCATCGCAGATGTCCGCTTCGGGATGCGCGGAGCTCGGATGCTGCATCCGATGGAGAATATAGGTACGGGCAGCCACAGTCTGTGCCATCAGTGCCTGCTCCTCAAAGAGGGCAGGCATTTCTCCTGCCAGTACCCCGGGCAGATAATCCTGCAAGTTTGTGGTTATAGTGCCGCCTTCCCTTTGGACGGTGAAGGTGATGTCCTTGTCTGCGGTGGGAGATAGTGCGGTGGATGCTGCGGTGGGGGATTGGTGGGCATAGCCCAACTGTGCCATTGCTAATAAAAATGTGACCGATACAGCCACAACAGACAGCAGGAATGCGTGCTTCATAAATGTCTCCTTGCGAAAATAGCCCTTGACGGTTTGTTGTGGGCGGTTTAAAATATACAGAACCAATTTATTGAGACAGGATGACAAGTATGCAGAAAAAAGCAATTTCTATAGGCAGCATCGTTCTGGTGCTGGCGGCTTTCAGTGCCTTTGCCAGATGGATTCAGAATCAGGCTGCATTTGAAGTGGAAACAGGTCTGATGATTCCCGGTAGTGCATGGAGCAAAATCACCATGATTTTGGCTGTGCTGTGCCTTTTGGGTATTGGCTGGGTAGTACGCAGCCTGTGGTACGAAGGCTACTATGCTCCTGTGGAGCTGGATAAAATTATTCGCGGCAATCCTCTGTGGATGAATCGCTTTACCAAAGCCATTGCAGGTCTGATGGTCGTGGGCGCGGTCATTGCGTTCCTGGTTGCAGGCTACGAACTGTATTCCACCATGGTACGTACTCTGTGTGTACTGGCGATTGCGGCTGCTTGGGGCTTTGTGAAGCTCAGCCAGCTGCCTTTTGCGGAAAAGAAGTCCGGATTCCGGGAAAGCCTGCTGGCGGCTCTGCCTGCGGTGATGTATGTGTACTGGCTGCTGGTCAGCTACCGTACCCATGCGGCGATTCCCAGTGTGTGGAGCTATGCGGCGGAAATCTTTGCCATCGGCATGAGCATTCTGGGTACATTCTATTTTGCGGGCTATGCCTTTGATTTCCCCAAGCCCTATGTGGCACTGGCTTGCCTGCTGTGCGGTGTGTATCTGTCCTTGCTGACTCTGCCTGACAGCCGCAATGCGGGTCTGGCGCTGATGCTGGTGGCAGGCGCTGCCATGCAGATGTATCTGGCGTGGATGATTATTACCTCTCTGACCGACGAATGGCCGGAAGAAAACGAAGAAGCAGACTCCTGAGGAGTCTGCTTCTTTATTTTAGTGAATGATGAATAAAAATCCCCGTATTCTCATGGAATACGGGGTATTTGTTATTCAATGCTGATCATGTAGTAGTAAACGGGCTGACCGCCGTTGACAGTCATGATTTCTGCTTCGGGGAACTTTGCACCGATGGTCGCTGCAACTGCTTCCGCAGCTTCTTCGTTCATGTCTTCGCCGTAGTATACGGAGATGATTGCGGGGTCATATTCGCTGAACTTTTCGCCAACGGAGTCCAGCAGACCGTCCAGGCTCAGATTGCTGGACAGCAGACCGCCGTCGAACAGGCCCAGATATTCGCCTGCGTGAATCTGGTGACCGTCGAACTCGGAGTCACGTGCTGCATAAGTAATGGTTGCGGTATGGACGTCTTCGATGACTTCCTTGAACATTTCTTCCAGTTCAGCAGCTTCGCCGTTGGGGTCGAAGTTAATCAGAGCGGTGATGCCCTGAGGGATGGAAGCGGTGGGGATGACAATGACTTCCTTATCGGTCAGACGACCTGCCTGCTGAGCAGCCATGAGAATGTTCTTGTTGTTGGGGAATACGAATACGGTGTTGGCAGGGGTGCGGTTGACAGCTGCCAGAATGTCCTCGGTGGAGGGGTTCATGGTCTGACCACCGGTAACAACCTGGTCAGCGCCCAGTTCCAGGAACAGTGCTTCCAGACCTGCGCCTGCGCATACTGCAACAACGCCCAGTTCCTTTTCAGCTTCTGCTACGTAATCCTCTGCTTCTTCAGCAGGTGCTTCTTCGGGAGCGGCACCGCCGGACAGCTCGGAGTGCTGCAGGCGCATGTTTTCAATCTTTACGGAAACGAACTGACCGTAGGTCAGTGCTTCGGTCAGAACAACACCGGGCTGGTTGGTGTGAACGTGAACCTTGATGATTTCTTCGTCGTCTACGCAAACAACGCTGTCACCCATGGTGTTCAGGAATGCGCGCAGGTCGTCGGGATCCTTCTGGGTCTGACGTTCTACGATAAATTCGGTGCAGTAGCCGAATTCGATTTCATCGGGGTTGAAGGAGTTGAAGTCAGCCTTTTCGTTCAGGTTGCTTTCTTCTTCAATGTCAATGCCGGAGATGTCGGGCATTTCAAAACGGCCCTGCATGCTTGCCAGCATTGCTTCGAAGATGACCATGTAGCCGAAGCCGCCTGCGTCTACAACGCCTGCCTTCTTCAGAACGAGGTTCAGGTTGACGGTGTGTTCCAGAGCTACCTGACCGGCTTCGATTGCCTGTGCCAGAGTCAGCTCCAGGTCAGCGCCGTTTGCCGCAAATTCGGTTGCAGCAGCTGCTGCCATACGTGCAACGGTCAGAATGGTGCCTTCCTTGGGCTTCATAACTGCCTTGTATGCAGCGTCAACGCCTGCCTGCATTGCTTCCGCAAACAGCTTAGCATCTACGGTTTCCTTGCCCTTCAGCTTCTTGGACAGGCCGCGGAACAGCAGGGACAGGATAACACCGGAGTTGCCGCGAGCGCCGCGAAGCATGCCGGATGCTACGGTGTTTGCAACGTCACCCAGAGTCTGAGGGTTCTTCTTATTCAATTCGTTGATGGCGTTGGTCATGGTCATTGCCATGTTGGTGCCGGTGTCGCCGTCGGGAACGGGGAACACGTTCATGTCGTTGAGCTGCTGCTTGTGTGCAGTCAG
>JAZREI010000063.1:0-12201 GCA_045660685.1 Oscillospiraceae bacterium
GAGAAACGGCCGTCCTGAGGCTTTCTCTTTTCGGAGATGTCCATGCCGCTGATAATCTTGATACGTGCAATAATCGCGGGAAGCAGCTTCAGGCTGTATTTTGCGGTGGCGTACAGCACACCGTCAACACGGTAGCGAACACGAACCATGTCGGGGCCTGCTTCAATATGAATATCGGATGCACGCTGGCGAACAGCCTGTTCTACCAGAGAGTTGACCAGAACAACAACGGGGGAGGAGTTGATGTCTTCGCGGACGATGGCATCTTCCTCGATTTCATCCAGCTCATTGCCGCGGGTGTACATTTCTGCAGCTTCCATCATTTCATCGGAGCCGAAGTATCGGTCGATGGCAACCAGAATGTCGGATGCGGTAGCCAAGTAGGGGCGTACACGGCACTTGGATGCAATGGCGACCAGCTCGCGGCCACGCATATTCATGGGGTCGTTCATGGCCACATAAATGATGCCGGAGTCGTCGGGGTCAAAGGCGAAGGGCAGAATGAAGTTGGTACGCATGAGGTCGGGCTTGACCAGCTGACGAACCTCTACGGGAATCTGCTGTTCATACAGCTTGACAGTGGGCATTCTGAAGACCGCTGCCAATGCATCCAGCATCTGTTCCTCGGTGACCAGACCCTGTTCTGCGATCAGTTCTCGTACGGAGCGACCGCTTTCACGATATTCTTTTTGAAGCTCATCTGCCTGCTTCTGTGTGAGCAGGTTGTTGCTGAGCAGATATTTCAGTAATTTTTCGTTCAAGGATATGCTCCTTTCGAATGGTGTGTAATGTTGTCGGAAAATGGAAGAAAATGTTAAAAAGTGTTACAAAACTTTAAACACATTCTCTCTTTGTGAACTTTCTGTGAACGCAAAATAGGGCGATTCTCTTAAAAATGGACATAAATAGCCCACGATATAGTTCTATACAGATGGCATTGTACAACAGAATGTCAATTATGGCAAGAGTTTACAAGATATTTCTTAAAAATTTACAAAATTGATACAAACTACAACAAATGCTTTTGTGTGAAATTGTATCGGGAAATTTCTTGACACTTTTACAATGGTGAAAAAACGAGAAAAACGGCAGTTTCCGGAAAGAAACTGCCGTAGGGGACTGTAATATTATAAAGGTATGTATGCGTTGAGGGAGTGACCCAGCAGGCGCATGATTTCCAGTTCGTCCAATGCATCGCCAAGTGCATTGTGGCTTTCGCGGTAACCACAGTCACCGGAGAGCATCCGAAGCATAGGCTCCACGCCGAAGCCACGACGGAGACGACCGGTAGAGCAGTACTCCGCGGAAGCAGGGAGCATGGGGTTATACTGACGGTAAGCTGCCAGACGCATAATATCGAACCAGTTCAGATAGCCCAGCTCGGGGAGATGGGTACGGTCAAAGCGGGCGTTGTAGGCAAAGATGTCCTCCACGCCGTATTTTGCAAGCCACAGGGACAAATCCTCCAGTGCTTCCTCACGGGAGCAGACAATGGGCTTGCGGCCGCAGTCCAGAAACAGGGTATCGGCGAACATACCGCCTGCTTTGTATTCGGGGGTGATGATATGATACCGCCCTGCCAGCAGACGAAAACCGTCGCTGTCGGCAATGACGGTGCCGATGGACATGACCTTGTCGTGCCAATTTGTTTCCGTATCGATGACTGCAAAACGCGCCATAGTGTACCTCTCATTTAAATAGTATAGAGGCAGTATATCGAAAAAGCCGGAATGATGCAAGAGGATGCTGATAACTTTCACTTGCATAAAGAGGGATGAATATGATAGAATACTCCTGTTCGCAAATAGTATATTTCCGGGTGTAGCGCAGTTGGTAGCGCGCCTGCTTTGGGAGCAGGATGCCGCAGGTTCGAATCCTGTCACTCGGACCACGCAAATGGGGCTGTCGGAAGACAGCCCCGTTTTTCGTGGTCCGAACGGTTTTCTCACCCGCGACATTCTGCTCCTGTGCAGGCGCGCAGCGCGCCGCTTTGGGCTGCATACTTTGCCCGCTGCCGGTGGCAGAAGAAGGGCAAAGTTGCAGCGGCACGGTCGAAAAATCCGGCTGCGATTGTTCATGCAGACGGATTTTGCGGGTACCGTGACGAGGCGGCGAAGCCGAGGATGCCGCAGGTTCGAATCCTGTCACTCGGACCACATAGGGACAGTTACTTCGATAGAGTAACTGTCCCTATTCTTTTTGCTTTAAAACGGGTGTTTTGTTCTGTTTTCCGAACTTTTCGGGGAAGTTGTCCGTAAAATATGCGCCCTTATATTCATAAGGACGCATATTTTGATTTAACGCATTTTTACTTGCTACGGTGTAATCCACGGACTATCCCCACCAAACGACGGACTATCGGGTAATCGACGGATTATCCCTATAAAACGACGGACTATCATTAAATGATTGATTTTAGGGTACAAATTCAGTATAATTTGCTTAAATAAAGTTTTCTTCGGAGGTGGGCATTATGGCTGAAAAGAAAGAAAAACGATATGTGATCGATAATGCCCGACTGATGGCAGAATGGTATTGGGAGAAGAATGATGAGTTAGGATATGATCCTGCTAAAATCACATTGGGTAGTGATAAAAAAACATGGTGGAAATGCATAGACGGCCATGTTTATGAGCAGCAGGTAAATAAAAAAGCTCTTCGAGGATACAGATGTCCTATTTGTTCTCAATATACACGAACATCATTTAACGAAAAGTGTGTTTTATTTTATGTAAAACAAGGCTTTTCGGATGTGCAAGATAATGTGAAGCCTTCATGGATGAACGGTCAAGAAATAGACATATTTATTCCTTCATTAAATGTAGGAATCGAATATGATGGCGTTTTTTGGCATAATAATCTGGAACGAGATATTAATAAAGACTGCGTTTGTGAGGAGAATGGAGTTGAATTATATCATATTAGAGAGTATGGCTGCATAGAATATGCCTCTCCTAAATGGATTTATCTCCAAAAGCAAAATAGTGTTAGTTTGGAAAAGGCAATAAAAACCTTATTATCTATGATTTGTAAATCATACAGAGCTATTGATATTAACATATCTCGTGATACACCACTTATTCTCGAAATGATGCACTTATCAAAAGTGAAAGCATCTCTCGCAAATAATTTTCCGGATCTTGCTTTAGAGTGGAATTATAGTAAAAATGGTACTATTACACCAGAACAAGTTTCTGCACACAGTAATCATTCTGTATGGTGGAAATGCCGTGAATGTGGCTATGAATGGAAAGCTAATATTAACGCACGTGCTCGAGGCAACGGTTGCAAAAAATGTGCAGATGCTAAACTTGGAGAAAAAATAGCTGTTGCCAAATTAGCAAAAAATGGAAGCTTGCTTGATCATCACCCGCAGTTGGCAGAAGAATGGAATTATGCGAGGAATGGTACGATAACGCCAGAAATAATTACGGCACACAACAATCGGAAGGTGTGGTGGGTGTGCAAAATTTGCGGTCATGAGTGGAGAGCAACAATTAACAATCGTAGTAAAGAGCATGGATGTCCCCAGTGTTCTAAAATACGTGTTCAGAAACTCAAGAAAGAAACAGAACTTAAACAACGTGGTTCTCTCCTAGATAATAATCCCAGCTGGCTATCAGAATGGGATTATACATTAAATGTCGTCGATCCAAGTGATGTTTTTCTCAATTCTTCCACATCTTATTGGTGGACGTGTGCAAATGGGCATAATTTCAAAGCCTCACCCAATAACCGAAGCAGAGGCAAAGGGTGTCCATATTGCTCTAACCACAAAGTTTTAATTGGCTTTAATGATTTGGAAACATTATATCCAGAGTTATTAAGTGAATGGGATTATGAGAGAAATAAAGATGTTTTGCCAAATAGTGTTACTCCCGGTTCGGACAAAAAGGTTTGGTGGAAATGTAGTTGTTGTGGATATAAGTGGTCTATTAATATATACAAAAGAGTAGCTGGAAACGGATGCCCTGTCTGTGTAGGGAAAAAAGTATTAGTCGGATATAATGACTTAGCAACAACTGCTCCTCACATTGCACAAGAATGGAATTATGACAAAAACACCAATATTCAGCCTACATCAGTGACAAAAAACTCTAATAAAAAGGTTTGGTGGAAGTGCAAATATGGTCACGAATGGCAAGCTTCAGTGAATAACAGAACTAACGGAAGAGGATGCCCCTACTGTTCTAAGTTGTCTCATTCCAAAATATTGAATGTTGAAACTGGTGAGGTTTTTGAAAGTTATTCTGAAGCGTCTAAAAAATACAAAGTTTCAGTTACGCCGATTAGTAATTGTTGTAAAGGAAAACAACGGACCGCTGGCGGATATCATTGGAAGTATTTTGACGAAGATGGCGAATAAAATGTACAAGAACCATAATTCTTTGATTTTTGAAGAAATTGAACTTCCTAATTTGTACGTGAACCCCCTCACCCAAAATGAACCCCCTTTGGGCGGAAGTGAACCCCCTAACTAAAAAAGTGAACCCCCTTGCTTTTGGGGGTTCACTTTTCTATCAAAATATACGCCCGAATACAAAGCAAAAGACCGTCCTTTGGGACGGTCTTTTTGTTTACTATTAAATTATACATCCTCGGATTGATTTTCAGCTGCGCTCATGGCTTTTTCTTCGGCTCTGCGGCGCATACGTTCTTCTACCACGCGGCGTGCGTTTTCTTCGGCTTCCTCACGGGATACGCTTTCTGCCTTATGGCGGGCGGCTTCTTCAGCAGGGTTGTAGTTCTGAAGAGCTTCCTTGCGGGCCTTTTCTTCGGCTGCGCGGCGGTTCAGCTCCTTGCCTACATGCTTGGCTGCGGAGCCTGCGGCCTGCTTGGCCTGTTTTGCCATGTTGTTCGCATTTTTGGTCATGGTTTCCATCTGGGCCTTTCGCTTGGCGCGAGCTTCCTCATTGCGGCGCGCTTCCTCGGCGGCAGCTTTCTCAGCGGCCTGACGGGCAGCTTCCTCGGCAGCTTCGATGGTGTCACGGCTGTTTTCTTTGACGGGAATGGTCATGAGGCGCACGTTATCATCCATGCTGCATACACGTTCTACCAGCTCGCCGAAGGCATACAAAGGCCAGTTGGATACCAGTGCAACAGCCAGCGCTACGGGCAGGGCCAGAAGAATCAAGCAGCCATACATGAAGTATTCGCCGCCGTAATAATAGGAATCGATGGCCAAAAACCAAAAGCAGATGGCGCCAATGGGGGCGGCAATGATGCAGGCAATTGCTTCCACAATGAAGCTCCACTTTGCCCAGTTTTTTATCTTGGTACCGATGTTGGTGAAGTATTTGTCGGCAAACTGCAAAAGCTTATTGATCATATTGGACATCTCCTTGAATATGTTACTATGTGAATTATAGGGTGTTTTCGCTGAGAAGTCAATGGGAAACGAATTGCGGACAGCTCGTCGTTTTTCTGGTCTTTTGTTAAAATCTCTAAATGAGGCATTCTATATTTAGCACTTTTGTCTATTTTGAATCTTGAGATTTTTAGTCGAAAATGGTATTCTATGCAGCGAAATTTCTCGTCCGATGCGCAGGTGCGCATGGGGCGTTTTCTATGGCTGATTACAAGATTCCATTATGATCAATCGGGAGGGTTCCGCTGTGCTGAAGCAGGTCAAAGCATTTATTGAAAAAGAAACCGTACTGTGCATTGCCGCACTGTGCGCCATCGCAACCATGTTTATGATTCCCCCCAGTGCGGAGTATCTGCACTACATCGACTTCCGCGTACTGTGTCTGCTGCTGTGCCTCATGGGTGTGGTTGCAGGCTTCAAGAATGTGGGCGCATTCCAGTGGCTGACCTATCAGATGCTGCGCCGTATTCGCAGCGGTCGTATTCTGGGCATTGCGCTGGTGCTGCTGCCTTTCTTCTCCTCCATGCTGGTGACCAATGACGTGGCGCTGCTGGTATTCGTACCCTTCACTCTGGCGCTGCTGATGCAGCTGGGTTGCGAAAAGAGCATGATTCCCATGATTGTTCTCCAGACCATCGCGGCAAATCTGGGCAGTATGGCAACTCCCGTAGGCAACCCCCAGAACCTGTTCCTGTATGCATTCTACGAGCTGACTCCTGCTGAGTTCTTCTCCGTGACTCTGCCTCTGACTATGGTGAGCCTGCTGTGTCTGGTGGTGGCATCCTATCCCGTACTGCCCAAGCAGCTGGCAGCTCAGGACCTGAAGCACGAAAAAATCAGCTGCATTAAGGAACTGCTGATTCACGCAGCCCTGTTCGTGCTGTGCCTGCTGACCGTGTTCCGTGTGATGCCCTATCACGTGACCACTGCCATCGTTGTGGTGATGCTGGCGCTGATTGACCGCAAGCTGCTGAAAGAAATCGACTATATGCTGCTGATTACCTTTGTGTGCTTCTTTGTGGTTTCCGAAAACCTCGGTCGTATGGACGTGGTTCGCGACTTCCTGCAGAGCCTGCTGGGTCGCAGCACTCTGTTTACTTCCGTAGGTGCAAGTCAGGTCATCAGCAATGTGCCTGCAGCGGTGCTGCTGTCCGGCTTTGCGGACCAGTGGAAGCCCCTGCTGGCAGGTGTGAACATCGGCGGTCTGGGTACTCCCATTGCATCTCTGGCAAGTCTCATTACTCTGAAGCTGTACATGAGCCATCCCGAAGCTAAGGTTATGAAGTTTATGGGCGTGTTCATGGCAGCCAACATTGTCGGTTTGGCAATTCTGCTGCCTGTGAGCTTTATCTTCTAAATAAAAAATTAGGGACACATTCCGTGAGGAATGTGTCCTTTTTTGCTGTTAAGATTTTACCAGCTCATCGGTGAAGCCAAGGTCGGTCAAGACTCGGAACGCTTCCCAAACATGGGAGGGGATGTGCTGAGGGATTTGATAGCCCTTTTGGGCATAAATGTCCATGCGCTGCAAATCACCCACAACCACGCAGATGGCAGCGTGTTCACTGAGTCCCTGACGCATACAGCTTTGGATGTAGTCCTCAATGGTGAGGGTCGGGGAGGTATAGACCGCGTTGATTTCGGGCCAGTAGACGCCCATAGCCGCCATGAGACGGCGTTCCATAAAGGGCTTGTGGACGCAGATGAGGGGCTCTTTATCCAGTCCTTCCGTTTCCAAAATTTCGTGGGTAAAGAGAATGTTTTCAGCGGAGTTGGTGGAGCGGTTTTCCAGCAGGATGGCATCGGCAGGGACACCGTTTGCCATAGCGATGTCTGCAAAGCGCTCGGCCTCGGTGCCGGCCCAACGACCCAGTGTGTTGCGGCCCAGACCGCCCGAAAACAGAACCTTTGGGGCGAAGCCGTCACGGTAAAGCTGTGCGCAGCGCAGGGCGATGTCGTCATTGATGCAGCCGAAGCCGATGATGCAGGCGGCAGGGGTCACCTGCTGTCCCAGACGCATATAGTCCCAGATGATGCTTAGATTTTCGTATACGATAGGTTCCATAGCAGCTCCTTTATTCTGTAGTGGTTAGATAAGTGTCCTTGCGCTCCACGGTGAGCAGAATGACAAGGGTACCCAGTGCGGCAATGGCGATGCCGGCCAAGAGAATGGCGGAGACACCGAAGTACTCCAGCAGCTGACCGCCGGTGAAGTTACCCAAGGCGCAGCCCAGTGTATAGGAGGCGGTGATAAATGCCTGCCCCTTTACCATGTCGGACTGGCAGACCTTCTCATTGGCGTAGTAAACCTGAACGGGGGAAAGAAAACCGTAAGATGTGGTCTGGAGCAGCTGTACGAGGAAGATAAACTCGATGCTGGATGCCATGTAAAAGCAGATAGATTTGAGCAGGAAGGAGAAAGCGGCGTAGCGCAGCAGCCAGTGGTCGGAAATCTTCGTGCGGATGCGGCTGAAGAAGAACAGCACAGGTGCTTCGGCTACGGTGGCGATGAACAGGGAGATGCCCACATGGCGGCTGTCCCCACCCAGACGGCCCAGAATAGCGATGAGGTAGTTTTCTGTCATGGCGTGGAACATTGCCAGCAGAAGCACACCAATCAGAGATACACAGTACCAGCGGTAGCGCAGGAAGAATACCCCTACAGAGCAGGGTTCCTGCACAGCACGATGGGAGATTTTGTTTGTGGTGTTGGATTCCTGCAGTCGAGGATAGCCCAGAGTGATGACAATGCAGGAGGGGAGCAGGACCAGAACGGAGAAAATCATCCAGTTGGGACCCAAGCCCTCGATGATGTACCCCAAACCCAAAGCTGCCAGAGAGTAGGCAAAGGAGCCCATGCCACGACCC
The DNA here is from genome assembly GCA_045660685.1 of Oscillospiraceae bacterium. Taxonomy (GTDB): domain Bacteria; phylum Bacillota; class Clostridia; order Oscillospirales; family Oscillospiraceae; genus HGM13010. The sequence continues at coordinate 8,237 of JAZREI010000063.1, forward strand.
AACCCGTAGTTGATGGGGCGGCCATGCTCATTGTAGTAGACACTGACGGAATTGAGCAGGGGAATCATGGCATCAAAGGACCACACACCCAGCAGGTAGAGCAGTCCGAATACCGCAGAGGGAAGGGACGGCAACAGAAGCAGGGCGAAGCAGAGGGAACTGATGCCCGTCAGACCCACGATGAGGGGGACGAGGATACAGGTTTCCGAACGGTCGGCACGGGATGCCAGCAGAGGCTGGGTAATGCCGGAGAGAATGCTGCCGCAGGCCAGCAAAGCCCCCACTCGAGAGGCGGGAAAGCCCTTTGCCAGAAGGAATGTGGTGGCAAAGGTAAGGATACCGGCTGCGGCAGCCCAATAGGCGCACTGATGCAGGCAGTATCGGAGGGTTAAATTCTTTTTCATAGGGAGTTCGTTTCAAAAATTACAGCCACTGTACGTCTGCATTGGGACGGTAGGGGACATTGCGGTAGGTCTCGTCGGGGATACCGCACAGGAGAGTGCCTGCTACGTGATAGCCCTCGGGGAGCTGCAGATACTCACCCAGCTGAGGGAGCAGATTGGCAAAGAAGGTCAGATAGCCGCCCCAGCAGGTGCCGTAGCCCTGCTTATTCAGCAGCAGCTCAGCGGTGGTCATGGCAATGACTGCATCGGTTTCGGCGCTTTCCGCAGATACCACACCGTCGGACTTGTTGGGGGACAGTGCCATGAGAATGGTGGTGCAGCCGCAGGTTACGCTGTCGCGGCTGCCCTTATCCCGCTGCTGTGCCAGGGAAGGCATGACACCTGTTTCAGCGGCGATATCACAAACGTAGTTGTACAATCCGTCGCACTTTTCCTTGGAGTGGATGACCAGCCATTTGGTCAGGTGGCGATTCTTGCCGCTGGGAGCCCACTGGGCGATGTCCAATGCCCATGCGATGTCTTCCGGGTTGGGGGCTTCCGCCTTGAAGCGGCGGACACTGCGGCGGGTCATGATGAGCTTCAAAGTTTCATCTTCGGGCGTTTCGGGGTATTCTGCATATGCAGGTCCGTGAGCAAAGTGGATGGCCTTCTGGGGGCAGGCGGAGCTGCAATGCATACACAGCAGGCAGCGTCTGTTGCGATGTGCCATGGGGCCGTCTTCTGTCATAGAGATATGGAGGGTGGGGCAGGCCTCGGCGCACAGACCGCACTTCACACACAGTTCGGGATTGAATGTAATTTCGGGTCTCATAGTGGTACTTCCTTTTTGGGTGTATTATTTCCTTTAAAATGTATTATACAGTGGGAGTGCGTAACAATCAATGGTGAAATAATACAGGAAAAGCAATGGGAAAACCGTAAGAACACTTGTGTTTGGGGATTTTATTTGGTATAATAATTCCCTATATTGGAGTAGTTTGACCATTTGGTACCATTTGTAATAGGAGGTCAGGCAATGATCAAGAAAATGCAGATCGGCAATCAGAGAAGCCCCAGGGTCTATCTGCTGTGCATGGTCGTGTTTGCTTTGGCATCTCTGCTGCTGAAACAATATTATCTCGCGGCTGTGGAAGGCGGGGTCTGTCTTGTACTGATGATCTATGCTTATATCGTCAATCGCAAAAGCGAGAAGGAACTGGAAAAGATGCTGGAATCCGTCATCTACGATGCGGACACGGCCAGAAACAATACATTGGCCAATTTCCCCCTGCCCATTGCGGTGTTCCGCATTGAGGATAGCCGTGTTATTTGGGCCAACCAGATGTTTTTCGATGCTTGTGGTTGGGCGGGTATGCGCTACGACAGAGCCATCACCGAGTTCCTGCCGGACTTTTCAGGCAAGTGGCTGCTGGAAGGCAAGAGCCAGCATCCCGGTCTGATTGAAATGAATAACAAAAAGTTCCGCGTCAGCGGCAATCTGATTCGCGGAGATAAGGACGAAACCAACCGCGGCTACATGGGCATTACCTATTGGGTGGATGTGACGGATTACGAAAATATCCGCTGTGAATATGAATGGTCCAAGCCCGTTGTCTCTCTGATTGTCATTGACAATTATGATGAACTGCTGAAGAATCTGCCTGACCGTAAGCGTGCGGACCTGCGTGACTCCATTGAAGAAATCATTCTGGAATGGGCTGCGGGGAAGAACGCCATGCTGCTGAAGTATGACCGTGACCGTTACCTCTTTATGTTTGAAGAACGGCACATGAACGCCATTCAGGAAGATAAATTCTCCGTACTGGAAAAGGTTCACGCAGTAACCAATCCCTCGGGTATGCATGCAAGCATCAGCGTTGGTGTGGGTCGTGACGGCGGCGGATTTGCGGAAAATCTCCAGTTTGCCAACCTGGGCATTGAAATGGCATTGTCCAGAGGCGGCGACCAGGCGGTTGTGAAGAATCGCTTCAACTTTGAATTTTTCGGGGGCAGAGGCAGCGCACAGGAAAGCCGTACCAAGGTCAAGACCCGTGTTATGGCTTCCGCACTGCGTAAGCTTGTGTGCGATTCCAGCAAGGTGCTGGTTATGGGACATAAGGCTGCGGACTTGGATGCTGTTGGTGCAGCTGTGGGCGTATGCGCTGCAGCACATGCACTGGGCATTGAAAGCTATGTGGTCATCAATCAAACGGATTGTCCCGCACAGCCTCTCATTGATAAGCTGAAGAAGCGCGCTTCTTTTGATGCAATGTTCATTACACCTCGTGAAGCTATGGTAAAGGCAGACAGCAAGACCTTGCTGGTGGTTGTGGATACCAACAATCCCAAGCAGGTGGAAGACGAAGCACTGCTGCAGACCTGCAACCGTGTGGCGGTCATCGACCATCACCGCCGCGGTGCGGAGTATGTGAACAATGCGGTGCTGACCATGCTGGAGCCCAGCGCGTCCTCTGCCAGTGAGCTGGTTTCCGAATTGCTTATGGAAATTATGAAGGACGGCACCCTGTATGCTGAAACAGCGGAAGCACTGCTGGCGGGCATTATGCTGGACACCAAGAATTTCACCATGCGCACAGGTGACCATACCTTTGAAGCTGCTGCGTACCTGCGCAGAGAGGGTGCTAACCCCACAGAGGTCAAGCGTTTGCTGCAAAGCGACGTGGAAAGCAATGTGCAGAAGTATGCCATTATGCAGCAGGCAAAGGCTTACCGCGGCGTGGTTATCGCGGCTCCCGAAACGCCCCAAAACCGTGTCACTGCGGCAAAGGCGGCAGACGAGCTGCTGAACATTGCGGGTGCGGAAGCATCCATCGTAATTTATCCCACAGGAGACGGGGCGGTATTTGCATCTGCCCGTTCCATTGGGGAACTGAATGTACAGCTGATTATGGAAAAGCTGGGGGGCGGCGGTAACCGTGCCGCGGCAGCAGCCCGTATGACAGATATCTCCTTCGAAGATGCTGTACAGAAATTGTATGAAACCATCGATGCATATCTGGATGATTGAATAGAAAGGACTTAAACCATGAAAGTAATTTTTTTGGAAGACGTTAAGGGCAAGGGCAAGAAGGGCGAACTGAAGGAAGTATCCGACGGTTACGCAAGAAACTTCCTGCTGCCCAAGAAGCTGGCTAAGGAAGCCACCACCGATAACCTGAACACCTTCAAGCTGCAGGAAAAGGCAAAGGCAGCTCAGATTGCCCGTGAAAAGGCAGAAGCACAGGAAAATGCCAAGAAGCTGGAATCCATGCAGGTTAAGGTCGCTGCAAAGGCAGGGGCAAACGGCAGACTGTTCGGCGCTGTTACCAGCAAGGAAATCTCCGAAGCACTGGCAAAGCAGCACGGCATGAACATCGAAAAGAACAAGATCGTTCTGTCCGAACCCATCAAGAGCTACGGCGCATTTGATGTAAAGTGCAAGTTCGGCTATGAGATCAGCGGCGTAATCCACGTTCTGGTCTGCGAAGGCTGAGATAGAAAACAACCACTTCACCTTTGTGGAGTGCAACTGATTTGAGGGAAGCAAATGGAAGAATTGCTTGGTAAACAAATCCCCCATAG
>JAZREI010000064.1:0-5440 GCA_045660685.1 Oscillospiraceae bacterium
CGATGTCAGCCTTGGGGCAAACCCAGGAGCCGCCAACAGCGTGGATCACGGGAGTAGCGATGAATTCGCCGATGTTTTCGGTGGAAACGCCGCCGGTGGGGATGAACTTCATGCCGACGAAGGGACCGGACAGAGCCTTGATTGCCTTCAGACCGCCGTATACGTTAGCGGGGAAGAACTTTACGCAGTTCAGACCCAGCTTCTTAGCTGCCATGATTTCGGTGGGAGTTACGCAGCCGGGGCAGCAAGCGATGCCGTTTTCAACGCACCATGCAACAACTTCTGCGTCGAAGCCGGGGGATACGATGAACTTTGCGCCGCATTCTACAGCCAGCTTGCACTGGTCCAGATTTACGATGGTGCCTGCGCCAACCAGCATGTCGGGGCATTCAGCAGCAACAGCGCGGATGGAGTCAGCAGCAGCAGCGGTACGGAAGGTGATTTCCATTACGTCAACGCCGCCTGCTACCATTGCCTTTGCGCAGGGAACTGCGTCAGCAACGTTTTCCAGAACAACTACGGGTACTACTGCAGCAGCAGCCAGTCTTTTCATAACGTCCATTGTCATTTGCTCCTTTATGGTAAGTTTTGTTTTGGGTACTTGAGTTTTTCCGAAAAGCACTCTATAATGTTGCCATTATTTATACCCCTCGGAGGCTCAAATGAATACATACAGAGAAGAAATATTCAATATTGTGGATAAAATGTGCAGCCAGTATGCCATCAGCGGCAGAGATTACGGCCGTGGCTTCCGCAAGAAATGGGTGATGGCTTTTGAGCGAGCCTTTGCCATGAATGCGTCTTACCTGCCCGAGAATCCCGATGCTGTGCTGGAAGTGCAGCATAGCTTTGATGACTTTACCTTTACCTTCCATTTCGATCAGGTGAAGATGTACGACTGGTTCCAGAGAGAAATGGACCGCGGCAGCAAGCAGATTTTTGAACCCAAAAAGCTCAAGCGCCGCATGAACGGAACCCTGACCTATGATGAGAGCATCTGCGTATATGACCCCGAGCTTCCCGAGCCTGCGCTGACGGGGAAGATGAAGAACATCATCGCCTGCGCGCTGCCCGGTCTGCCTGCACCCCAGCTGCGTGTGGTGTATGGCAATAAGTGGGTCAACAGCCGTTTCAATCCCTTCCGCATTGCCTCCCTGCATTTGTATCTGCTGAATACCGACTATGTGCCTGTATTTCTGGGAAGCCCCGTAGAAGTGTGTCTGTACCTGTTCCTCATGGACTGCTGCATCATCAAGCTCAATTACAAGCATGTGCTGGATAAGGACCTGCAGCCTTTGCTGCATATCTTCCGTCCCTCTCCCATGCTGCAGATCAAGGGGATTATCCAATAAAATATCTTGAATACTCTTTACCGACTCTGATTGATATATCAGGGTCGGTTTTAATATACCGCCTCTTTCGAGGCGGTATATTTTTTGTTGCGAGAGGTCTCGCTGCTGTAGCTTTCAATCCACAATCAATTTGCTTGGCAAATTGAAATCAGAAAAGCTGCAGAGCGAAGGTGACGAGCAACGAAATGAGCGATCTTGTCTCGCTTGCGAGGCAAAAGCGATATGTAGTTCGCGAGGAACTGTTAGCGCATTTCGTTGACGTTGAAGGTGTCCATGTCGTCGAATGCCTGATTTTCGCCGCCCATAGCCCAGATGAAGGTGTAGTTTGCACTACCGCAGCCTGCATGGATGGACCAGGAGGGGGAAATTACTGCATCGAAGTTGCGCATGACCAGATGGCGGGTCTGCTGGGGCTGGCCCATCAGGTGCAGAACGATGCCGTCATCGGGAATGTTGTAGTAGGTGTAGATTTCCATGCGGCGTTCGTGGGTGTGAGGAGGTACGGAGTTCCATACGCTGCCTTCTTCCAGCTTGGTCAGACCCATGGACAGCTGGCAGGTTTCCAGCACGTCGGGGTGGATAAACTGGTTGATGACACGCTTGTTAGCGGTCTTTACGTCGCCCAGAGGACGCTTGTTTGCGTCTGCAATGGAAATAAAGGTGGTCTTGCATACCTTGTGAGCAGGAGCGGAAACTGCGTAGAAACGAGCGGGGTTGTTGCCGTCGTTGCTGCCGAAGAATACTTCCTTGGTGCCCTTGGTGATATACAGACAGTCTTCAAAGCCCAGCTCGTAGCGAACGCCGTCCGCTTCGATCCAGCCTGCACCACCCAGATTGAATACGCCTACTTCGCGGCGTTCCAGGAAGAAGTTGGTGCCAAAGTTTGCCCAAACGTCGATGCCGTCGTTAATGGGGAGAACCTTTTCTACGGGCATGATGCCGAGGGTAACCATACGGTCAACATGGGAGTAAACAGCCTGAACGGTATCGGGCTGATACAGGTTTTCAATGAGGAATTCCTTGCGGAGTTCTTCAGTGGTGTAACGCTTAACGTCGTTGGGGCCGGTGGAATAACGAATATCCATCAAATAGTCTCCAATCAGTAAGTGTAGATTACATCAGACCCAGCATGGTGGGAATGAATTCGGACAGCCAGGGGATGTAGGTGATCATCATCAGAATGATGAAGATAACCGCAAAGAAGGGCAGCAGAGGCTTGATGATCTGTTCAATCTTAACACCGTGAGTACGGCAGCCTGCAAACAGAATTGCGCCTACGGGAGGAGTCAGGGTACCTACGCACAGGTTCATAACCATCATCAGACCGAAGTGAACTGCGCTCATGCCCCAAGTCTGTACGATGGGCAGGAAGATGGGGGTAAAGATCAGAACTGCGGGAGTGGGGTCCATGAAGCAGCCAACAATCAGCAGGATTACGTTCATAATCAGCAGAATGATAACGGGGCTGTCGGTCATGCCCAGAATAGCGGTAGCAACCAGACCGGGAATCTTGGTGTAGGACATTACGAAGCCCATGATGCCGGATACGCAAACCAGATATTCGATAACAGCGGTGGTCTTTACGGAGTCAAACAGAGTCTTGTACAGGCTCTTGAGAGTAACGTTGCGGTAGATGATAGACAGAATCAGAGCGTAAGCTACTGCGATTGCAGAGCCTTCGGTTGCGGTGAAGATGCCGCCCAGAATACCACCGATAACGATAACGATCATCAGCAGAGAGGGGATGCCTTCCCACAGAGTCTTCAGAACCAGCTTCAGAGTGTAGTGGTCCTTGGAAACGTAGCCATTCTTAATAGCCATAACGCCTGCAACGATCATGCAGCCCAGACCCCACAGGATACCGGGAACGTAGCCTGCCATGAACAGAGCTGCGATGGAAACGGAACCTGCAACGGTGGAGTAAACGATCATGATGTTGGAGGGAGGAATCATCATACCGGTAGGACCGGATGCGATGTTGCAAACTGCGATGTATTCATCGGAGTAGCCTGCTTCCTTTTCCATGGGGCCCAGAATGTTGCCCATTGCTACTGCAGCAGCAACGCCGGAACCGGACATTGCGCCGAACAGCATGTTAGCAACGATGTTGGTCTGTGCCAGAGAGCCGGGCAGCTTGTGAGCTACCAGCTGAGCCAGACCTACCAGACGGCGAGCGATACCGCCGGTGTTCATCAGGTTACCTGCCAGAACGAAGAAGGGAATTGCCAGCAGGGAGAAAGAGTTAACGGACTGGAACATTTTCTGCGCTGCAACCATGAATGCGCCTGCCTGGGGCATAATGATGTACAGAGCTGCGGTGGAACCAACACCGATGGACAGAGCAATGGGGAAACCAACTGCCAGAGTCACAAAAATAAGGGCGATCATAACAATGCCCGCAAGAGCTGTAGTAGTCATTTGTTATGTACCTCCTTATACCAGGCTGTTGCCGAGCTCGTCCTTGTTGACGGCTACGGTGCCCTTGAACTTAGCAACTGCCAGAGCGGTGTTATAAACACAGTAGTACAGAGTAATAATACCGGTAATGGGCTGAGAAATGTACAGAACAGACTTAGATACCAGCAGAGAGGGGTCAATCTGAACAGCCTGGCCCTTGGTGTACATCCAGCCGCCGTATACGCAAACCAGCAGGATGAATGCAGCCAGAACGATGTTGGACAGGATTTCAACAATCATTTCAACAACAGGGGGGAACTTGTCGCGAATCAGGTCGATGGTCAGGTGTTCGCGGACACCGAAAACGTAAGCGGAGCCGAACATGATCATCCATACGAACAGATACTGAGACAGAGCTTCGGAAATAGCGCTGGGGCTGTTAAGCACGAAACGTGCAAATACCTGGTATACAACCAGAACGGTCATAATACCCAGGATGATAACGTTGATCACTTCCATGATCTTGTCGATAACGGACTTAATTGCGCCGAGTACCTTCACGAGGTGGCCTCCTTCTTTCAATATAGGTTAAAGAAAAACTACCCACAGCACGCTGTGGGTAGTTTGTGAGTGCTGTTTGTTAAACTTTAACAGTCTATTAACGGCAGATTAGCGTTCGGAAACGATAGCTTCGTAAGCTGCCTTGGTCATGTCGTTGCGGTTTGCTACGTCCATGATCAGATCCTGGCACAGAGCCTGGAATGCGGGAACATCACAGTCGGAGAAGATAACGCCCTTTTCAGCTGCCTTTGCCTGGTATTCGCCACGCAGGTCAGCACACTTCTGGAAGCACAGGGGGATGGATTCTGCGCAAACTTCCATCAGGATAGCCTGGTCTTCAGCGGACATGGATTCCAGAACGCCGTTAGCGATAACCAGCTGGTCGGGAATCATCAGGTGGCCGGAGTAGTTGTAGTAGGGAGCTACTTCGTACTGAACCAGGTCAGTGTAGGTGATGATGTTGTTTTCTGCGCCGTCCAGAGTACCGGTCTGAATTGCGGAGTAAACGTCGCCCTGAGCCATAGCGATACCAACGCCGCCCATTGCGTTCATCATGTTGATGCAGGTTTCGGAGCCCATAACGCGGATCTTCATGCCCTTCAGTTCGTCGGGAGTGGTAACAGCGCCGTCACGGGTGTACAGGTTACGTGCGCCCAGAGAGTAAGCGGACAGAACGGTGAAGCCGTGAGCCTTGGTGGTTTCGTACAGAGCGTCCAGCTTGCCGGATTCGAATACGCGCTGCTGGTGTTCGATGGAGTCGTAAACGTAGGGAGTGCCCAGAATAGCGAAGTCGGAAGCGTAGGTTTCGATAACGGAGTTAGCTACCAGAGACATGTCCAGAACGCCCATGGTTACCTGTTCCAGAGTCTGAGCCTGGTCGCCCAGCTGTGCGTCGGGGTAGATTTCCAGCTTGTAGCGGCCTTCGGTGCGAGCTTCCAGCTCGTCGGAGATCCACTGCAGGGTCTGTGCTTCGGGGTTGGTGATGGTCTGGTTGAAAGCAACCTTCAGAACCTTGGTTTCAACTGCTGCGCCTTCGTCGGTGATTGCAGCATCATCGGAGCCGCCACCACATGCTACCACAGAGAAGCACATAACGAGAGCCAGGATCATTGCGAGAATTTTTTTCATTT
>JAZREI010000065.1:0-2555 GCA_045660685.1 Oscillospiraceae bacterium
ATTTCTATAAGTTCTATGCCTTGGAAGCCATTGCGAATACACCGTTCTATCTCGCGGGTGTTGACAGAGATGGAAAGGGGATTACCAACGAACTGACCTATTTGCTTCTGGATGTTTATGATGAACTTAATATCAATGACCCGAAGCTTCATATTCGCTGCTATCGGGGAATCCCTGATGATTTGCTGAAAAAGGCACTGGAAATGATCCGAAACGGAAGAAGCAGCATTGTGTTCATGAATGACGAGGTTGTCATCCAAGGTCTCGTTAATCTGGGACAGAAGCCGGAGGAGGCTAGGCACTACGCTCCAATTGGCTGCTATGAGCCTGCCAGTTTGGGCAAAGAGTTGCCTTGTACCAGCAACGCCCGAATCAATGTAACAAAAGCGGTTGAACTGGCTGTCAACGATGGTAGAGATTTACTGACGGGCGATAAGTACTGGGAAATTGATGGGCTTACCTTTGAAGATTTTGAGGGTTTTTATGCTGCTGTGAAAGCGCATCTTGCCAATGCGGTATCCCATACCATGGACATTGTCAACAGCTATGAGCGCCATTACAGTAAGATTATCCACGCACCGCTTTTCAGTGCAACAATGCAGGAAGCTGTGGAAAGCGGCAAAGATCTCTATGCAGGCGGAGCAAAATATAACAATTCTTCTATCAATATCGTATCTATTGCAGACGCGATTGACTCTATTGTTGCAGTAAAAAAGGCTGTTTACGAAGAGAAATTAGTGACATTGAGCCAATTTGCGGAAATCTTAAGAAACAATTGGGCCGGTCATGAAGATCTGCAAAGACGATGCATTGGTATTTATCCCAAGTATGGTAACAATTGCGAAGAGGTCGATACCATTTTGGCGGATTTGACCAACTATCTGTGTGGTCTCATCAACAATAAGCCTAATGGTCGAAACGGCGTGTACCGGTGCGGTTTCTTCTCCATTGACGGCTACATTGCACTGGGAGAAAAGGCCGGCGCCGCACCGAATGGTAGATTGGCAAGGGTGCCCTTAAGCAAAAATGTATGTGCTGCAGAGGGTCAGGATAAGAATGGTGTTACCGATCTGATTCATACAGTCACCAAGATTGATTTCACCAAGGTTCCCAATGGAACTGCGCTGGATCTGATGCTTCATACTTCTGCGGTGCAGGGTGAGGAAGGCCTTACGGCTATGCTGGGCCTTTTGAAAGTATTCCTTCTGCAGGGCGGCATTGGTATTCAGATCAATGTATTGAGTCCTGATGTGTTGAAAAAAGCTCAGCAAAACCCGGAACAGTACAGAACACTTCAGATCAGACTGTGTGGCTGGAATGTGTACTTTGTAAATTTGTCCCGGTTGGAGCAGGACGAATTTATCAGACGGGCAGAGCATTCGGAGGTAACCGCATAACCATGGATACAAATTTGACGGCTCTGATTTTTGATATTAAGAAATTTGCAGTACACGACGGCCCTGGCATTCGTTCTACTGTGTTTTTTAAAGGTTGCCCGTTGGCTTGTAAGTGGTGTCATAATCCGGAGGGAATATCCTTCCACCCGGAGATCCAATACATGGAACATAAATGTGCCAGCTGTGGAGCCTGTGTTAAAGCATGTCCTAATGGGGCACATTCATTGGAAAACGGAATGCATCATTTTGACCGTGAAAAATGTCAAGCCTGCGGAGCTTGTGCAAAGAGCTGTGCCAACCAAGCACTTGTACCTTCCGGATGCGAGATGACAGTGGATGATGTGCTTAAAAAGGTGCTTGCTGACAAATGTTTTTATGAACAATCAGGCGGTGGAGTCACATTGTCCGGCGGTGAATGCCTTTGTCAGGCTGAGTTCTGCATGGAATTGTTGAGACGACTGAAAGCGGAGGGAATACATTGTGCGGTAGACACCTGTGGTTTAGTCAATAGAGAAGCGATAGACCGCGTAGCGCCTTATACAGACTTGTTTCTCTACGACTTGAAGCATATGGATGAGGAAGCCCATCGCTTCTGTACCGGCCGCTCCAATAAACAGATTCTTGAGAACTTACGGTATCTTGATTCTCTGAATAAAGAAGTCGAAATTCGTATCCCTCTTATTCCGGGAATGAATACTGCAGCAGTAGAGGATATGGGTGAGTTTTTGGGACACCTGAAGAATGTCCGCAGAGTAAAGGTGCTTCCCTACAACAATTTGGCAGGGTCAAAATATCAGGTTATCGGCAGAGAGAATACCATGCCAGCAGTATCGCCGCCAGATTCGGCGGAGGTGCAAGAAATCATGGATAAGCTGATGCGCTATGGACTGACTGTGGTGCGTTGACTGAAACCCTGTCCATAACCAGGAGGAGGAAGTAATGAAAACGGTGGATACCAAGTTTTTTCCCGGGTGGACAAGAAAGGCCATTACATTTTCCATTGATGATGGAATTGTACCCAACGATGAGAAATTCATCAAAATTGTTCGTCCTGCGGGAATTAAGGGAACGTTTAATTTGTGCAGCCATAATATGAATTATTTGACCGAAGAAGAATACAGGGAATTCTACCGGGGGTATGAGATTGCAAACCATACG
>JAZREI010000066.1:0-3285 GCA_045660685.1 Oscillospiraceae bacterium
AAAACCCACCTCTCCTTAAAAGGAGAGGCTTTTTTGCGCCCCAAAATGTAAAGCGCACTTGACATTCCAGTCAGGTTATGCTACTCTCTAATTGTAAAGGGTACTTTACAATTAAGGAGGCTCTGCACATGAAAAACAGAATTGAAAGCATCCGCAAGGAGCGCGGCATCCGTCAGGATGAATTTGCCAAAGCACTGGGGGTCTCCCGCCAGACCATCAGCTCTCTCGAAAACGGACGATACAACCCTTCCATCCAACTGGCATTTAAAATCGCACGGTATTTTGAAATGCCCATTGAGGAAGTATTTATTTACGAGGAGGACTGACCATGAACAACAAACGTTTCATTGCAAGTATTGTGGAAATCATTCTGGGCTTTGCATTGTGGATTTGCAGCGCCATCGGCTTGATTGACAGCTACTGGGGCGGCATGGGCGGCGGGCTCATAGGTGTGGGCATCGTATTCCTCATCCGCAGCATTCGCTACAAGCGTGATCCCGAATATAAGGAAGAATACGACGTTGAAATGAATGACGAACGCAACAAATTCATTCGTCTGAAGGCGTGGAGCTGGGCAGGCTATCTGTTCGTGATGATTGCAGCCGTCGGCAGCATTGTCTTCAAACTGATGGGCCGCGAGGATCTGATGTATTTCTGCAGCGGCAGCGTCTGCCTTGTCCTTGTGCTGTACTGTATCAGCTACGCGATTTTGAAGAACAAGTATTAAAACGAAAACACCCCCGACAATGTCGGGGGTGCAGTCATCAGTATTTGAAATTTCGTACGTCCGTGCGGCACTTGGGGCATTCCTTCAGATACATCATATTCTTCAGGGGCAGCACACGACGACAGCGAGGGCAGCGCCAGAAACCAAACGTACCGCCGATGGCCAGCGCCAGACAAATTGCCGCAGCATTTTCATAAACGCTGCTGCCTTCCACGTAAGAAGACAAACAGCACATCAAAGCGCCGATCAGCAGTGCCATGCAGAGAATGCGCCAGCGTGCAGGGGGCAGCAAACGAAACAGGAAATCCATAATTCTACTCCTTTTGAGGGTGTTTTGACACATTATATCAACTTCCGCGCAAAAGCGCAAGCCGAAAGGAACCGTAACCATGAACCAAAAGAAAAAGAAAGAGCCTTGGAGACTCATCGTCGGAATCATTGCAATTGCATACATTGTCTATATGTGGGTTGAAAAGGATATTTTCTCCTCACTCACTGCAATCAGCGGTGAACAGGCTCTGCCCATAGCAGCGACGAGCATGGCTGTAACATTCGCAAAGGTCGCTGTTATGGCTGCCATCATTTTTGTCATCAAATGGCTGACCGGCAAAGGCAAGGGTAAGAGATGAGCAAACGCACCAGACAATACATCGGCCTGCTGACTGCAGTGGCCGCTTATTATATCATCCATGAGGGCGCGCATCTGCTGTACGCAGTGTGCATGGGTGTCTTCAAGCAAATCAATTTCATGGGTCTCGGTGTCCAAATCGACATCCATCGGGAGCTGCTGACCGACACACAATTGGGCATCTTCTGCCTGCTGGGTGCGGCAGCATCCCAAATCGCGGCATATACCATGGTACTGCTGTCGAAGCCCATCTGCCGCTCCCCTTCCAAGGTTTTCAAAGCCTGCTGCTATTACGTGACCATTGCCCTGCTGCTACTTGACCCTGTCTATCTGAGTGTGCTGTGCGGCTTCTTCGGCGGCGGAGACATGAACGGCATTGCCCTGCTGATTCCGGAAACCACCGCACGCATAGGTTTCGGCGTACTGCTGATTCTGAATGGGGTCATATTTTGGAAAGCAGTCCTCCCCCGCTACACCGCAAGCTTCCACGAATGACTGCCCTTGCAAATAATCGTACAAACGGACCGTCGAGGACGACGATCCCTACAATTCAATTGTAATGAAAAAGACCTCCGATTTCTCGGAGGTCTTTATTGTTGGATTGATTAGTCCTGAGGCTTGATAATCTTTCTGGGGCAAACGGTCTCACAGTGGCCGCACTTGACACACTTGTTGGGATCGATTTCTGCCAGGAAGTTGGTGACCTTGATTGCGTCAGCGGGACATTCCTTAACGCACTTCATGCAGCCGATGCAGCCAACCTTGCAGCTCTTGATAACTGCGGGACCCTTGTCGTTGGAACGGCAAGCAACCAGTTCGTTCTGGCTGTAGGGAACCTTGACAATAACGCCCTTGGGGCAAGCTTCAGCACATGCCATACAGCCAACACACTTTTCGCGGTCAACCTTAGCAACGCCGTTTTCGATCTTCATTGCACCGAACTTACATGCCTGTACGCAGTCGCCGTAGCCAATGCAGGAGTAAGAGCAGATCTTGGTGCCCTTACCGCCGTAGCCCATAGCAGCCTGGCAAGTCTTTTCGCCGGTGTAGTTGAACTTCAGACCTGCAACGTCCAGAGAGCCGGAGCAGGGTACGAACGCGATCATCTTTTCAGAGGAACCGCCGCCAACACCCATGATTTCGCCGATCTTAGCAGCAGCATCGGGGCCGCCGGGACCACACTTGTCGATGGGAGCTTCGCCTGCAACGATAGCAGCAGCGTAACCGGAGCAGCCGGGGTAACCACAGCCACCGCAGTTTGCGCCTGCCAGGCAGCCCAGAACTGCTTCTTCACGGGGGTCAACTTCAACAGCAAATACCTTGGAAGCAAATGCCAGAATTGCACCCCACAGAGCGCCCAATACGCCGAGGACAGCTACAGCATAAATAATATTCATCATAATGCTTTGTTCCTCCTATTACCAAATCTTCATGCCGCTGAAGCCCATGAATGCCAGAGCCAGCAGACCTGCGGAAACCAGTGCGATGGGGAAGCCCTTGAAGCTTTCGGGATATTCTGCAAATTCCAGACGTTCACGAACGGAAGCGAACAGAACGATTGCTACCAGGAAGCCGATACCGCCGGTGATACCGTAGGTAACGGATTCGATGAAGTTGTAAGCGTTCTGTACGTTCAGCAGAACAACACCCAGAACTGCACAGTTGGTGGTGATCAGAGGCAGGTAGATACCCAGAGAGGAGTACAGAGAAGGAATGTTCTTCTTCAGGAACATTTCTACCAGCTGAACCAGAGATGCAATGATCAGGATGTAAGCCAGAGTGCCCATGTAGCCCAGGTCGAACATGTTCAGCAGACCGGTAACAACATAGCACAGAGCGGATGCCATACCCATAACGAAGGTAACAGCCAGACCCATACCCAGAGCGGTATCAACCTTCTGAGAAACACCCAGGAAGGGGCAGATACCCA
>JAZREI010000067.1:0-8267 GCA_045660685.1 Oscillospiraceae bacterium
CTCACCGTCTGCCAACAAGGTATCCCCCGCTCGCAGCTCGCCCCGAAGCAGTCTTGTTGCAGCAGGGTCTTCCACCAAGCTGCGCACCAGCCGCCGCAAGGGTCTTGCCCCCATTTTGCCGTCGTAACCTCGCCGAGCCAGCAGAGACACGCAGGCATCTGTCACCTGCAGTCCAATCCCCAACGCCGCCATACGTTCCCCCAGTGTATCCAGCAGCATACGGGTGACCCGTTCCAAATCCTCCACGGTCAGCTTGCGGAATACCACGGTTTCGTCAATGCGGTTGAGAAATTCCGGTGGGAATCTGCGCCGCAGCTGCTCCATGACCCGCTCACGCATCCGCTCGTTTTCCCGCTGCTCGCTGCTGCGGTTTTCCGCAAAACCCAGCGCCCCGCCCGATACGATGCTGCCCGCACCGATGTTGGAAGTCATGACAATGACGCAGTTGCGGAAATCCACTGTACGTCCGCAGCCGTCTGTGAGCCGTCCGTCCTCCAGCACCTGCAGCAGCACATTCCAGATCTCCTCCCCTGCCTTCTCGATTTCATCCAGCAGCACCACGGAATAGGGCTTGCGCCGCACCGCTTCCGTAAGCTGACCACCTTCCTCATGACCCACATAGCCGGGAGGTGAGCCGATGAGACGAGAGACCGCGTGTCGTTCTCCGTATTCGGACATATCAAACCGCAGCAGAGCGGAGTCACTGCCAAACAGCTGTTGGGCAAGAGCTCGACACAATGCAGTTTTCCCCACCCCCGTAGGTCCCAAAAACAGGAAGCTTCCGATAGGGCGATTGGGCTCTTTTAATCCGATTCGCCCACGGCGCACCGCACGACTGACTGCCTCCACCGCCTCATCCTGTCCCGCTACGGACAAGCGCAGGGCATCCTCCATGCCCATAAGCCGCGCGGTCTCGTCCCCAGACACTGACCGCACAGGCACACCGGTCCAATCGGACACCACCGCTGCCACATCCTCGGCAGTCACCACAAGTCCCGTTTCATACCGCTGCCGCTCCCATGCAGCAAGGGCAGCTTCCAATTCCCCCTGCACCGCTTCCGCTTCGTCACGAAGCTCTGCGGCAGCTTCAAAATCCTGTTGCGCCGCAGCCTGTCGCTTTTGGGTTTCCAAGGCTTCCATGCGCAATCGCAGAGTGCGGAGGCTGTCGGGCTCCGCAGCCCCTTCCATACGCACCCGTGCAGCCGCCTCATCCACAAGGTCAATGGCCTTATCGGGAAGATAACGGGCAGAAATATACCGCACAGACAGCTCCACCGCCGCCTCCAAAGCCTCGTCGGAAATGCGCAAGCCGTGGTGCATCTCATACTTGCCCCGAATCCCTCGTAAGATATCCACGGTCTGGTGAGGACTGGGCTGGTCCACCTGCACAGGCTGAAACCGTCGCTCCAGTGCCGCATCCTTTTCGATGTATCGTCGGTACTCCTCAATGGTGGTGGCGCCGATAATTTGCAGCTCCCCTCGCCCCAGCGCAGGCTTAATCATATTGGAAGCGTCGATAGCCCCTTCCGCACTGCCTGCACCGATGATGGAGTGCAGCTCATCAATGAACAAAATCACATCCCCTGCCTTGGTGACCTCTTTGAGAATTTGCTTCACCCGCTCTTCAAAGTCACCGCGGTACTTGGTACCTGCCACCAGCGCAGTCAAATCCAGAGATACCAGCCGTTTCCCCCGCAGACATTCGGGCACATCTCCCCCTGCCAAACGTGCCGCGATGCCTTCCACCACCGCAGTCTTCCCAACCCCCGGCTCACCGATGAGTGCAGGGTTGTTTTTCGTGCGTCGGGATAAGATTTGCAGCACACGGCGAATTTCCGTCTCCCTGCCCACCACAGGGTCAATATTTCCCCCTCGGGCAGCCTCTGTCATGTCCTTGCCGTATTGGTCAAGGGTACGGGTGTCTGCTTTTCGCTGGCTTGTCTTGGCTGTCTGGGCAGTACGGGGACGAAACTCCCGACCATCAAACACACTGACAACCTCTGTGTAGACCTTATTCAAATCGCCGCCCAACGCAGTGATGACACGGGCTCCTCCGCATTCAGGCATCCGCAAAATCCCAAGGAGAATATGCTCTGTACCAACATACAGATGCCCCAAACGTCTGGCATCCTCGCCTCCACGCCGAATGGCATCCCGTGCATCCAAGGTCAAACCAATCGTAGGTACCCCGTGATACTTCCCCGATTGACGGCGCACTTCCTCTCGCAGCCGCAGCTCCGAAAAGCCACCGTCTCGCAGGAGCTTCGCCCCCATGCTGTCCTTTTCCCCTGCTACCCCCAGCAGCAAATGCTCCGTTCCCACGTTGCTGCTGCCAAATTCCATGGCAGCCAGACGAGCCCGCTCAATAGCGGACCGTGCCTTTGTGGTAAATTGTTCCGATTGTTTCATAGGCATCCCTCCGTTCCTATTTCATCTGATTATTGCATAGGACTGAAAATAAAATCGGCGAATACTGTCTTCACCGTGGCAATTCCCCTAAATTTGTGATAGAATAATTGTGTATGCGATAGCACTTTGAATGGGCGAACTGCCCCCACCATATCGCAAAAACGTTATCGAGCACCAACTGAGCGAATACAAACGTTTTGGTGCGAGCTAAAAAAAGGAGATCAAAATGTTCGACGAACTGTGGCCCGGCGGGCCGAAATTCCATCAAGCCGAATATGGATTCAAGCTGGGCACCGACTCCGTGCTGTTGGCCCACTTCACCAATCCCACCAGAGCCAAGAAAGTTCTGGACTTAGGCTGCGGTGCAGGGGTACTGACGGTACTGACCGCTTACAAAGCTCCCAAGGCACAGGTACTGGGCATCGAAATCCAGCCCGAAAGCGCCGCCGTATGCCGTGAAAACATGTCCGCCAACGGCTTCGCTCCCGAGAACATTCTGGAAGGTGACCTGCGTGAGCACCGCAAGCTGTTCGAAGCAGGCAGCTTCGATTTGGTCATCTCCAATCCTCCCTACTTCCCCGTCAAGGGCGGCTTCAACGCCCCCGACGACAAGCGCGCCACCGCTCGTGACGAGCGCAGCTGCACCATGGACGACCTGTGCAAGGCTGCTGGGTATCTGGTCAAATGGGGTGGCGCATTCACCGTGGTTCATCGCCCCGAGCGACTGAGCGAGCTGCTGTGCGCACTGACCAAGTACGGTCTGGAGCCCAAGCGTCTGCGCATGGTACAGCACAAGGCAGCAAGCGCCCCCAACCTGATTTTGGTGGAAGCACGCAGAGGCGGCAAAGCAGGTCTCATCATCGAGCCTCCTTTGATTCTTGCCAATGACGACGGTTCTGACACACACGAAATCCAAAAAATTTATCATAGAGGTGAATTCGCATGAGCGGAGCATTGTATCTGGTGGGTACGCCCATCGGCAATCTGGGGGACTTCTCTCCCCGCGCGGTAGAAGTACTGCAGCAGGTGGACTTCATCGCCGCCGAGGACACCCGTGTGTCCCTGAAGCTGCTGAATCGCTTTGAAATCAAGAAGCCCTTGGTCAGCTATTTTGAACATAACAAGAACGTCAGCGGGGAAAAGATTCTGTCCCGTCTGCTGTCGGGTGAAACCTGCGCACTGGTCACCGATGCAGGCATGCCTGCCATCTCCGACCCCGGCGAGGACATCGTCCGTATGTGCGCCGAGCATAACATCGACGTATTCGTAGTCCCCGGCCCCAGTGCGGTAGTCTCCGCATTGGCAGTATCGGGTCTGCCCACCAGCCGCTGGTGCTTCGAGGGCTTCCTGTCCGTGAACAAAAAAGAACGCATCCCCCACTTGGAAAGCCTCCAAAAGGAAATGCGTACTATGATTTTCTACGAAGCCCCCCACAAGCTGCTGCGCACCTTGGAGGACATGGCAGAGTATTTCGGCGCTGATCGTCCCATTGCCGTGGTCCGTGAAATCACCAAGCTCCATGAGCAGACCCTGCGCACCACCATCGGCGGCGCATTGACCCACTTCAACGAAACCGCCCCCAAGGGTGAGTTTGTACTGGTAGTCGGCGGCGCTCCCGAGGAAGCAGAAGAAGAACTGACCCCCGAGCAGGCACTGGACATCGTTGCCCGTTACCGTGACGAAGGCAAGAGCCTGAAGGAAGCCTGCAAGCTGGCAGCCAAGGACACAGGCTACAGCAAAAACGAGCTGTACGCACTGGCACTGGAGAACAAATAAGCCCCCCTTGTCTAAAGGGAGGATGTCCGAGCTTGCGAGGACAGGGGGGATACTTATCACCCCCACTGCACTTCTGAAAGGAGGACACCATGAAACGCATCAACATTCTGCTAACCGGCAAAAACATCCTGCAAAGCATGGCACTATTGTTCGGCTTCCCTATAGGTATGTCATTATACATATACTTTCTGTGCGGCATGTTTGGCGAGCCATTGGAGCATTGGTTTATCCCTGAGATGCTGGTGTTTGCCCTCATGGGTTTGCTGATTATTCTCTTTCCCTGCATTTACCTGCCCCTGTATTTGAAATACGATGATGAAAAAATCATCGCACACTATATATTGGGAACCAAAGCAACGGTTTGGAGAAACAAACCCATTTACACAGGAAAGCAACATCTGGGCAAAGCAGGCTATAACCTGCTGTTCTCCAACGAGCCTTTTGCGGTCTACTCCCAAAATTTCACAAACAGCGTAACCACAGAAACCTTCTACTTTTCAGGGAAGTTAAACCGCAAAACCCAAATCACACTTCCCTCCAACGCTGATGACGAGCTTCTAAGTCTCTTTCCTGCAAAGATGTGCATTCCTGCCCAAAAGGCAGACTGGGCAACTCTAATAGCGCAGCATAAAGACAAGCCTGCCACTCACAGCATCAGCCGCAAGGTACGCCTACTCCCCACGCCTTGGAAAGAGCTGGCATTAACCATATACAGTCTCCTTTTCTTCGCAGTCATGATTTGGCTTACATCCATGGAAGGAAGCACCCTCGGTTACTACGCACTGTTTGTATGCTGCTATGTTGCATTTCCTTGGTTCGTCATCGTATTTTCAAAAAGAGAGCAGATAAAATTGCTGCGAGTTTTCTCCACAATTTACATAGGCGAACACACCGTAGAAACCCATTTTCTACAGAACACACTCTGTACGGTTGATTTGACCGAGAAGGTCTATTACGCAGTGTTCCGCAGCAGAGAATTCGGCACATCCAACACACCATACATCGTGGTATCCAACGAATGGTTCAACTACTACACCGTCAACCGCCCCGACCGTTCGTATCTGTCGGAATATCCCATGGATACGCAGGTAGCCTTCCCCTACAATGCCGACACCGCACCAATCTGCGACTTTGACAACTGGCACTGCGTGGGCGGCTTTGCGGAGCTGAATATAGTACGGAGTAAATAATGCACGCGTTTCTCACAATTGCACAACAAAAAGGACGATTTCTTTCGAAATCGTCCTTTTTTATCATCTGATTGTTTAGTTTCTTTCCACAGAGTATGCGTTGCGCAGCTCGCCGCCGTCGCTCATGGTGCCGATGGCAATGCGGTCGCCCACATTCAAAATCGCGCACAGATTTGCATCCGCAATGCTTACCATGTAGTAGTGGTCGGCATCGTTGAGCTGGATGAAGTAACGGGTATTGCCGTCCATAACCGCGGAGCGGATGTCGGTAATGGTACCGATCACGGTGTCCAGTTCTTCGGTTTCCACTTCGATGTTGTTGTCGCCCAGCAGCTGCACGTAGTTGCGTTCACATTCCGCAACGGAGCTGCCGGTACCTACGATATTGTACTGCTGTACGTTTACCATAGCGTACTGCTTAACCAGCTGGGAAGCATCCTTCAGCGCCATGAAGTAGGTAGGCTGACCGCTGACGTTCAGCAGCAGAGGGAAGGTTGCCTGATAGCCAAACTGCTGTACCGCACCCTGGGCGGAGCGCATAGCAGATTCTTCGGTAGCGCCTGCGATGGCATAGTACTTTGCTTCCTTGGTACGCTGGTTCACCAGAATGAAGCCTACGTTGGATTCGTCGCCGCTGACGGAGGTAATGCCGGTGTACATCCAAACGTCATCGTTGAGGGCAATGTAGTTATAGCCGCTGGTGGTAACGGTAACCTGAGACTGACCGAAGATGGAGTTCAAGAAGCCCTTGTGGTACAGACCGTGGTAGTTGTACTGCTCGGTCAGCAGTTCGGGGGGATATACGCGGTCACACCAGGTGGGTACATCGCCTACATCGTAATAAGTGGTTTCGCCGGTGACTGCATCCACCAGCACTGCGCCGATGACATCTTCACCGCCGAACAGACCGATGGTACGGGTCACAACGGAAGCAACCCAGTAGGGGTGTCCTTCCTCGTTGACTTCAAAGTTCACATCGCCGAACAGCTTGGTGGGGTAAGCAAAACGCAGGTGACGGAGAATATCACGGAAGAAATATTCACTGGGAGAGTAGCGGATCCCCTGCTCCAGTCTCTGTACGGTAACTTCCTGACTGGTCATGTCAATGACGATGTATGCAGGGATACCGTCAGAGAAGTTGTTCAGCCACTTGAATGCGTCGCCATAGTTCAGGTAGGTCACACGAACAGGCTGGTCATTCAGGTTAATCTGAGTGGTGGAATTGTCTACTTCGAACTGGCTGACCAGATCGCTCAGTTCGCCCAGCTTACGGTCTGCCAGCACCTGTGCAGATGCGGAGTCCAGCATGGGAATCTGAGTGTAGGAAATTTCCGCAACGTCTGCGGTAAAGTCGCCATTCTGAGGCACCAGCATTTCGCTGTAAGAACGGGCACGGAAAATAGGCAGACCGCTGACCACGCCCACAACAAAGATAACCACCAAAGCAATCAGCAGAGCCAGAGGCACTTTCATGCTGAACACAGCCAAATCGGTGATTTTTTTGCCGCCCTGAGGCGCATGACGCTTGCGGATGACGTTGCCATCTTCGTCTACGTCCAGATAGTCACGACTGTTGGGTTCCGCTGCAGGCTCTTCCTTCTTGCGGAAGCGCAGGGAGGTGGAAAACATGGCATACAGACTGCACCAAACCACGATAACTGCGCCTGCAAAAATAAAGGCATCGGGGTTATGGATGTTCAGTGCGGGCAGCGTAAAATAGAAATACGCAAAGGCAAGGATGGCAGTTACAATAGTTGCCACCAAAAAGCCTCGCACGGGTTTTTTCTCGATTTTCAAGGATGGTTCTCCTTCCATATTTTGGTGTGATTATATTGTATCACATATTCTTGGGAATTTACATACAAATTGTGAACGACAGAAAATAAACTAGGAAATCCCGTTGCGAAAATACTAAAATGAGAGTACAATGTTAGTGCAACCTTTATATAAGACTGAAAAAGTGAGATTTGCCATGGCCAAACAAGCACACAGCTATACCATCTCCCCCATCGCCTATATTCAAACGGACCTGCCCACCAAGTTCGGCTGCCCCCGTCAAAGCGGGCTGGTGAACACCTTGGAGGCACGCATCGTATTCGAGCCCACCTACCGTGACCCCGTGGCATTCCGCGGCATGGAAGGCTACAGCCACCTGTGGCTGATTTGGGGCTTCTCGGAAAACAAGCGGAACACTTGGGCATCTACCGTAAAGCCGCCCCGTCTGGGTGGCAACAAGCGTATGGGCGTATTCGCCACCCGCTCCCCCTACCGTCCCAACAGTCTGGGCTTGAGCAGCGTGGAGCTTGTGCGTGTGGAACAGGATGAGAAGCTCGGTCCCGTGCTGGTGGTCACAGGAGCAGACCTCATGGACGGCACTCCCATCTATGATGTAAAGCCCTATCTCCCCTTCACGGACGCCCACCCCCAAGCCCGTGGCGGCTTTGCCGATGACGTGAAGGACTACGCACTGGAAGTGGTGTTCCCCGCGGAGTGGCTGCAGATGATTCCCGAGGACAAGCGGGAAGGTTTGTTCGGCATTCTGGCTCAGGACCCTCGCCCCTCCTATCAGGAGGACCCCGACCGTGTGTACGGCTTCAACTTCTTGGAGTTTGACGTCCGCTTCACCGTCCGTGACGGCGTAATCACAGTCTGCGAAATAGAGAAATTGAAATAAGAAATAAGAACAAAGAAATAAGAATCAATAAGTATTCGGAGGATTTTATGATCGACAAAACCAACCTGACCCCCGAACGTCTGCGTTATATGCAGCTGCTGGCAGAGCAGTACCCGCGTGTGCAGGCAGCAGGCAGCGAAGTCATTCGGCTGCAGGCAATGCTGAACCTCCCCAAAGGCAGCGAACATTTCCTGTCCGACATACAGGGCGAACACGAA
>JAZREI010000068.1:0-3094 GCA_045660685.1 Oscillospiraceae bacterium
CTCTACCTTTGCACCGGGGCCGATGCCGGAAGTTTCTTCATAAACCTGAATAGAAGCGCTGTCGCCGGTCATATTCAGGATTTCGCCTACCAGTCGCTGTTCACCAACACGAACGATGTCTGCAACGTTTGCATCGCTCATGCCGTTCGCAACAACCAGAGGACCGGATACTTTTACAATTGTACCGCTCATTCATTTACCTTCCTTCATTAAAGGATATCGGAGCCGACTGCGCGTTCCACAGATGCACGCAGTGCAGCCTGTGCAAGCCCCAGAGAGCCCTCACGACCGGGAATCAAAATGATTGCCGGAATGGGTTTGTCTTTGAATTTGTTGATCTCATTTTCCAAAGTGACTGCCAGAGTTTCTTCCAGATAGATGATGGCATAAGTATCTTCGGTGGAACGAGTCAGAGTACGCAGGGTTTCCTTAGCCTGCACATCGTTTTCCACAGGAAAAACGTCCAGCCCCAATGCCTTGAAGCCTGTTACGGTTTCGCGACCGCCAATAACAGCAATTTTAAGCATCTATCTCACGCAGCCTTTCCCGAATGACATGGGGTGCGATGCCTGCCATCTTACCGGACAGAATCATACGCACTGCGGTGGTTTCCGCTTCTACCAGTGCCAGATACTTGATGACGGGCTGGCAGCCGAAGCTGACCATCTTCGCACCGCTCAGGTATGCAGTCACGGCATTGTCACATGCCAATTCGAACTTTGTCATGGAGCCGCCCTTCATGGCGTCCACACCTGCAAGCGCCGCATTCTGCAGAACGGTTGCGGTGAACAGAGCCGCCAGACCGTCGCCGCTGACAGCAGCCTGTGCCATTTTTGCGGGAGACACATTGCCGCCGACGATGAGCGCCTGCATCAGGAAATCGATGCCCTTGTTCATACGCACAGTTCTCACAGCGGTGCGCAGGTTTGCAGAGTCAATCATGACCTTTACATAACCCTGCAGGAATGCACTGCCCTGCTGATTAGCGATGGCAGTCATTTCTTCAAAGTAAGCACGGTCAAGAATGAACTCAGCCAGCTGGGGGTTGCCGCTCTTCGCCAGCATGAGCTTGGCTTCCTTCACAGCCTTGCCCAGTGCAGCGGGCAAAATGGAGTAGTGATCTTCCGCATATGCCTTGGCAATCAGTTCGGAAGGCACACGGCCTACTTCGCTGAGCAGATGGTCACCACCGATGCCCACACCGGCAGCCTTCACAATGACCTTTGCATTGTGGTAATCGTATTTGAGACGGAACACATCAACCAGTTCCTTCTCGGGAGACATCCGATAGATTTCCTCGAAAATCCCCTCTTTGCGCGCATTCAGAACCACGTCCAGCATCTTGCTGTCCAGACCGGACATATCCTCATACTTGCAGTCCACCAGCAGCTTAGCTGCGTCTGCGTAGGAGGATGCGTTCAGCATACGGTCCATTCTGTCGCGATCCAACATTTTAGCTTCTCTGGCCCGCAGCATGGCGGTAAGTGCCAGGTAAGCGTTATCTTTTACTTTTGACAATTTCTTACCTCCTCGCCGGGGATGATTTGTGCCCCAAAGGCGATTTTTCAGCCTTCAAAAAGCACCTGTGCCACCTGAGCAGCGAGTTCACCGCGGATCAGTTCCAGCAAAATGTCAATTGTGCCGTTCACTTCCACATCACCCTGCTTCAGAATGAAGCCGCCCACGATATCAGCGGTTTCTTCCGCAACAGTGATGGAGCCCTTGCCCTTCAGCTGGATGTTGCACAGCGCTTCCAGCTGTGCGCCGTACTTTTCCTTGTCGGCAGCGTTCAGCACCAGCTGTGCTTCGCCGCTGCAGCAGGAGACTACCTGACGGGACAGATATGCTACGTACTTAGCCTGAGGCATCTGAGCGAACTTGCTCTTTGCCAGCTCGAAAGCCTTGGAGACCATTTCCTGCTTGATTGCCAGAACGTCTCTCTTGGATTCCAGCTGTGCGTTTCTTTCGATACGGGAAGCGTGCTGCTGTGCTTCCTTTTCCCCTGCGCGGAGAATGGCCGCAGCTTCTTCCTGTGCTTTCTTGTCATATTCAGCGCGGATCTCAGCGATGCGCTTTGCAGATTCTTCGCGTACTGCGCTGTTGGCTGCTTCGGCATCTGCCGCAATGCGGGCTGTGATTTTTTCAATTCCCTTCATAAGCGCGTCCCTTTCTTTGAATTAAGAGTGTGGGGATTTGGCTTAGATGTTCAGGATCATCAGCATGGAAGCCAGCAGGGACAGAATTGCGTAGAATTCAACGGTAATGCACAGAACCATGCCCTTGGACCAGTGGTCGGGCTGCTTTGCCAGAATGTTGATGGAGCCTGCTGCAACGCGACCCTGTGCAATAGCGGACAGGAAGCCGCCCAGAGCGATGGGCATACAAGCTACGAAGTAGCGCAGACCTTCGGTAACAGTCAGATCAACAGCGGTGCCGTTCAGCATACCCATCTGGAAGCAAGCAAAGAACCATACAACCAGACCGTACAGACCCTGAGTACCGGGAATAACCTGCAGAATCAGAACCTTACCGAAAGTGTTGGGGTCTTCACACAGCAGACCGGTGCCTGCTTCACCGGCAGTGCCGGTACCCTTTGCGGAACCAATGCAGCACAGAGCTGCTGCCAAACCTGCACCCAGGAAACCAAGAGCCATACCGCCAAACTGTTCGAGAAACATAATATATCCTCCTTAATTGTTTTCTGTAACTTTGTAGAATTTTGTTTTCATTGCCAGAGGACGGAACGCAATGCCGCCATCCATATAGAACTTACCGAAGAACTCGAGACACTGCAGACGCAAGTCATGGACGAAGCAGCCCAGCAGGTTCAGACCCAAGTTCAGTGCGTTGCCCACGATCGAAATCAGCAGGAACACAAACAGGTTACCGGGAATCGCACCGATGGTGTTGAAAACCTGTGCGATAACGCTGCCTGCCAGCATCAGTGCCATCAAACGGGCATAGCTGAGCAGGTCGCCGAAGTAACCGGTCACATTATTGTAAAGAGCGCCGAAGATGCCTGTAATCTTACCCAGACCTTCACCTGCCATAAAGGAGCCGGCGACGATCATCACACCGCCAACAGCCAGCAGCC
>JAZREI010000069.1:0-4640 GCA_045660685.1 Oscillospiraceae bacterium
ATTTCAGACACCAGCTGAAAATGCTGTGTCCCAGAATGGTGGAGAAAACAGACAGCAGCAGACCAACGATGGGAGCGCTGATGTCATAGTCAAACAGACGGTATCCCTGAACACCGCAGACCAGCAGCAGGGAAGCGGCACAGGACACGTAAACCATATAGGTATAGACCGTGGTGGACAGCTCCTCGCGGACAATACGCCCGATGAGGGTATACACCGCAACGGCGACCGCAGCTGCCAATGCCAGCATATCTCCGTAGAAGTGGGATTCGCTGCCGGCATCGGAATAGGCAATCAGTGCGCTGCCCAGTAAGGTGACGGCAATGGCGAAAATGGCTTTCTTGGACAGTTTGCCCTTCAAAAACAGGCAAAAGCCCAGAGCCACCCAAATGACCTCTGTGCAGACAATGGTGGTAGAACTTGCCACGGAGGTGTGCTTCAGCGACTCAAACCACAGGGCGAAGTGTACTGCCAGAAAGACACCGCTGAGGCAGCTGAGCAGAATATTGCGCTTGCCTGCGGTTTTGAACTCTGTTCGTGTTTCACGGCTGATTAATGTGACGGGAGTCATGAGCAGCACCGTCCACAGCAGGCGGTAAGCTGCGGTAACCGCAGAGGGGGCGGTGGAGTACCGCACAAAAATGGCAGACATGGAGATGCCGATGATGCCGATGACAATCATGCTCATGGGATGCTTTTCAAAGTACTTCATCACTCGGTCTCCTTTTCATATACCGCAGGGAGGATGTGGTCTGCTGCCCATTGGCTGTAGTTGTCCGCATAGAAATTGCGGTATTCCTCAAAGGTTAGAGGTGTGCCCGTGCCGATGAGTTCCATTTTTACCCCAAACAGATACACCATTACTTCCATTTCCTTCAGCCCGTTGCGGAGATAAAACTGCTTTCTCCGTTTGCGCACAGCCAAATCCTCTCCCTCGTCGATGACGTTTTCAATTTCCCCGAACAGGGATTTGGGGGCATAGTGGTCAATGAGCATCTTGATGATTTGGGAGCCGTAGCCGCTGTTGCGGCTGTTGTCGGTAATGGCAAAGTAGTCCAGCAGAATGCGGTCGGGACCGTTGATGGTGATGGCAAGGCCCACAAAACGGCCTTGGTCGGTGATATACCATGTGTCGGTTTTTCCTGCGCGGGACATTTTGTAAATCATGGAAAAGGGTTTGCGCTCACAGCGGGGAAAGGCGGAGCGATACAATTTATAAATACGCAGCCATGGGAGGATTCCCGTGGCTTTTGTCATGTTCATGAAAACACCTCAATTCAAATATTCATTCTATCAATCCCATTTGAAAATGTCAATTTTCGTATAGTGGACAAGGCTTCGGACAGGCTATAAAAAGAGGTGATACTATGGAATCTATTTGGCATAAGACTGCGGTGCTGCCCCGATTTCAGCCGCTGTCCGGTAATCAAAAGACGGATGTGCTGATTATCGGCGGCGGAATCGCAGGGCTGCTGTGTGCATATCATTTGCGTGAAGCAGGAGTGGATTGTCTGCTACTGGAGGCTGACCGCATTTGCGGCGGTGTAACGGGAAATACCACGGCCAAGCTCACATCCCAGCACGGACTGTGCTATCATCGCATAGCCAGGCGGTATGGGATGGACACGGCGGGAATGTATTTAGAGGCCAATGAGAAGGCACTGGCGAAGTATCGAAAGCTGTGTGCTCACATGGATTGCGGATATGAGGAGCGGGATAATTATGTGTATACGCGCGCTGACCGCAAAACTATGGAGCGGGAATTGACAGTGCTCCATCGGCTTGGGTATCGGGCGGATTTTTCGGAGGACTTGCCATTGCCTCTTGAGACGGCAGGTGCGGTGCGTTTTTTTCGACAGGCGCAGTTTCATCCTTTGGCCTTTCTTGCCGGGGTGGCAAAGGATTTGCCTATCTGTGAGCATACCAAGGTGTGGGAGCTGATGCCCCATGGCGCAATCACGGACCACGGCAGGGTCACGGCGGAGAACATCATCATTGCTACCCATTTTCCTATGCTCAATAAGCACGGCCTGTATTTCGTGAAGCAGTATCAGCACCGCAGCTATATGCTGGCACTGGAGAATGCACCGCTTATGGAGGGGATGTATGTGGACGATGACGAGAAAGGCATGTCCTTCCGCACTTATGGCAAGCGGCTGCTGCTGGGCGGCGGGGGACACCGCACAGGGAAAAAGGGCGGTAATTGGAAGGAGCTGCGCTGCTTCGCGGCAGAGCATTATCCAAACAGCCGCGAAACTGCCTATTGGGCGGCGCAGGACTGCATGAGCTTGGATGGTATCCCGTATATCGGGCGGTATGCCAAGTCATTGCCCAATGTATTTGTGGCTACGGGCTTCAATAAGTGGGGGATGACCTCGGCTATGGCAGCGGGAGAACTGCTGCGAGACATGATTTTGGGACGGGAGAACCCTTACGAAGCGGTATTTTCCCCACAGCGTACCATGCTCCATCCGCAGCTGATGGTAAATATGGGAGAGTCTACCATAAACATTCTCACGCCGACGGTGCCTCGCTGTCCACACATGGGCTGTGCGCTGAAGTACAACCCTGCGGAACACAGCTGGGACTGTCCCTGTCACGGGTCGAGATTTTCCCGTGAGGGTGAGCTGCTGGATGGGCCTGCTACGGATGACAAGAAGTAAAAGTAGGTTTGCAGCGGCGATGAGCGTTTATTTTTCATAAAGTGCCTTCGGTTTTTGCGTTAATGGATTGTACGAAATGGGGATAAATGGAGAATCCTATTTACAAAACCACTTCGTTACGGTAAAATGAAAAAGACCGATGAAGGCGTTCATCGGCAAGACTATATTTTATTGTGAGGATAAAATGGATATTTTTAATGTGTTGACCATGATTGGCGGCTTGTGCTTGTTCCTGTTTGGCATGAACGTAATGGGCGAAGCATTGGAAAAACGCGCAGGCAACGGGCTGAAGGCAATTCTTTCTCGTATTACCGGGAATAAGATGACAGGCTTCCTGCTGGGCTTGGCTGTTACAGCAGTAATCCAGAGTTCCAGTGCTACCACCGTTATGGCGGTTGGCTTTGTAAACTCCGGTATCATGACCTTGAGTCAGGCTATCAATGTTATTATGGGTGCGAATGTCGGTACTACCGTCACTGCATGGATTCTGTCTTTGACCGGTGTCAGCGGCGACAGTTTCTTCGTGCAGATGCTCAAGCCCATGAGCTTTACCCCCATTCTGGCACTGATCGGTATTTTTATGTACATGGGCAAGAGCTCCAAGGGTAAGGATACCGGCATGATCATGCTGGGCTTTGCTACCCTGATGTTCGGCATGGATATTATGTCCGACGCAGTCAGCGGCTTGAAGAATGTTCCTGAATTCCAGAATCTGATGATTATGTTTACCAACCCCATTATGGGTGTTCTGGTAGGTGCGCTGATGACCGGCATTATCCAGTCCAGCTCCGCTTCCGTTGGTATTCTGCAGGCACTGTCTTCTACCGGTCAGGTTCCCATGGCTGCTGCCATTCCCATCATCATGGGTCAGAACATCGGTACTTGCGTGACCGCAATGCTGTCTTCTGTTGGCACCAACAAGAACGCAAGACGTACCGCACTGGTACATCTGCTGTTCAATATCATCGGCACTTTGGTTTGGCTGACTGTTTTTGTAATCGTAAAGGCAATTTTTGCTCCTGCGATTTTGAATGAAGCTGCAAATCAGGTCTCCATTGCGGTTGCACACAGTGCGTTCAATATTCTGTGTACCGCATTGCTGCTGCCCTTGAGCGGTCTGCTGGAAAAGCTGGCTTACGTTCTGATTAAGGAAGATGAGGACGAAGATGCCATCGAAATGATTGACGAACGTCTGATGGACGTTCCCGCTGTTGCGATTGAACAGTGCCACCGTGTAGTTTGCAAGATGGCAGGCATTGCAAATCAGAGCCTGAAGGACTCTCTGGTAATTGCAGGTGCTTACGATAAGGAACTGGCTGCAAAAATCGTTTCCGATGAAGATAAGGTTGACCGTTACGAAGATATGCTGGGCAACTATCTGGTAAAGCTGTCCAATACCGCGCTGAGTGCGGAAGACCGTGCCATTACCGCAGAGCTGCTGCATCTGATTGGTGACTTTGAACGTATTTCCGACCATGCGGTGAATATTCTGGAATCTGTGGAAGAAATGCGCGAAAAGAAGGTAAGCTTCTCTGCAAGTGCGCAGGAAGAACTGACCATTATGGGCGGTGCTGTGTATGAAATTTTGGATCTGGCTTACGATGCATTCTGCAATGACGATATTGTCAAGGCGAAGCAGATCGAGCCTCTGGAAGAAGTTGTCGACGTTCTGAAGGAACAGCTCCGCAAGCGTCACATTCACCGTCTCCAGAAGGGCGATTGCACCATCGAAATGGGCTTCGTTCTGTCCGATATGCTGACCAATCTGGAACGTGTAGCTGACCACTGCTCCAATGTTGCGGGTCGTATTATCGAACGCCACAGCCGCAACTTCCTGATCCATACCTATACCGACAATGTCCGCGAAATCTACAAGGATTTCGAAGCGCAGTTTGATATGTACAGCAAGAAGTATGCGCTTCCGGAAATGAAGTAAACACGAAAAAAGAAAGGTGCCACCGAAAACGGGGGGAGCTT
>JAZREI010000070.1:0-20344 GCA_045660685.1 Oscillospiraceae bacterium
GGTGCTTTTAACGGTGAGGGTCCACCCGTTCCCATTCCGAACACGGAAGTTAAGCTCACCCGTGCTGACAATACTTGGTTGGAAGCGACCCGGGAAGATAAGTCAGTGCCAACATCAAAGGAAAAACCCACAGTTTTTATACTGTGGGTTTTGGTATTTTATGCAAAATACGGCTATATATGAAACCAATAGTTTACGAATTATGGAATTTGTGTTATATTGGTTATAAATATGTGAAATATCAACTCCTTTTGGGAGTTAGGTGGGTAAATATATGGAACTTTACGATAAGCTGCTGGAAGTCAGCCGACTTTTCCGCATTGATTATGAATATCTGGGCTACGATGTGATTAAGTCCGGCAATGTTCATCATACATATAAGGTTAATTTCCTTCTTCCCGACGGAAAACCCAAGTCTTTCTTGGTGCAGAATGTGAATACCTATGCATTCCGCAATCCTGTTGGCTTGATGGATAACGTGGATAAAATTACAGAACACATTCGCGCAAAGAACCCCGGTCAGCTGGCTCTGCATTTCCATCATACTGCAGACCGTAAGACCTACGTATTGGACGGGGAAAACTTCTGGCGTATGACCAACTATGTGCCTTCTGTGACCTATAATTCTACCTCCGACCATAATATTCTGCGCAATACCGGCAAGGCATATGGGGAATTCCAGAACAATCTCTGCGACTTTGACCCCAATACCATCATCGAAACCATTCCCGGTTTCCACAATACCCGTCAGCGTTATGAGAACTTTATTCGTTCTGTAGAAACCGATGCTGTGGGACGTGCTGCAGAGGTTCGTGAGGAAATCGAGTATCTGCTGTCTGTGCAGGAGCAGGCTTGTGCCCTGACTGACCTGCAGCTGAAGGGCGAGCTGCCTTTGCGTGTGACTCATAACGACACCAAAATTAATAATGTGTTGTTCCATGAGGTTACAGGGGAATCCCTCATCGTAATTGACCTTGATACGGTTATGCCCGGTGTCATGGGTCACGACTTTGGCGATGCCATTCGCTTTGCCGCAAACTATGAGGAAGAAGACAGCACCGATTATGATAAGGTGGGCGTGAATATGGATGTATTCCGTGCTTTCGCGGAAGGCTTCCTTTCCATGACCGCCAACACCATGACCCAGAAGGAAATTGATACCCTGGCTCTCAGCTGTTTCTGCATTACTGCAGAGCTTGCTACCCGCTTCTTGGCTGACTATCTGGACGGGGACAAGTACTTCAAAACCGGATACCCCGACCACAATCTGGTGCGTGCCCGCTGCCAAATTGCTCTGGCTAAGGATATGCTCAAGAAAATGGACCAAATGGAAGCCATGGTACTTGAGTGCGTTGCCGCTGCCAAAACATAAAAATGTGAACAGACACCCTCGAATCTTCGGATTCGGGGGTGTTTTTTGTGGAAAACTTTTTGAAATTTTCGGGAAGTCAGTGTAATTACAGCCTTTCGATAGGAAGTTTTCCACAATTTGCGAGCCGACTTGTGGGAAACTATCGAATAGCAGTATTGAAATGGATTTTATACAATACAACTGTGAAATTATTAACAAACTGTTCATATATGGCGGCGCTTTATTCACAGATTGTTTGTATATTTTGGGATGCGGTTATGAGAAAATTAGATAACAGTAAAATTACTGAAACGGAGGTAAATATTATGATGCGTAGGAGTAGACATTTGCTGTGTATGGCGCTCATTATGTGCATTCTTGTGAGTCTTGCACCCATGACAGCGATGGCAGTGGGAGAGGAATCTTCCGTTGATACTGCTAATATATCCGCAGTGATCGGTGATGCTGTGCAGTCCATGGATGACGGTGCGGAAGATGCACAGGTAGCCGAGGATTTAGGTCCCGGGGACCCTATTGAGGGCGATTTGTATCCCAGTCATTTTTTAGGGAAGGATAGCTGCATTGAGGAACTGTATGATGCCCTTCGCCTGCGTAAAAATGAGATCTATCTTTATTACTGCACCGACGAGGAGCTGACAGAAGCTGATTTGGATGAGCTTTTCTTGACTGCTGCCCAGTGGGATTTCCACGCGGATGGCGGTGACTATCTGCTTTGTTCTATCGCTGACTATGGGTATTATGCAGAAGTGATTGAAGATGGCGGCTTGAACTACTATATCATTGGTTATGCTGTTGCTTACTTCACTACTCTGGAACAGGAACAGGCTCTGGAAGCAAAAATCGAAGAGCTGAGACCTACCATTATCGGTGATGCGGTCAATGACTACCAAAAGATCAAAGCGATTCACGACTACATCGTAAAGAATGTGGAAGTTGACATTGAAAATGCATCTAATGTAGAAGACCTGACTGTTCACAGTGCTTATGCCGCATTGTTCAACGGCAAGGCAACTGCACAGGCATATCCTCTGCTGTTCCAGCGTATGGCAAGGCAGTATGGTCTTGGTTCCCGCATTATTATCGGTACTGTACAGGGCGAGGTATTTATGTGGAATATCCTGCGCAGCAATGAAGTTTGGTACAATGTCAATATCATTGCTGACGATATGGACAGCACAGATGCTTATTTCATGAAGGGCAGCACCGACTTCCCCGATGG
This sequence comes from Oscillospiraceae bacterium, assembly GCA_045660685.1. GTDB lineage: Bacteria > Bacillota > Clostridia > Oscillospirales > Oscillospiraceae > HGM13010. The sequence continues at coordinate 2,592 of JAZREI010000070.1, forward strand.
GCATCAGCCTGCGGAAATGTACCTGACCGAAGAATTTATGAGAGACCACCCCATGTCCGAGACTGCGCTGAATCCCGAAAAGGAAAGCAGCGGTAAGGCAGGCGAAAAGGTTACTTGGTACTATAACGCTTTGACCAACGAATTGGTGGTGACCGGCAGCGGCAGAATGAGCGATGAGCCTAAGATTGGTTATATTCAGGCGAATACCCCCAATCTCATCGTGGAAGACGGTGTGACATACATCGGCAAGTATGCTTTTGCAAACCGTGAATTTGATAAGGTCGTTATTGCGGGTTCTGTGACGGAAATTGGCCCCAATGCTTTTGACGGCAGCGCCATCAATACCCTTGTACTGAATAAGGGATTGAAGAAGATTGACGACTATGCTTTTTCCTATTGCAGTAATTTGACCGAAGTGAAGCTGCCCTCCACTGTGGAGAGTATCGGTGCCCAGGCATTTTATAACGTATCCATCGCGAAAGCTGAAATTTCCGCAAACGTGAAACATATCGGAGCAAATGCCTTCGATTGCGAAAATTTTGAGGGCTACGTTGTAGATGAGAAGAACCCTGTTTATTCTAGCTATGAGGGAGCTCTATATAGCAAGGATTTGACGGAGCTTCTGTCTTATAAGAGAAACGGCGCATCGGTTGTGCTGCCCGATTTCGTTAAGGTGATCGGCGAAGGTGCGTTTAGCAATAAGAACTTGGTCAGCCTTTATATTCCCCCATCCGTGACTGTTATTAAAAAACAGGCAATTCCCATGAATGGAAGCATTGAAGGCTTGTATTATGGCGGCACACAGGAACAGTGGGATGCCATTACCATTGAGGAAGGCAATGACTGTTTGACAATGTCTCAGCTGCAAACGGAAACCCATGCTGTCAGCGGCAACGGATGGTATCTGGATCTGTCGAACGGTGCGATGAATGCAAGCGGTACGATTTCCTCCTATGAGGGAGTGTTTGCTTGGGATCCTTGGAGAGACAAGATTACCTCTGTGGAATTTAACGAGCACACATATTGGTTTGAGAGTGGTTGCTTCAAGGACTGTGTCAATTTGAAAACCATTCGATTTAACAGCGACCACTTGGCTATTTTCGGGGATGCGTTTGCAGGCTGCACATCTTTGACGGATGTATATTACAACGAATCCGAAAGCAAGTGGAAGGAAGACGGTTACGACAAGGCGTTCCCCGACTCCCCCAATTTGACTGTGCATTATAAGGCATTGCCCACCAGCGGCAGCTGGGGCGACGATGGCAAGTGGGTCTATGATGAACAGACAGGCTTGCTTGTGATTAGCGGTGTGGGTACGCTCACTCGTGATAACCGCGGCTGGGAGGACTGGAGCAGCTATGTAAAGACTGTTATCATCGAGCCGGGTATTTCGGAAATCGGAAACAGTGCCTTCTACGGTTGTGATAGTCTTATTCGTATTGTGATTCCGGAAGGGGTTACCGCTATTGGCGAGTATGCGTTCCATGCGGCATCTCCCAACGATATCACCATTCCCGTGTCTCTGCAGTCTGTCTCTGCGCAAGCGCTGATGAGCGGAGGCCTGAATACGGACATTCACTATAAGGGTACCAAGGCACAGTGGAATGCCATTACCTTTGCCGAAAACAATGAAGGCTTTACCATGGCCAATATCCACTTTGAAACCACATGTGACCACGATATGGTCATTGATATGGGGAAGGCTGCAACCTGTACCGAGGAAGGCATGACGATGTCGAAGCACTGCACCATCTGCGATGAGGTATTTGCTGTCGCTCGCACCCTCCCCAAGGCCCCCCATGAGTACAGCTATGACGGTATGGGTTACAAGTGCTTCAATTGCGGCACTCAGCTGGATGAATCCACACCGAAATCCGGTGAATTCGGCAATGGATTTACCTGGGAGTACAGACAGAAGCAAAACTCTGTATTTACGCACAATGAACTGATGATCCATGGTCAGGGCGAAATGCCCAACTATGCAGATGCTTCCGAAACACCCTGGAGTATGTGGACAACCGATATCGAGTATATTACTGTTTATGACGGTGTTACCTCTGTGGGTGACCGTGCATTCAGTGGCTGTGTAAACTTGAAGGGTATCAATCTCGGCGACGATGTTTCCAAGCTCGGTAAGCATGCCCTGAGCAATTGTGTCAGCCTGATGGAAGTATATGGCGGGAAGAGCATTGCTGTGATTGGCGAAAATGCCTTTGATGGCTGCTCTGCGTTGAAAAAAATCGCACTGAACGGTGCTGTAGAAACAATCGGGAAAAATGCCTTCAAGGGCTGCAGCGGATTGATTGCGGTGGATTACAAGGGCTCGGAAGCTGCATGGAATGCAGTCGAAATCGGCAGCGGCAATGACGCTCTGCGCAATGCGGAAATCACATTCAGCCAGCCTGTGGACTATGTAGAAAATCCCTTCACCGACGTTGCCAATACCGACTGGTTTGCAAACCCCGTACTGTGGGCATTTGATACCGGTGTGACCGGCGGTACTTCCGCTACCACCTTCGGTCCCAATAACTTCTGCACCCGTGCGCAGGTAGTAACCTTCCTGTATGCGGCTGCAGGCAAGCCCGAGGTGACCACCACCGACAATCCCTTCGAGGATGTGGCGGATGATGCTTGGTATCTGAAGCCCGTGCTGTGGGCAGTGGAAAACGGCATCACAGGCGGTACTTCTCCCACCACCTTCGGTCCCGATAACTACTGCACCCGTGCGCAGGTCGTTACCTTCCTGTATGCAGCGGCGGGCAAGCCCGAAATTACCGCAAGCAGCACCTTTGATGACGTGGCGGATACCGACTGGTATGCAAAGCCTGTTATCTGGGCAAAGGAAAATGATGTTACCGGCGGCATCAGTGCTACCGAGTTTGGTCCCAACCAGACCTGCACCAGAGCACAGGTAGTTACCTTCCTGTATAAGGTCTACGGATGATAATCGCGAGCATTTCTGCTGAAATGCTATATCGGCTGTGGCCGACGCGATTTCAAGGGAAACCAGCCATGGTTTCCCTTGAAGACCCTTCCTTCACGCACTGTGGCATAGAAGAAATATTCTAACGTTGTGCACTGATTGGGACGGGTGATCCGTTGTCACACTTTGTTGCATATGATATTTAATATGTTTTTTCAGTTTTACATCCCTCTGTACCCTTGGGTACGGGGGATGTTCATTTTAATAAAAGACAAGAGAGAAAATGTGGATGGATGCGAGTGAAGTCAAATCTGTAAAAGTACAGGGGAATTGGAAAAAGGTCTATGCATTTCCCCGGTTTCAAGGTATAATGTTTCTATCTATGTGTACGGAGGCTGTGGGATGCCGCTGTGCAAAACTCGGTGGAAAAGTGGAAAACTTATGTGAACCAAACCACCATATTTAGTATCAATTTTGTAATGATTTCCCACAGAATGTGGAACGGAGGTAATCCCATGACATTTGCATGGAAACGAATCTTCTCATTGGGGCTTGTTCTCTGTATGCTGCTGGCTGCTGTGCCGATGCAGGTACTGGCACTGACTCCCGATGATTTCGCCGTGAGCCGTGATGGGGCGGTGGCGCAGCTGCGAAGTGCTTTGGCTGACTATGAATCGGAGATTTACGTGTACTACAGAAGCGTTGACCCCTTGACCGACAAGGAGGCCAAGGATTTGTTTGCCGATGCCATTGCCAAGCAGAAGCTTGTGGGCGGTGATGGTGCCTACACAGGGGACTACCTGCTGCTTTCCGTTTCCAATGTGGAAATTCAGGCGGAATATACGGTGCAGGATGTCCATTACTATAACCGTATCCTGTATCGTATGACCTATATCAACTCTGCGGAGCAGGAAATGCAGCTGCGTGAACAGGTGAAGGCGCTGACGGAATCTATGCGCAGCGAAACCCGCAACGATTATCAGCGCGCCAAAGCAATCTATGATTACCTGCGCAGCAATATGAAGGGCGCTGACGCCGACGCTGTCACTGCGCTGTTTTATGCTATGGCAGTGAGCAGCGGTATGGACTGCCGTGCTGTTATGGGTACTGTGGACAGCAAGCCCCATAGCTTCAACATAGTGAAGCTCTATGACAAGTGGTACGCTGTGGATGCGACCAACGGGGCATTTTTGCGCGGCAGTGATATTCTGAAGGATTACACTTTGGACGAGTTCTATACCTCTGACGCATTTAAGAAGGTATATGCCCTGTCTGACACTGCCTTTGACCCTGCTAAGGCAGCGGTGGGCTCCATGGAAAATGGACTGGGCTGGAGATACGATGCTGACCGGGCTGCGCTGATTATCAGCGGTCAGGGTCCCATGCAGAATTTTGCGCTGCAGACCTTTAGTGGGATGCAGACCGTTGCCAGACCCTGGAACGTTTATGTTACCGAAGGCGCTAATTATATTGTAGAAGAAGGCGTGACCGCATTGGGCAGCTATGCCTTCTATGGTGTGCTGTTTGACAGCATCAAGCTGCCCTCTACCCTGCAGACCATGGGTGAGGGTGCCTTCCGCGGAAGCCGCGGTACTGAAATTGCACTTCCCGAAGGTCTCACCGCCATTTCCGCGGAAGCCTTTAAGGACTCCCATGTGATGAAGCTGACCATTCCCGATTCCGTAAGCTCCATTGGTGATCGGGCATTCAGCGGCTGTATGAGACTGGATGAGCTGCGGATTCCCGCAGGGGTCAAGTCTATGGGCGAGGCTGTGGCAGAGGGCTGCCGCAGTTTGCGCAAGGTGCTGTTCCTTGGTGATGAAGGGGCTTGGAAGGCTGTGTCCCTTGGGGGCAACAATCAGAACATTAAGGAACTGCTGCGAAACGGCAGCGGCGGTTTCTTCGACGTACCCGAAACAGAATGGTTCTATGCACCCGTCAACTGGGCAGCGGAACGCAATGTGACCGGTGGTGTTGGCGGCGGCAGATTCGGCGCATATGATGGCTGCACCCGCGCACAGGTAGTCACCTTCCTGTGGGCTGCAAAGGGCAGACCCGAACCCAAGTCCGCAAACAATCCCTTCACCGACGTTGCTCAGGATGCATGGTATGCGAAGCCTGTGCTGTGGGCAGTGGAAAACGGCATTACCACAGGTGTCAGTGACACCCAGTTTGGTCCCGACCGCACCTGTACCCGTGGTCAAATCGTGACCTTCCTGTATGCGGCTGCGGAAAAGCCCGAAGTGAGCGGCGAGAGTCCCTTTGCAGACGTTGCGGAATCCGATTGGTTCCTGAATCCTGTACTGTGGGCGGCAGAAGAAGGTGTGACCGGTGGTATTGCGGAAGGCAAGTTCGGTCCCAATGATGTTTGCACCCGTGCCCAGGTGGTCACCTTCCTCTACAAGGTATTTGGAAACAATTAACAGGGATTGTGTTGGAATTGTTACTTCACAAAATCCGGAAAGTGTATTATAATACCCCGTGATTGGGGAAATTCCCCTTTAAAATGTTAGAAAGAAGGCATCTTTTATGAGAAATATGAAGAATCGCATTTCCTTCCTGCTGGTTATGGTTATGCTGTTTGCCCTGCTGGCTGTCCCTGCAAACGCAGTGACCATCGAAGGCAATAAGGCAATTGTAACCGATGAGGAAATCGATGCGGCAATTAAGCTGTCCGTTGGCGACACCGTAACCGTACTGTGCCCCGACGTTGCTATGGTTTCCGCTATTGAAATCTCTGCAAAGGCTTTGGAAAAGGTTGGGGCAACCGGCAAGTCCCTGACCGTTGCAACCGCATTTGCATCTGTGGAAGTGAACAACAACGCTCTGCAGCAGATTGTAGCGCAGGTGGGCAGCAAGGGCGTTGTCTCTCTGGCATTGGAACTCAGAGCTAAGGACAAACTGAACGATGCACAGGCTGCTGCGCTGAACAAGGTTGATCACCAGCTGTATCTGAATGTGGACGTTTTGTATGAAGGCAAGTCTCTGGCTCTGGGCAGCGGCTATATGGTCGCAAAGCTGCCTCAGATGCTGGTTGACGATATGATTGAGCAGTACGTTGTTGCGTATCTGGACGAAAACGGCAAGTTTGAAGTGGTCGAAACGGATTATGTAGACGGCTATCTGCAGGCAAAGCTGGATCGGCTGGGCATCTATGCACTCATGTTCAAGTCCGAAGTCCCCGCAACTCCTGTAAACCCCTTTGAAGATGTAAAGGAAGCTGACTGGTTCTATAGCCCCGTTATGTGGGCAGTGAATACCGGTGTGACCGGCGGTAAGACCGCAACCACCTTTGCCCCCAACGAATTCTGCACCCGTGCCCAGGTTGTTACCTTCCTGTACGCAGCGGCAGGTAAGCCCGAAGTAAAGGCAGAAAACAATCCCTTTGAGGACGTAGCAGAATCCGACTGGTTCTATAAGCCCGTTATGTGGGCAGTGGCAAATGGTATTACCGGCGGCAAGACCGCAACCACCTTCGCACCCAATGAAATTTGCACCCGTGCCCAGGTCGTTACCTTCCTGTACGCAGCAGCAGAAAAGCCCGCTGTGAACAATGGGGAAAATCCCTTTGAAGACGTAGCAGGCGATGCATGGTACCTCAATCCCGTGCTGTGGGCAGTGGATAAGGGCGTAACCGGTGGCACTTCTCTCACCACCTTCGGTCCCGACAACAACTGCTCCCGCGCTCAGGTTGTTACCTTCCTGTACGCAAATGCAGGCAAGCCCGAAATCAAGTAATAAAGAATTATCCAAAAACCGCACCCTTTAGGGTGCGGTTTTTTCATGCTTGGGGACTGTTGCAGGGAAGCTCATTGATTTTTGTCTTTAGGTTTGAAAATCAATGCCACCAATAGCCCAAAGAATACCGCCGCGGTGATGCCCCCTGCGCAGGCAGTGAGACCGCCGCTGAATACACCCAAGAAGCCCTGCTCCCCGATGGCTTTCTTGACTCCCTTGGCAAGGGTATTGCCAAAACCAAGCAAAGGCACCGTTGCACCTGCCCCTGCCCACTTGGCGAAGGGCTCGTAAATACCAACAGCGCTCAACAGCACCCCCGTTACCACATATGCCGTCAGGATACGAGCGGGGGTGAGTTTTGTTTTGTCGATGAGTACCTGCCCCACAAGGCACAGGCTGCCCCCTACCAGAAAGGCTTTCAAATACGTCCAAAGAATTTCCATGCTTACACCCCCGATTCAATGACCACTGCGTGGCAGATGCCCGGTACGGTGAGCCCCTGCAGGGGTGAGGTTGCCGACAGCAGGGCTCCTGTGGCGGTGAATAGTACTCGTTTCCATAGTCCGTCACGGAGATTGGGCAGAATATGACCGCACAGCACCGATGCGGCACAGCCACAGCCGGAGCCACCTGCGTGGACATCTTGGCGGTCACGGTCAAATATGAGCAGACCGCAGTCGAAATAACGGTCGGACAGGTCATAGCCTGCCTTTTGGAAGCTTTCCAGCACTGCCCGATGTCCCACAGCGCCCAAGTCTCCCGTGAAAATGGCGTCGTAATCCAAGGGGGTGCGGCCTGTATCACGGAAGTGGGCGGTGAGGGTGGCGTATGCGGCAGGGGCCATGGCGGCACCCATATTGGCGGCATCGGTGATGCCTTTGTCCACAATCATTCCTGTGGTCACGTGGGTCACGCGAGGACCTGTGCCGCCTCTTTGCAAAATCACCGTACCTGCCCCAGTTACAGTCCACTGGGCGGTGGGAGTGCGCTGACCGCCGTATTCCAGAGGGAAGCGGAATTGCCGTTCACTGGAGCAGAAGTGGCTGCCTGTGGCAGCACAGACGGTGTTGGCAAAGCCGCCGTCCACCAGCAGGGCACCAAGGCTCAGGCTCTCCGCCATGGTGGAGCAGGCACCGTATAACCCGAAGTAGGGTACTGCCACATCCCGCAGGGCAAAGGCAGAGCCTGTACACTGGTTTAGCAGGTCGCCGCTGAGCAGGTAATCCAGTTGCCCGTGGGATAGATTTGCTTTTTTGCAGGCCAGTTGGAAGCAGCGCTTCAGCATTTCGCTTTCCCCTTTTTCCCAGCTGTCCTGCCCGAAATAGCTGTCGGGGCTTACCCGGTCAAAGCAGCTGCCCAAAGGGCCTTGTCCTTCTGTTTTTCCCACCACCGATGCCCATGCGGTGATGGCAGGTGGGTGGGCGAGCTTGACAGTCTGCCGCCCCATTCGTTTGTTGTTCATGGTCAAATTCCTCCAATGGACTTAGTTTTTTCCCATTGAGGGGAAATATGTACACTGTACTTTTTTTGTTCCGTAAGGTATGATATTAAAAAGAATGTAGGGACGAACTGTGTTTTGTTCGTGCGAGCTGAAAAATGGAGGATGACTATGTACGATATCGTTTTGCTGGATGCGGATATGACCATTTGGGACTTTGAAGCATCGGAACAGCTGGCTTTGCAGGATGTGGTGGAAGGTCTCGGGGTCACCATGACCGAGGAGATTTTCACTTATTATCATAAGGTCAATTCCGCTCTGTGGAAGGCTTTCGACCTGAAGCAGGTCACCAAGGAGGCGCTGTCCTATGAGCGTTTCGCCAAGCTGCTGGAATACCTTGGCAAGGAAGGCGACCCCTTGGCACTGAATCGACAGTATCAGCAGCGTCTGGGAGAACACTCCATTATGCTGCCCGGTGGGGAGGAAATGGTCCGCCGTCTGGCAGAGCGCTGCACCCTGTACATCCTCACAAACGGTATGCACACGGCGCAGGTGGGCAGATTCGAGAAGTCTCCCATTAAGCCCTACATTAAGCAGATGTTCATTTCCGAGGACATGGGCTGCCAGAAGCCCGACAAGGAATATTTCGACAAGGTCTTTGAAATGATCGGTCTCACGGACAAGTCTCGTGCGGTTATGGTGGGGGATAGCCTGACTTCCGATATCCGTGGGGGTATCAACGGCGGTGTGGACACCATTTGGTACAATGCCAAGGGCAAGCCCCATGACCCCAATACCATGCCCACGTACACTGCTTACACCATGGACGAAGTGGTGGAGCTGGTGTTTACATAACACATAGTTTTTAACATTTCCCACAGAGTTTCCCACATATAGTGGAAAACTCGGAAAGGAACACACAATGAAGATCACTTTTTTGCAGCACAGTGCGTTTTTGGCAGAAACCGAGGCATTTAATATGCTGTTTGACTGGACAGGGGAGACACCCTTGCCCGATTTTGACCGTAGCAAGCCCCTGTATGTGTTTGCAAGTCACCACCACGGAGACCACTATACCCCTCGTATTTTCGCACTGGGCATGGAGAATGTGACCTATATTCTGGCATCCTGTATTCGCCTGTCTGCCAAGCGGAAGGCTGGGCTGGGCATCGACGACAGCCGTGTGCATCGTCTGACCGCAGGGGTCACAGCGAAAATCCATGACCTGACTGTGCGCACTGTCCGCTCCAATGACGCAGGGGTGGCATTTTTGGTGGAGACACCCTATGGGAAGCTGTTTCACGCAGGGGATTTGAACGACTGGAATTGGATTGGGGAAGACCCCACATGGCTGGAGAAAATCGACGGCATCTGGCGGAAGTCTCTGGAGAAGCTCCGCGGGGAGCGGGTGGATGTGGCATTCCTGCCTCTGGATGGACGTTTGGAGCAGAATTTTTGGCTGGGGCTTCATGGATTTTTGCAGGTCATGGACTGCAAGCACATCTTCCCCATGCATTGCTGGGGGGATTTCTCTGTGATTGGCAGACTGAAGGAAATGCCCGAAAGCAGGGAATACCGTTCGAGAGTGAAAGACATCACCGAAGATAATCAGGTATTTCAGCTCGCACGAACGATTTCATAATCCTTCTGCCGACATACGGTATCGCTTTTACATCGCAAATAAGAAGCACCGCAGGGACTTTAAATGGGCTGCGGTGCATTCTTTTTTGGTTGTATTTCAGATTATGAGATTTTTGCAGGTGTAGATAGCTGCGGACGAAAATAAGTCAAAAAAATAACAAGAAAACCGAAAAAATTTTAACAGCAATAGACAAGAAATGAATTTTCTGATTGTGAAAACTGTCAATTTACGGAGTGCGCATTTGGATGATATAATCAATTCATAAATGAAAGGCTCTGCCTTTTGAGAAAGGTGAAGTGAAATATGAAAGAAAAAAAGTAGCTTAGCCTGCCTGTGCTGATTTTCGGCGCAATGGTGCTGGGTATCGTTGTGGGCTGGTTGTCTGCCGGCAACGAAGCAGCTGTGGCAGTCATTTCCGCTTACATTAAGCCCTTTGGTACTATTTTCGTAAATCTGCTGAAGGCGGTCGTTGTTCCTGTTGTTCTTATCAGCATTACTTGCGGTATTATCAGCATGGACGACGTAAAGAAGGTCGGCTCCATTGGCTGGAAGACTCTGGTATACTACATGGGCACCACCGCTGTGGCAATCATCATCGGTCTGGCTGTGGCAAACCTGTTCAAGGGCGCATTCCCCATCCTGGAAACTGCGGATGTTAGCTACGAAGCAAACAGCTCCAACCTGATGGATACCATCGTAAACATCTTCCCCAGCAATATCTGGTCCTCCTTCGTTAACGCCAATATGCTGCAGGTTATCGTTATTGCTATTGCACTGGGCGCAGGTATTCTGATGACCGGCGAAAATGCAAAGCCCGTTGTGGACCTGCTGAATGCACTGAACGAAGTGGTTATGAACGTGATGCTGTTCATCATCAAGCTGACCCCCATCGGCGTATTCTGTCTGATGGCTGATACTGTTGCTGTCAACGGTCCCAAGATCATCGGCTCTCTGGCCATCGTTCTGGGCGTATGCTACATTGCATACCTGATCCACCTGTTTGGTGTTTACTCCCTGACTATCAAGACCATGGGCGGCATGGCTCCCGGTAAGTTCCACCGCGGCATGATTCCCGCAATGATCATGGCATTTACCTCCACCTCCTCCGTGGCTACCCTGCCCGTTACCATGGACTGCGCAAAGCATCTGGGTGCTGACGAAGAAGTTTCCTCCTTCGTTCTGCCTCTGGGCGCAACCATCAACATGGACGGCACCGCCATTTAGATGGGCGTTACCTCCATCTTCATCGCATCCTGCTACAATGTGGATCTGACTCTGGCACAGATGGCTACCATCATCATTACCGCAACTCTGGCTTCCATCGGTACCGCAGGCGTATCCGGTGCAGGCATGATTATGCTGGCAATGGTTCTGGAATCCGTTGGTCTGCCCGTTGCAGGCATCGGTCTGATTGTTGGCATCGACAAGATTTTCGACATGGGCCGCACCACTCTGAACATCGTGGGCGACGCTTCCTGCGCTGTCATCGTTTCCAACTGGCAGAAGAAGGTCGAAGCTAAGAAGGCTGCAAAGTAAATAAACAAGAGAACATTTAAAAACCTCGTCCATTGGACGAGGTTTTTGCGTATTATGGAGACGAACGCTTGTAATTATGGGAAAGACCTTTATAATGGATAGTAGAGATAAGAATTCCAATGCGGAATATAAAAAGGGGCGAAATCTATGACGAATTCTAAGGACAACAAAAAGCTGTTTCCCAATGAACTGAACGCAGAGTCATACCGTGTGGTATTGTTTTACAGAAACAGCGGATGGGACAGTGAAAACCGTACGTTGGTTGTCAGTGAAGCAGCGAATGCTGCCAAAATCGAATATAGTACCGATCATGTGAATAACAGCCACGGTACCGATGTGGACTATGATTTTTGGTGTTCCAATACAAAGACATTGGAAGAAATGGCGGCGTATTTGGAGGAGACCCATAGCCTTAAGGTTGTTGCGAAAAAGGATCCCAAACAGATAGCATATTACAAAAATGAGATTTCGGAGGCTATTTCCCGATTGAAAGAAGCAGCCGATATATTTGCTGAAGCTGATGGGGCAAGAAAGGCTCTGCTCAGCGAGCAATTGCCTGACCTGCAGATTACGAAGCTCCTGCATGCATCGGAGAAGACTGTGGTGTATGAAGGGGAAACTCCGTCCCATGGCAAGTGCGCGGTGAAGCTGGCCCTCATTCCCGTGAACTGCAAAGAGAATATGGATGCCGTGTATGAGAAGCTATCCCGTATGGAGGAGGACTCTCATCTGCTGCCCATTCTGCATAAGCAGTGGCTGCCTTTGGACGGGGAGTGGGAACTCCTTGTTACTTTCATGCCCGTGATGGAATCCATTGGGATTCAGAGAAGTCAGTTTTCCAGACGTGATCAATATGGATCGATTATGCAGGATGCGGATAAATACGGTCCTTATGGTGACCAGCTGATTCAATTGGCCAAAGATGTGGCCAAGGCGATGCAGGCATTGCACAAAGTGGGTCTGGTACATCTCGACATTAAGCCTGAGAATTTGCTGTTTGAGAAAAAAGAAAATAGCGTTTACTGGTGTTTGGGGGATTTCAATTCCGTTAAGCCTTGTGAGAAGCAATATGAGGGGAATACCAACGTGACCATGGCATATGCCGCGCCCGAAATACTGGAGCGAAAGCCCTACTCTTACAGCTGCGATATCTATTCTTGGGGACGAATGATGTTCTATCTGGAGTATCGAAATATACCGAAGAAGAGAACAGAGTCTTATATTGATACAGAGCACGGCTCTATTAGATTGGGTGTAAAGGGAGAAGGGGCACAGTCTTGGTATGAGTCAAATCCTCGCAAGGCGGGCTTATATGAAATTATGCAAAAGGCCATGTCGGAAGACCCTGCTGAGCGATACACCAACGGCGGTGAGCTGCTGGAAGCTTTGGAACAGCTGAAAGAGCTACCCACTTCAAGACCTAAGCCAGAGCCCAAGCCCCAGCCTGCACCTAAGCCTCAGCCTGCACCCAAGCCTCAGCCTGCACTCAAGCCCCAGCCTGCGCCCAAGCCTCACCCTGTACTCAAGCCTCAGGCAACTACGGTCAGCTTTGGGTTTAAGCGAAAGCTCCTTTGGAAATCGGGATGCCTCGAAGGAATCGGTATCGTTTACGCAAGGGCTGCGAAGCAGAAAACGTCTGCAGAGATTTTGATGAATTTGGAAAAGGGTGCTTTGGAGGAAGTATTCAAGAAACGCATGATTCACACTCGAAAGGGTCCGGTCACACAGGAGGAATACGAGCGAGTTGACAACGGTCTGAAGGAGCACCTGATTGCTGCACTGGGGGACAGTGGGATTGCGGAATTCCATGTATCCATGTTCGATCCTGTTGTTACGGTGCGTCTTTCCCCCCGAATTCAGGAAGTGCGCTGCAGTACGGCGCTTGTGTTGCTGAGCCGTCTGGAGAAGCTGGAGGACATATATAAGTCCCTGCATCCCAAGGCAAAATTGAAGCTTTTGGTTCCTGTGGGTGCCAAGAGCGGTATGCTTGAGATAGAAATGCTGATTATGCAGATTTATCCTTGGCTGAGTGTTCTCGAACAATCCTCCGGTGAAGTGGTGGAGGACTTGCTGCAGACTTCCAAGAATGGGCTGCAAGTGAAGCTAGAAACCGCCCCTGCGGAGAAAGAGTCTTCCGGTTTACTGAAAAAACTGAAGGGCTTGTTTGGCCGCAAATAAATGACAAACAGAGAAAAGCCTCGTCCATTGGACGAGGCTTTTTTGTAGGTTGTTATGTCGCAAAAACAAAACCGTGTTGGTTGGTGCGTAATGTAGCGTAACTGCTGCAAAAACGACACCGTGCTTTTATAAAACGATTTGCAGACCGTTCGTACGAGCTGAAAAAACGAGCTGAAATTACTTGAACATTGCTTCTACGGTCTTTGCGTCGGCTTCCATCTTGACGGTGAAGGGTTCTTCGTCGTCATGCAGGTAGTTCCAGGACTGTGCAAAGAAGGGGTTGGTCTTTGCCATGGTGAAGTAGTCCCACTGACCGCACAGACAGTCGGGGCACCAGTGACCCAGCTTCAAAACGGTGTTGGGCTTTGCTTCAAATTCATGACCCAGTGCGCACTGCCAGCGCAGAGGCATCATCAGGTTGCCGGTTTCCATGGATTCGCTCAGGCACTTGCCGCCGCGGAATGCCGCTGCCTGCTGCATATCAGCCAGACCCAGCTCAGCTGCGGGCTTGGTTTCGTCGTAGCCGTGGTCCATAACGATGGGGTTGCCGTCGTCAACGAACAGGGGGATGTCATCCCAGGTTTCGGGGATGGCTTCGTACTTTTCGCGAGAGCCGTAGTAAATCTTGATGGCTTCTTCGTTGCCTTCGTTCAGGTAGTACAGTGTGCCGCCCTTCTTTTCCAGAATGGCCTTCTTCTGTGCCTTGTTCTGCTCGGGAGTCAGACGAGGGCCGCCCTTTGCCTTAATCAGACGAATCTGGTGCATGAGCTCGTCCTTGATGAACTGAGCGGGAGTCTTCAGACGGTAGGGGATCATTTCATGGAGCTTATCAGAGTCCATGAAGTAATGGCCGTGGTAGTTGCGGGTTGCAATCCACTTGGGGTCAAAGTCTCTGCGGAAGTCACCGTGGAGGGCCTTGATGAAGTCATGGTTGGTGTAGCGGAAGCCTTCGCCGCCGCCCAGATTGTATGCGCTGCCCCAGAATTCTTCGGGTGCCTTCAGACAAATCTGTACCATCAGGTTGCCGGAGGATTCGCAGTCGATGTGTTCGGAGCAGTTATCGTCGGGCTGCATGCCGATGATGGGGTATTCCGCTGCAATGGGGTTGCTGGGGTTCTGGAAGCTCTGACGGACGGATGCCCAGTACTTCAGACCGGATTCTGCAACCGCACGTTCAGATGCTACCTTGGAAATTGCGTAGTAGCAGTACATGGGGGGCTGCAGGGGGTCGCCGATTCTGCCCCAGTGGTAGGGAGGAGAGCGGTGGCCCACTTCTTCAATGGTGCCGATGTAAACAAAGTGAGTCTTTTCTTCCTGACCGAACTTCTTGATGCCATTCAGCATTGCCAGAGTAGAGCCGTAGTTGGTTTTCAGAGTTGCTTCTGCGCCGAAGTCATCTGCCAGGGGGGGCAGCAGCGCGCCAACGTGGAGGACATAGTCCATGTCCTTCATGGATTCGGTCAGCAGGTCGAAATCGGTCAGGTCGCCCCAAACGATGTTGATTTTGTCTGCGTAGGGTGCCAGCTTTTCTTCGTTCTTCTTGCCGGGACGAGCCAGTGCATACAGCTCGATTTCCTCAGTGTGCTCAGCGAAACGCTTCACAGCTTCCATACCCATAATGCCGGTAGCACCGGTCAAAAATACTTTTTTCATGGTTTCTCCTTTCGATGTATATAAAGTAGTACATATAATTCGCTATGTTAATATTATAACAGACGAGGAGTGCTTCGTCCACTAAGAAAGTTTTCTCACATCAGAAGTTTGCGTTATATCTGATGGCCCCAAAGGAATAAAAAACGGGCGAACACTGTTCACCCCTTCGTTGTCTGTTTATAAAAAAACCGACACCCTTCAGGATGTCGGTTTTTTATGTCACTGCTGCTTGGTAACCAGAGTGTTCTTGATCCAGCCGTAGCCGCCCAGTTCGGTCTTGATCAGCAGCCATTCGCCGTCTTCCGCAAATGCGGTGATGACATTGCCCTGATATACAGACAGAACGGTTCTATAGTTGGTGGAAGGACCGCTTCTCAGGTTTGCACCCTTAACGGAAACGGTGTAGGTCACAGCTTCATCATACAAATCAGCTTCTTCGGGCTTGACGTCCAGAGTCTTAACGCCGGTGAGGTCAAATTCCTTTGCCTTTTCCTGTTCCTCTTCTGCGGGCTTCTTGTCTTCCTCGGTCACATTGGTGTCGGGACTGCCGTCAACATCTTCTTCCTGACCTGCCAGAGTGGGAGTTTCCAGCAGAGCCTGAGATTCAGCCAGCTGCTTTGCCAGGCTTGCGACCTGCTGTTCAAAGCCTGCGATCTGAATTTCATATTCCGCTGCCTGTTCCTTGTACTTGTCACGGTCCTGACCCAGTTCGATGTTCTTTTCACGAACCAGTTCCAGATTGGTGATGGCATTGTAGTACAGCAGACCCATAGCTACTGCTGCGATAATGGCAATGATGGTGATGATGACCAGCAATACCTTCAGCAGGGTACCGGACTTCTTGGGCTGTTCAACGATAGTTTCGTTCATTGTAATCCCTCTTTACATTTTACTATGGATTGCTCCAATTATATTTTGTATATCATAATACGAGCGAAAAGTCAACGGTTTGGCAAAAAAGTGGCTGAAAATTCCAAAACTGTTGCCAAATTGTTCATATTTTGAACATCTTGTGTTGCTCTTTTCAGTGTGATACAATGGATAAAACACCGGTAAACAATTCCAAAAAAGGAGCGATTTTTATGACATACAAAGAAGTTCTCGACAATGCCCGCGCACGCATGAGCCTGTGCAAGGTATGCCCCGAATGCAATGGTTTGGCCTGCAAGGGCATGGTGCCCGGTCCCGGTGCAAAGGGGGACGGCAAGAGCTTTACCAATTGTCGGACCTATCTGAAGAACATTGACATTATGATGAACCCCATCTTCGACAATTCCGCAGGCCAGGACCCCTCCATTGAGCTGTTTGGCAAAAAGCTG
Source organism: Oscillospiraceae bacterium (assembly GCA_045660685.1). GTDB lineage: Bacteria > Bacillota > Clostridia > Oscillospirales > Oscillospiraceae > HGM13010. The sequence goes on from JAZREI010000070.1 coordinate 19,019, forward strand.
TCTATGCCCATTATGGGTGCGCCCTGCGGCGGTGCCAAGATGAACTTCGGCAGCACCCTCACAGAGTTCGAGATGACCGAGGCTATGGTAGACGGCGCTCTGGCTGCAGGCACCCTCTCCTTCACCCCCGATGCACCCCAGGATGAGATGTATCTCAACGGCATCGAAATGGCAAAGCGCACAGGTGGTCTGGCAGTGCCCACCATTAAGCCCTGGAAGAATGAACGGATTCTGCACCACATCGGTCTGGCAGAGGATGCAGGGGCTGTGGCGGTCTGCTGCGACGTAGACAGCGCAGGTCTGGTGAATCTGAAGCTGCTGGGCAAGCCCGTTGACCCCAAAAGCGCTAAGGACTTGGAGCTGCTCATCAATTCCACCAAGCTGCCCTTTATCATTAAGGGTGTGGTCACCCCTGAAGCTGTCCGTCTGGCAGCAGATTTGGGCGCTTACGGCGTGGTCATCTCTACCCACGGTGGCCGCATCATCCCCGATGCACCTGCAACCGCAAGCGTCATTGCCGAATGCCGTGCAGCGGTAGGCGACCGCATGAAGATTTTCGTAGACGGCGGCATCCGTACCGGCGGGGATGTGTACAAGTGTCTGGCGCTGGGTGCGGACGCGGTGCTCATTGGCAGACCCGTGTGCCACGCAGCCATCGGCGGCTATGCAGAGGGCGTGGAGCTGTACTTCAATAAAATCAAGGACGAGCTGCTGGATAATATGCTCATTACCGGCTGCAATACCTTGGCGGATATTACCCCCAACAAGATTCGCAACCGCAACAGCTACTAAATTGGAACAAACTCCCTTATTTCTGCGTCTAAACAGCAATAAGGGAGTGAGTTTTATGATGAAACGAATGCTTGTATTGGTCCTGTGCCTCGTGTTCAGCCTGTCGGTTTTGAGCGGCGTTGCATTTGGTGCGGACTACTATCGCTGCGCCCACTTGGAAAAGCCCTTGTTTGCCAAGGGTGTGGACACCGCTGACGATGGCGGCAGCGGTACCTATCGGGGCTTGGGCTATGAAATCAAGCTGGACGGTGAGCTGACCGCGGAGTATGGCTATGTGGTCAGTGAGGCGGAACTGTACCTGTTTGGACGGCTTGTGTTCGCGGCGATTACATAAGAGGTGATACTATGATTCCTGTGATTACCCCATTGATTGCGGTTTTGCTGCCTGTGTTTGTGCTGTACCGCTGTTATAAGGAACGTCCTGTGAAGAAGGCATACCTGTATTCCGTGGGCAGCTTTGCGTCTGCGCTGGCTGCTGTGTGCATTGAGGTGCGTACCATCGGTATCCGTGCCGCTGCGGGAGACTTCGGCGGT
>JAZREI010000071.1:0-8886 GCA_045660685.1 Oscillospiraceae bacterium
CTCATTTGCCTCAAATTGCTGCAATGGGTACACATAATTTCCGCATTTTCAAGCAAGAAAAATCCGGCAGAACCTTTACATCTGTGCTGTCTATGGAAGTCGGAGGCCAAGCGGTCTTAGGAAGACAACTGTGGTACCCAACTCCTTGGCTCACAGAACGACATGGCTACGATCCGACTTCTCATTTGCCTCAAATTGCTGCAATGGGTACACATAATTTCCGCATTTTCAAGCAAGAAAAATCCGGCAGAACCTTTACATCTGTGCTGTCTATGGACTATAATAGCAAGATAAAAGAAATCGCCAGACTCCAAAGCGGCGAAATTCTTACCCAAGCATCTCTGGATGGTGCGGCCGAACTGATCCGTGCAGCAGATGCATTTAAAATGAGCTTATGGTAAAATCATAAATCTATGATGATTACCGCTTAAATCGATATAGGAGAGAAAATAAACATGAAACTTTACGACGAACTTGTTGGTCGTGGCCTGATTGCACAGGTAACCGATGAAGAACAGATTTCCGAAATGATTAATAACGGTAAGGCTACCTTCTACATTGGCTTTGACCCCACTGCAGATTCTCTGCATGTAGGTCACTTTATGGCGCTGATGCTGATGCGCAGACTGCAGAAGGCAGGCAATAAGCCCATCGCTCTGATTGGCGGCGGCACTGCAATGATTGGTGACCCCTCCGGCCGTACCGACCTGCGTCAGATGATGACCAGAGAAACCATTCAGCACAATGTTGACTGCTTCAAGGTACAGATGTCCAAGTTCATTGACTTTGCAGACGACAAGGCAATGCTGGTAAACAATGCTGACTGGCTGCTGGACCTGAACTACGTTGATTTCATTCGTGATATCGGCACCTGCTTCTCCGTAAACAATATGCTGCGTGCAGAATGCTACAAGCAGCGTATGGAAAAGGGTCTGTGCTTCCTGGAATTCAACTACATGATTATGCAGAGCTACGACTTCTACCGTTTGTTCCTGGACTACGGCTGCAATATGCAGTTTGGCGGCAATGACCAGTGGAGCAACATGCTGGGCGGCACCGAACTGATTCGTAAGAAGCTGGGTAAGGATGCACAGGCTATGACCATCACTCTGCTGCTGACCAGCGAAGGCAAGAAGATGGGTAAGACTGCAGGCGGCGCAGTATGGCTGGATCCCAACAAGACCACTCCCTACGAATTCTACCAGTACTGGAGAAACGTAGACGACGCTGACGTAATCAAGTGCCTGAAGATGCTGACTGAACTGCCTCTGGAACAGATTGCCGAAATGGAAGACTGGAAGGATGCTAAGATCAACCAGGCAAAGGAAGTTCTGGCATACGAACTGACCAAGCTGGTTCACAGCGAAGAAGATGCAAACAAGGCACAGGAAGCTGCACGCAGCCTGTTTGGCGGCGCAGGTGCAAGCGCAAACATTCCTACCACCGAAATCACCGAAGCTGATTTGGTGGATGGTTCCGCAGGCATTATCAAGCTGCTGGTTCTGTCCGGTCTGTGTGCTTCCAACGGTGAAGCTCGCAGAAACATTCAGCAGGGCGGTGTTACCGCTAATGATGTGAAGGTTACCTCTATTGATGTAAGCTTCACCGCTGAACAGCTGAAGGAAGGTGTTGTCGTTAAGCGCGGCAAGAAGAACTTCAACAAGATTATTCTGAAGTAATTGAAAAAGCCGCGATTATATCGCGGCTTTTTTCTTGAAATTGAACTTATGATAAAACAACTGCAACAAATTATTGAACCATTGCTGACTTGGTATCGTGCGAATGCCAGAGATTTGCCGTGGAGACATACAGATGATCCTTATAAAATTTGGGTATCTGAAATTATGCTGCAGCAGACCCGTGTTGTAGCGGTGTTGGGGTACTACGATCGATTCCTTAGAGCTTTTCCTACGGTTCACGCTTTGGCTGATGCATCTGAAGAACAGTTACTGAAGCTATGGGAAGGTCTTGGATATTACAGCCGTGCACGTAATTTGCAGAAAGCTGCTAAGACCATCGTGAATGACTTGGATGGAATATTCCCCAATAATTTTACGGAACTTCTTAAGCTATCGGGAGTCGGGGAGTATACCGCAGGTGCCATTGCTTCTGCTGCATACGGACAGCAAGTTGCTGCAGTGGATGGAAATGTTTTGCGTGTCATCAGTCGTATAACGGAAAATCGGGACGATATTACGGAGGCGAAAACCAAAAAGTATTATCGCGAGATGCTGGAGCAAGTGCTTCCCACGACACAAGAGGATATGCGCATTTTCAATCAGGCCATGATGGAACTGGGCGCTACCATATGCATTCCCAATGGCCCACCGAAATGCGATGTTTGCCCCGCTCATTTCGCTTGTTTGGCCTCGCAAAACGGCACTGCAGCGCAGTTGCCTGTTAAATCCCCCAAGAAAGCCCGTCGCGTTGAGAATAAAACGGTCTTTATTATTACCCGTGAGGATTGTGTAGCTATTCGAAAACGCGGCGACAACGGTCTTTTGGCAGGACTTTGGGAATATCCCAATGTTGATGGCATTTTGGATGAGAAACAAGTTTATGAGCATCTGGAGCAGCAGGGCTTGCGTATAATCGATTGGAAGAAACAGCTTAATGCTAAGCATATTTTTACCCACGTGGAGTGGCATATGACAGGCTACGTATTGCAAGTATGCGGGGATTCTGCAGAAGACATGCTTTGGGCTAATCATGAAACGTTCCAAAACCATGCAATTCCATCGGCTTTTTCGAAATTTACCGATGAGGTCATCAATATACTGAATATAAAAAACACCTGAACGTGTTTGTTCAGGTGTTTTGTTGTTTTAGGACATAAATGGTTTCAGCAAATTGCTTTGCGTGTTTGCTGTTATGGGTGACCAACACAATGGTCTTTTCCTTTGCAAATTCTTTAATCAGAAGAATAAGGTAATCTGCCATATCTTCATCCAATGCGGAGAGGGGTTCATCTAACAGCAGAAGCTCAGCATCATATGCGAGGGTACGCGCCAAAGCCGTACGCTGCTGCATACCACCAGATAGCTCGGAAGGGTATTTGTTGATAGCGTCTTCTAACCCCAGTCTTTTGAGCCATTTGATGGCTTCAGGAAGTGTGTCAGGGGTGTCTCCCAGTACCAAATTTACATTTTCAGCAGCTGTAAGCCAAGGCACAAGGCGCGGTTCTTGAAACATATAAGCGATTTTCTTTGTGCGACATACGACTTTGCCTTTATTGGGGCGGAGTTCATTTGCGATGAGTTTCAGAACCGTTGTTTTTCCGGAGCCTGAAGGGCCCATAAGCGCAATATGTTCGCCCTTTTTTACTGTCATCGTAAAGTCATTTAATACCTTTGTCTTTCCGTAATTGACGGATACATTATTTAGTTCAATCATATCCGCCCACCTTACTGAAATAATTTGCGCCGTATTTCTTAATGGAGGTAATCAAAATTGTTTCAATTGCCAAGCTAATCAGAATCACAACTACAGTCCAAGCAAATAGGTCAACGGTTTCCATATACAGCTTAGAGTCTGCAATCATTTTACCGATGGATAAAGTCGGTACTGTCAATACCTCCGCTGCAACCCCTGCTTTCCAACCTATACCAATAGAAGTTTGGATAGAAGATAAGAAATAGGGCATAATGCTTGGTATAATAATGCGTTTCATTTTAGAGCTTCTGCTGATTTGATATACTCGAGCCATCTCTAGCAGGTTTCGGTCAATGTTTTGCAAACCTGCTGCCACATTATTCCACACAACGGGAAGTACCATAATCGCAGAAATAACAGCAGGAACTATGTCTCTATCGAGCCAAATCAAAACCAGAAGAATGAACGATGCCACCGGAGTAACCTTGGTTATGGTTTTGATAGGAGAGAGGAGGTCATCGAAAAAACCGCTGTTTGCAGTAATTACGGCAAGAATACACCCCAGAAATACGGCGGCGATGATACCAAGTGTAATGCGAGCAAGGGAAAGTGCTGTAATCACCCAGAAATCCTGAATGAACATTAGCTCAAGCATACGTGTAAAAACCGCAATCGGGGAGGGGAGAAGCAGTGCTTTATCGATCTGATAAGCTGCCGCCCCCCATAATGCTATCCAAAATAGAAGGACAATAATTTTTCTAAGTACGGTTGTAAATTTCATAAATCATTCAATGTAATAAAAATCATCAGCAGGCACTGCACCACCGATAGATGCAGGCTGGGTTTTATACATAATTTCCAAGAAATGGTTCAGAACGGTCTGCATAGTGTCACCTGTGATGAAGCACAGATTGCAGTTGGGAAGTGCTTTCGCTGCAACAGCGCCCTTTGCGAATACACCACTGGATTCAATGACACCTGCTGCATCTGCGCCATCTTCAGTGAGATATTCAATAGATGCATTGTAGTCGGTTAGAAATGCAGAAATTTCATTGGGATGTGCCTCAGCGAAATCTTTTCGAACCACAACACATCCCTGCACCAGGGAACCGGGTTCGGAAACCTTGTCCCATTCTTCGGTCAAGTCCAGTGCGGTAATCAGCTTATCATTAGAAGATTTTGCAATGGTAAGCATAGGCTCAGGCAATACTGCGATAGAAACTTCGCCTGCAGCCACAGCAGTGCGAAGGTCAGCAGGCTGCGCATAAGTGTTGTCGATAATCACATCTTCGCCTACGGTCAAACCGTTTGCTTCACAAATGTACGCGAAGATAAAGGAGGGGTTCTGTGCGGGAGCGTAAACAGTCATTCCCTTCAAGTCAGAAATGCTATTGATGGTTGCTGTTCCATCGCTGACAACATACAGCACACCCAGTGTATTCAGCGCCAGAACCTGTACTTCGCCCTGTGTCTTGTTGTAGACGACAGATGCGGCATTGGTTGGCAGCGCAGCAATATCAACGCTGCCGTTAATCAGTGCCGCGGTAACATTAGATGCATCGGATTCTACGGAAAAATTATAATTTAATGCCGTTGTACCTGCGTTTGCGTCAGTAATGAGTTTCGCCATACCGAAGCCTGTGGTGCCGTTGAGAACCATAATATTGACGGGAGTTTCGGTATCCAGCTTAACTTCTTCCGGTTCATTTGATTCTGCTGCTTGATTGCAGGCGGTCATAGTAAGGACCATGACAAGTGCAAGGATAAAGGCGACGAGTTTAGACCAGTTTTTCATTTTCATTCCTCCAAAATAGTTTTGATATTTGAGTAAGTGGCCTTTGCGGTGACACCCTTGAGTCGACCGATTTTTCCGGACATGGCACTGATTTGGTCTTGCGGAGCCTCCATTACTACGCAGATAATATTGATGCCCCTCTGTCTATAAGGCAAACCAAAGCGTCCAATCATGTAGTTTCCGTATTCATGAAGAATACCATTCAGCTTTTCGACGGAATCAATATTTTCTACGATGATACTAATGACGGCAATTCTGGCTTCCATAATTAACCTCCGAAAAAACAGCCATACCTTGAGGGTATGGCTGAAGTACTTTATTCGATACAGCAACTTTCACCTCAGAGGTATTTGGTGTCAGATAAATGAGATACTTCACCGAAAGGGTAATGCTTGCGGCTCAGACAAGTATATTATGACATAAATTTGAACTTCATGCAAGTGACATAATTACAATCGTTCATGTATGAAATATACAAAAGCATAAATTCAGATTATGTTAATATGCAAAAATGTTATCATTTTAACCTTACGTTAAAAGTTAAATTTATATATAATCACTTAATTTGTTGCAATATCAATAAAATAGTGGTAGGATTGATTCAGATTCATGTGAAATATGGTGCAATTTATGATGGTAATTGCGAAAATATATTAGAAAGGGTTTTTGTGTATGGTTAATGTCGACTTTAAGCTGATTGATGATATTCTGGTGAAGTATGACTACGATAAGGGAAACATTATCGCTATCATGCAGGCGATTCAGGAGGAATACCGCTATCTGCCTCAGCAGGCCCTGGAATATGTAGCAGGCAAGATTGGTGTCAGTATGGCAAAAATTTTTGGCGTTGCAACATTCTACGAAAATTTTTCTATGGACGCAAAAGGCAAGTATGTAATTAAAGTTTGTCGCGGCACTGCATGCCACGTTAGAAAATCCGCTAATGTACTTCAGGCTGTTTATGATATCACAGGGCTCAGCGACGACAAGCATACTACCGAAGATGGTTTGTTTACTGTAGAAGTAGTTTCCTGTTTGGGTGCTTGTGGTCTTGCTCCTGTTGTGGTTGTAAATGATGAAGTTCATTCTAAGATGACCCCTGAAAAAGTACAGGCTCTGATTTCTGAACTGAGAGTGAAGGAGGGCGTATAAATGAGAACTAAACTCAATTCCCGTGCCGAATTTGAAGCGCTCCAGCAAAAATATGCTGCGATTGCAAACAGCCAGGGAAGAAAAATCCTTGTTTGCTGCGGTAATGGCTGTGTTTCCAGCGGATCTCTGAAGCTGTATGAAGAAATGAAGAATGCGGTTGAGACTCATGGGCTCAAGTGCATTGTTGCACTGGATGAAGAACCGGAAGATAACGGCGTAAACGTAAAGAAGACAGGCTGTAATGGTTTCTGTGAAATGGGTCCTCTGGTAAAGGTAGAACCCGAAGGTTGGATGTATACCAGAGTTCAGATTTCCGATGTAGATGAAATTGTAGAGAAGACCATTATGAAGGGTGAATTCATTCCTCGTCTTGCTTATAGAAATGCAGGTATTCTGGCGAAGAAGCAGAGTGAAATTCCCTTCTATGCCAAGCAGACTCGTCGTATGCTCAATCATTGCGGCAGCATTGATGCTGAAAGCATTGTTGACTATCTGGCTGTGGGTGGTTATTCCGCAGCTGTAAAAGCGCTGTTTGATATGACACCCGATCAAATTGTACAGGAAGTTGTAGACTCCGGCATTCGTGGTCGTGGTGGTGCAGGCTTCCCTACGGGTAAGAAGTGGAGCCAGGTGGCTGCCAACAAGGCTGATGTGAAGTACATCGTATGTAACGGCGACGAAGGTGACCCCGGTGCATTCATGGATGGTTCCACTATGGAAGGCGATCCTCACAAGATGCTGGAAGGCATGATTATTGCAGGTATTGCATGCGGCGCTGAACAGGGCTATATCTATGTTCGTGCTGAATATCCTCTGTCTGTTTCTCGACTGGCTCTGGCAATTCAGGAAGCAACCGAGCTTGGTCTGCTCGGCGAAAACCTTCTCGGAAGCGGCATAAACTTCCATCTCCGTATCAATCAGGGGGCGGGTGCCTTTGTATGCGGTGAAGGCTCCGCTATGACCAACTCTATTGAAGGTAATCGTGGTATGCCCAGAGCGAAGCTGCACCATCAGGTAGATGTTGGTTTGTACGGTAAGCCCACTTGTTTGAACAACGTAGAAACCTTTGCCAACATTCCCGACATCATTTTGAACGGCGCTGATTGGTATAAGGCTGTTGGTACCGAAGGCAGCACCGGCACTAAGGCATTTGCGCTGACCGGTAATGTCAATAACACCGGTGTTATTGAAGTTCCCATGGGTACAACGCTGCGTGAAATTGTTGTTGATATTGGCGGCGGTATTAAGAACTATCAGGACTTTAAGGCAGTTCAGATTGGCGGTCCCTCCGGTGGTTGCTTGACTTCCGACCATCTGGATCTTCCTCTGGATTTTGACAGCTTGAAGGGCGTAGGTGCTATCATTGGCTCCGGCGGTTTGGTTGTTATGGACGTAAATACCTGCATGGTAGATACTGCTCGTTTCTTCATGAATTTTATTTGCAAGGAATCCTGCGGCAAATGCACTCCCTGCCGTGAAGGCACTGTACGTATGAAGCAGATTCTGGAAGATATCTGTAATGGTGAAGGCACCATGGATGATTTGGATGAACTGGAAGATATTGCTCGTATGATGGAAAAGGCTTCTTTGTGTGGTTTGGGCAAGACTGCCGCAAATCCTGTTCTGTCTACTTTGGCAAACTTCAGAAATGAATACCTTGAACATATTCAGGAAAAACGTTGTGCAGCAGGTGTCTGCCAGAAGCTGAGTCAGAAGGTATATGCCATTAACCAGGCTGCATGTATTGGCTGTACCAAGTGTGCCCGCAACTGTCCCGTTGAAGCAATTACCGGTTCCCTCAAGCAGCCCCATGTTATTGACAGCAGCAAGTGTATCAAGTGTGGCGCATGTATGGATGGCTGCCCGACCAGCGCAGTATTCGTTGCTGACGGCTCCAAGACCCGTACGAAGTACTGATATTGTGAGGTGTGATCTATGGCTCGTGAAAATACTCAGTCTAAAGTTATGATTATTGACAATGTCGAATGTCCCATTAACGGCGAACGCAACGTTTTGGAACTGGCACGCAACAACGGCATTGACATTCCTTCTCTGTGCTATTGTGAAGACCTGTCTATTTATGGCGGCTGCCGCATTTGCATCGTTGAAGATGGCAGAGGGAAGATTGACTCTGCATGTTCCATGCGTCCTAAAGGCGGCATGGAAGTAAAAACCAACTCTCCCCGTGTTCGTAAATACCGTAAGATGATTCTGCAGCTGATGTTGGGCAGCCATCGTACGGACTGCGCAACCTGTGACAAGAGTGACAGCTGCAAGCTGCGTGAATATTGCCACCGTTATGGTGTTGATATGGAACGCTTCAGCAAGAAGTATTCCGACATGCCCATTGATGATTCTTCCGCATCTATCGTTCGTGACCCCAGTAAGTGCATTTTGTGTGGTTTGTGCGTTAGAATGTGTGATGAAGTGCAGGGGATTCATGCAATCGATTTCTGTCACCGCGGCAAGCGTACATATATTGCTCCCGGTTATACCGACTGCATCGCCAATTCTCAGTGTGTCGGCTGCGGTCAGTGTGCGGCAGTTTGTCCCACCGGCGCTCTGAC
>JAZREI010000072.1:0-6233 GCA_045660685.1 Oscillospiraceae bacterium
TGCTTTAAAGTTGAGCGTGTGAATCAGGGTGGTACCGCGAACGTTGCTTCGCCCCTGTGTTGGGGTGGAGCTTTTTTGTTTTTTACCCCCTAAGCAGCAAATAAATAATAAGATGAAGATAAAATTTGGAGGAATGAAAAAATGGCACACAAAGCACACGGCCTGAATGAGCTGCGTGAGATGTTTCTGAAGTTCTTTGAAACCAAGGAACACCTGCGTCTTCCCAGCTTCTCTCTGGTCCCTCAGAATGACCCCTCTCTGCTGATTATCAACTCCGGTATGGCTCCCATGAAGCCTTACTTTACCGGCGAAGTTGAACCCCCCAGACGCAGAGTATGCACCTGCCAGAAGTGCATTCGTACCGGTGACATCGAAAACATCGGTAAGACCGCACGTCACGGCACTTACTTCGAAATGCTGGGTAACTTCTCTTTTGGTGACTACTTCAAGAGAGAATCTCTGGCATGGAGCTGGGAATTCCTGACCGGCGACGAATGGGTAGGTCTGGATCCCAACCTGCTGTACCCCAGCGTTTACGAACAGGACGACGAAGCATTTGACATTTGGGTAAACGAAATCGGTGTTCCCGCAGAACGTGTTGTCCGTATGGGCAAGGCTGATAACTTCTGGGAACACGGCACCGGTCCCTGCGGCCCCTGCTCCGAAATCTACTATGACCGCGGCATCGAAAACGGCTGTGGCAAGCCCGATTGCTACCCCGGCTGCGATTGCGACCGCTTCATGGAAGTATGGAACAACGTATTCTCCCAGTTTGATAACGACGGTGAAGGCAACTACACCGAACTGGCACAGAAGAACATCGATACCGGTATGGGTCTGGAAGGTCTGGCTTGGGTATGCCAGGGCGTAGACTCTCTGTTCGACGTTGATACCGTTATGAACATTACCAACAAGGTATCCGAAATCACCGGCGCTACCTACGGTCAGACCCAGAAGATGGACGTATCTCTGCGTGTTATCACTGACCACATCCGTTCCGCTACCTTTATGATTGGCGACGGCATTCTGCCCTCCAATGAAGGTCGTGGCTACGTTCTGCGTCGTCTGCTGAGAAGAGCTGCTCGTCACGGTAAGCTGCTTGGCGTAAACGATCCCTTCCTGTACAAGGTTTGCGATATGGTTATTCATGAAAATGAATGCGCATATCCCGAACTGCGTGAAAAGCAGGATTACATCACTCGCATTATCAAGGTTGAAGAAGAAAACTTCGCTAAGACCATCGATACCGGTCTGCGTATTCTGTCCGATCTGGTAGAATCTCACAAGGCAAAGGGCGAAACCGTATTCTCCGGCGAAGACGCATTCAAGCTGTACGATACCTACGGCTTCCCCCTGGACCTGACTCAGGACATTCTGGAAGAACAGGGCATGACCGTTGATGAAGACGGCTTCAAGGCTCTGATGGAAGAACAGAAGCAGCGCGCACGTGCGGCTCGCGGCGATATGTCCAATGCATGGCAGGGTCTGGACCTGGGTCTGGACAACACTCCCACTGCATTCACCGGCTACTGCAACACCGAAGACAGCGGCATTGTTCTGGCTCTGGTTACCGAAGGCGAAGTAAGCGGCATGATGAAGAACGGCGACGAAGGCATCGTTGTTCTGGATAAGACTCCTTTCTACGCAGAAATGGGCGGTCAGTCTGCTGACCATGGCACCATCACCTGCGGTGAAGCTGTATTCGAAGTTACTGACGTTCAGAAGAACAAGGGCGGCAAGTACCTGCACCACGGCAAGCTGGTCAGCGGCGAACTGCGTGTTGGTGAAACCGTAGTCTGCAAGCTGGATATGGATCGTCGTCATGCAATCATGCGTGCGCACTCCGCTACCCACCTGCTGCAGAAGGCTCTTCGTACCGTTCTGGGCGATCACGTACAGCAGGCAGGCTCTCTGGTTGAACCCGACAAGCTGCGTTTCGACTTTACTCACTTCGCACCCATGACCCACGAAGAAAAGATGGCTGTTGAAAATCTGGTCAATGATGCAATTCTGGCAGGTTATGAAATCGTAACCGAAGAAATGAGCATCGACGAAGCAAAGAACAAGGGCGCAATGATGCTGTTCGGCGAAAAGTACGGCGATTCCGTTCGCGTAGTTGATATGGGCGGCTACTCCGTTGAACTGTGCGGCGGTACTCACCTGAACAATACCGCAAAGGCAGGCCCCTTCCACATTTCCGCAGAATTCTCCGTTGCTTCCGGCGTACGTCGTATTGAAGCTACTACCGGTATGGAATCCCTGCAGCACACCGTTGCTCTGGAAGCTACCATTGGTGAAGCTACCAACGTTGTAAAGGCTAAGCCCGGCGAACTGCTGGCAAAGATTGCAGCGCAGGTTGAAGAAATCAAGGCTCTGAATCGTGAAATTGAACAGCTGAAGGCAAAGGCATTTGCAGGTGAATCCGATGCGATCCTGGCAGGTGCTAAGGAAATCGGCTCTCTGAAGGTTGTCACCTCCATTAAGAAGGATCTGTCTGTTGATGACCTGCGCAAGCAGGGTGACCAGCTGCGTGACAAGCAGGCAAATGTTGTTGCTGTTCTGGCAAATGTAGCAGGCGAAAAGATCAACATTCTGGCAGTTTGCGGCAAGGATGCTGTTAAGGCTGGCGTAAAGGCTGGCGAGCTGGTAAAGAAGGTAACCGGTCTGTGCGGCGGCTCCGGCGGCGGTAAGCCTGACTCCGCTATGGGCGGCGGCAAGGATGCTTCCAAGCTGAACGACGCTCTGGCTGCGGTTGAAGGCTTTGTAGCTGAAAAGCTGGGTGTATAAGGGAGATTTATATGGCTGACTGCATTTTTTGTATGATCGCAGAGGGCAAGATTCCTTCTGCTAAGGTTTATGAAACCGATACCGTACTGGCATTCCGCGACATCAATCCTCAGGCTCCTGTTCACATTCTGGTCATTCCCAAGGCACACATTGCAAGTGCTGCGGAAATTGCCGAAGACAATGCTGCTCTGGTTGCAGACTGCTTTAAGGCAATCTCTGTCATTGCTAAGCAGGAAAAGCTGGACAATGGCTTCCGCGTCATCTCCAATGTTGGTGAAGATGCAGGTCAGACTGTAAAGCATCTGCATTTCCACATCCTCGCAGGTGTGAATATGGGAGAAAAGATTCTCTAAAAACATCAAAGGACTTTCTCTGTACGGAGAAAGTCCTTTTTTACAAACAGAAAGGAGGAACACTATGCGAAAGTTAACATGGGCAGTGTTGGCGTATACGCTTACGGTTTTGCTGATGCATTATCTTCAGCTCGTGAGTGCGGTTTATATAATTGCCCCCATAAGTATCGCCGCAGCAATCATTGCTTGCGTTATACTGCGCGACAAATTGCGCATAGGGGTTCTTATTTCCGCTCTGTTTGTGCTGCTGGGCGTAGTGCGATATGAGATTCACTACAATCAAACCGTTGCAAAATTTGAAGATTACATTGGCTCAGAATGCAGAATTACTGCTGAAGTATGTGAATATCCCTTCATTTACGAAGACAGTGTGAAATACACTGTAAAGCTGGATACAGACTTACTGCCTAAGGTAAAAGCGATTGTGTACGATTATACGACCACAGAAACCGAATTACGTCCCGGGGACCGATTTCGCGCAACAATCATATTGAATTCCGCACTGCTTTCTTCGGGAGAAGCCACGAATGACTATGTGTCCAAAGGTATCTATGTGCGCGGATATGTTATTGATGAAGTGAAAGTGGTTTCCGCGGGCAATAGGTTGAAGTATGCTCCCATATATCTGGCAGAAACAATTCGGAATACCATAGCGGAATATATGCCCCAGCGTTCTTACGCATTTTTGGCTGCGCTGATGACTGGCGATAAAACAGCCCTATATGATGATGTTGAGCTTAGTAATACATTGAGTCGAGCAGGTCTTTCACATATTGTCGCCGTATCGGGGATGCACGTTTCCTTTGTGATTGCGATGGCGATGCTGCTCTTTGGTCATCGCAGAGGCTGGCTTGTTTCTGTCGTATTTATTGTTTTGTTTGCGATTATGACGGGGATGAGCCCTTCTGTGTTGCGTGCAGTATTTATGCAGAGTTTGTTTTTGCTTGCGCCTGTGCTGCGCCGAGAGGCTGACGGCATTACTTCTGTTTGCTTTGCGCTGCTGATTTTACTGATTCTAAATCCGTTTTCTGTATCATCGATTGGTCTTCAGCTCAGCTTTTTGGCCATGATGGGCATCATAATAGTTACACCTCGTGCAGTGGAATGGTTTGAACGAAAATGTCCTTTTGCGGATGATAGACTTATCACGGTTTACCGATTTATATCGGTATCCCTGTCATCTTCATTGGGGGCAACAATTTTTACAGCTCCTTTGTGTGCGTATTATTTTGGTAATATATCTGTGATGGCGCCTTTGACGAATCTATTGGTGCTATGGATCGTGCCCATTTGTTTTGCAGGCGGGTTCCTGCTGTGTGTTATAGATGCCATGATTCCTGTTTTGGCGTCTATTGTGGCATTCCTTTTGAATGCTTGCATCTCATTTGTCTTTTCTATAGCAGAATGGATTACCTCTTTCTCCATAGCAGCGATTTATCTGCCGCAATCTTTGATGCTTCTATGGTTTGTAGGTGTATATGGGATTATATGCATCATGTTTTTGTTCCGAAAAAACGGTTTATATCGTCCGCTCATCCCAATTGTTTCGGCTGTATTGGGGTTGGTTATTCTCACTGCATGGGTACAGCGAGATAACGCAGGTATGACCGTTTCAGCCATTGATGTTGGTCATGGGCAGTGCATTGCGGTATTGGATTGTGACAAGACCTTGATGGTTGACTGTGGTGGTAACTTTGATTCAGCGGAGACTGCGGCACGATGGCTGTATTCTCATGGAAGAAAAGAGATTGATGCGCTGATTCTGTCTCATTTTGATGAAGACCATGTGAATGACGTAGCGGACTTGATGCTGCGTATTCCCGTCGACGAAATTATTTATTGCGGAAATAATATTACACAGGATGAGCTGCCTTTGCTTCATGAAATAAGGCAGATTGCAGAAAAAACGAATACGAAGCTGCGCCTTGTGAATACAGAAGCAGACTTTGATTTAGGGTCGCTATTTATAAGAGTGAAAGCCATTGAAGGTGACCACAGCAACGATGGTTTGATTACATACTTGCAATCGGGCAGCTATGAATTGCTTGTTATGGGTGATGCGGGGTTCGATGCTGAAGCACAATTGCTGCGCAGTCCATGGATTCATGAGGTAGATTGTCTTGTGGTTGGTCATCACGGGTCCGTATATTCGACAGGGGAAGCACTGTTAGAGCGTATACAGCCGAAGGTAGCTATGATTTCCTGCGGGTTTAACACATACGGACATCCATCGGAAGAAGTTCTGGATAGACTCGCGCGAAATAATGTGGTAATATATCGTACAGACCAAATGGGCACTATTGAGATAAAGGTTCGATAGAATATGGCAAAAAAAGAAACCCTTGATTACGGAAAACTGAAAAAAGAATTAACAACGAATGGTCCTTCTAGGGTTTATTTGTTGTACGGCGCTGAGGAATATTTGCGTGAAGATTTCGTTTCACTGCTGAAGAAAACTTGTTTGCCTGATGGGGATGATGATTTCAGCTATAAAAAGCTGAATCAGGAGAATTTTTCTCCCAGAGCATTTGAGGATGCTGTGGATGCGCTGCCTTTTTTGACAGAACGTACCTTTGTTGAGGTTCGAAGTGTTGATCTGAATCGACTGAATGAATCCGATTCTAACAGATTGACAAAACAGATTTCTGATCTTCCCGACTACTGCACCGTTGCGTTTGTTCAGGACGTAGGCTTTGAACCTGATGGACGTAAGAAGCTGATCAAAGGGATAAAAAAATGTGGTAATGTTGTGGAATTTACCGAACAGCCTCAAAACAGCATTGTGAAATGGGTGCGCAAACGCTTTGCTGCCCATCAAAAGCTCATTACTCCCGAAAACGCAGAATTTCTGGTGAATTATTCTGGACATCTGATGCAGCAATTGATTCCCGAAATCGAGAAAATTGCCGCATTTGCTCAGGGTGAGGAAATCACTAAATATGAAATTGAGGCAGTTGCGTCCAAATCTGCGGAGACGGCCGTGTTCGAACTTTCCGATAAAATCGCTGCCAATAATTTTGACGAGGCTGCGGAAGTTATGGGTGAACTGATTGGTCAAGTCGGAGGCCAAGCGGTCTTAGGAAGACAACTGTG
>JAZREI010000073.1:0-14318 GCA_045660685.1 Oscillospiraceae bacterium
TTTGTCACATTCCTTTCGAAAGACTTACTTGGTTTCGTTGTGCTTGGTATGCTTGCGGCAGAACGGACAATACTTGTTCAGTTCAAGACGATCAGAAGTGTTCTTCTTGTTCTTCATGGTATCGTAGTTGCGCTGCTTGCATTCGCTGCATCTCAGAGTGATCTTAACTCTTGCGCCTGCTTTTGCCATAAACTCGGCACCTCCTTATAGAATTTGCTCTTTCAGAGCATGTTGCCTCCCTGTAACAGAAACATTTGGGCACAAAAAATGCACCCGTCTTCTGACAGGTAAAGTTAGAATACCACACGCACCCCCTGCCGTCAAGCATTTTTCCTTGAAAAAACATGATTTTTTCATTGTTTTACAGCTATGACAATGCTATAATGTCCCAGTGGTTTTATACTTGTCATTTTGACCAAAACCACAATTTTTCAATCGTAATTTTGGAGGTTTTCCATGACATATCAGCAGGCCCTTGACTATATTTCCACAATCGCCTCCCACGGCAACAAGCCCGGTTTGGCACGTATCGAGACCCTCATGGCAGGGCTTGGCAACGTGCAAAATCAGCTGCGATTTGTGCATCTGGCAGGCACCAACGGCAAGGGCTCCACGTCCTGTATGCTGGCTTCTGTTCTGCAGAAGGCTGGGTATAAAACAGGGCTGTTTGTTTCTCCCTTTATCATCCGATTCAATGAGCGTATGCAGGTAAACGGCAAGCATATTCCCGACGAAAAGCTGGCGGAAATCGTTGCGCGCATTAAGCCCATTGCAGATGCGCTGGAAAACGGTGCCACCGAGTTTGAACTCATTACCGCTGCGGCTTTTGTGTGGTTTGCGGAAGAAAACTGCGACATCGTGGTTTTGGAAACAGGGCTGGGCGGCAGACTGGATGCCACCAATATTATTAAATCAAACGAATGTGCTGTCATTACCAACATCGGCCTTGACCACACGGACTATCTGGGCAATACCGTAGCGGATATTGCATACGAAAAGGCCTGCATTTTGAAGGAAGGCTGTCCTGTGGTGGCTTATGAGAGCGAGCAGGCGGCCATGGATGTGCTGATGGCCTACGCCCTGCAGCACGGCAATCCCATGACCGTTGCGGATTTCGATGCCATTGAGCCTGTGTCTGCGGACCTGACAGGTCAGAGCTTCCGCTATAAGGGTGCGGCGTACACCATCAATCTCTTAGGGCCCCATCAGCAGAAGAATGCTGCGGTGGTGCTGGAAACTGTGGACACGCTGCGGAAGCAGGGCTGGCACATCACCAACGAAAATGTCCGTGAGGGTCTCCGTGAGGCTCGCTGGCCCGCTCGTTTTGAGCTGCTGCACACAGACCCCATCGTGTTTGTGGACGGGGCCCATAATATGCAGGGTGTGGAAAGTTTGCGTGGGGCTGTGGAGCAGAATCTGGCAGGCAAGCGTATCGTGTGCCTCACAGGTGTGCTGGCAGATAAGGACTGGCAGAATATGATGGCGGTGCTGGAAGACTTTGCCGCCGACTTCATTACCGTGACCCCCGACTCTCCCCGTGCTTTGACTGCCGAGCAGCTGGCGGCATATTTGGCACAGCGGGGCAAGTGGGTATGGGCTGCGGAAAATGTGCAGGAGGGGATGGACATGGCCATCGCCCGCGCACTGGAGACCGACAGCGTCATTGTGGCCTGCGGCAGTTTGTACATGGCAAGTGAAATTAGAGAATACTTTGGAAGGAATGTTTGAGATATGAGAATTATGGCAATTGACTACGGCGACCAGCGTATTGGTCTGGCTGTATCCGACGCACTGGGCATTCTGGTAGGGGACGCATGGACTCTGAAGGAATGGAAGATGGAACGTGCGGTAAAGAAAATCGCGGAAGAATGCAAGACTCGCGGCGTAGGTCTGCTGGTGCTGGGGCTGCCTAAGAATATGGACGGCACCGAAGGGGACCGCGCAGCCATCAGCCGCCAGTTTGGCGCGATGCTCACCGAGGAAACAGGTCTGGAAGTGAAGTTCTGGGATGAACGCCGCAGCAGCGTGGAAGCCCATGCAATTCTCCACGCCAACGGCAGAAAGCAGAAGGACCACAGAAAGAATGTGGACGCGGTAGCAGCGAGCCTGATGCTGGAAGGATATTTGAGAAGTCTGTAAGCTTCCGCCCCTACCAATACAAATCTATAACAAAAAACGCACGAAACAAACAGTTTCGTGCGTTTTTGCATATCAAATAGTTTAGAATTCGGTGATGCCGTTTAGGGCTGCGAACAGGTAGGGGTTGTACATACGTTCGATTGCCATGGTGCTGGTTTCCATGTGACCGGGGTAAATTTCATAGTCACCGGGGATTTCTGCCAGACGCTTCAGGCTTGCCATGATGGTAGCTGCATCGCCGCCTGCCAGGTCCACTCTGCCGCAGCTGCCGCGGAACAGGGTGTCGCCGGTGAACATTGCGTTTTCACATACCAGAGTGATGCCGCCGGGGGTGTGACCGGGGGTGTGGAGAACCTTCACCTGCAGATTGCCTACGGGGATGATGTCGCCTTCGTCTACATAGCGAACCTCTGCCTTGGGAGAGGGAGCGTAGCGGTAGTCCATGGCACGGGTCTTGGGGGGCATCCAGTCCAGCTTATGCAGGTACAGGGGAACGCCTGCTTCCTGCTGGATAAAGTCTACGCCCATGGTGTGGTCCAGATGGCCGTGGGTCAGGATGACAGCCACACATTCCATCTTGTTGCGTTCCATGTAGTCCAGAATCATGTTGGAGTCCCCACCGGGGTCGATGACAGCGGACTTCATGGTGGTTTCGTCGGTGAGGATATAGCAGTTGGTACCGATAAAGCCAACCTGCATGGTTTTAATCAGCATATTGTTTGACCTCCATTGATTGGTATTGCCCCATCGCCGCTCACGGCGACGATTCCCGGGGCTTTTCAGTGCGTTAAGCAACTTCATTACGGGTAAATAGTTCATTTTTTCAGCTCGTACCAAGATTGTGCGTGTCGTTTATTTGATGCACGGTTTCTTTTGTGCGGTGGGAGCGGGCGAACAATGTTCGCCCCTACATAATGCGGTGGTATTTATAATTCGTTGGTGTCCAGAAGGATGGTCACAGGGCCGTCGTTCTGGGAGTAGACCTGCATATCCGCGCCGAAGGAGCCTGTTTCCACCTTGAAGCCGCGCTTGCGGCATTCCCCGATGACCAGCTCATACAGAGGGATGGCCTTGTCGGGACGGGCTGCCAGAGAGAAGCCCGGGCGGCGGGAACGGCAGTCGGCGAACAGGGTGAACTGGCTGATAATCAGCAGCTCCGCACCTGCGTCCGCAGGGTTCACATTCATTTTTCCGTTTTCGTCTTCAAATACACGCAGACCGCAGATTTTGTCTGCGATTTTCAGAGCCTGTGCTTCGGTGTCGTCCTGATGGACACCCAGCAGCACCAGAAACCCTGTATTGATGGCACCGTGGGTTTCGCCGTCGATGACCACGGATGCGTTTTTCACTCTTGTGACAACTGCTCTCATTTATTTTGCCTTTCCGCTTGCTCTGGAAACCTCCAGAACGTCTCTGATGGAATTGAGTTTGTTGATGACCAGCTTGATTTCCGCTGCGTTCTTGACTTCCATGGACAGTGTGATGGTGGCGGTATCGCCCTTGGTCACGGACTGGATGGAAACCACGTTCACATTCAAGGTGGACAGTGCTGCCGCAACGTCCATGAGCAGACCGATGCGGTCACGCACCAGCAGATTCAAGGTGGTGGTATAGCGCTCGGTGACGGTGTCCGCCCACTGTACCTTGATCCAGCGTCCTGCATCGGCGGGGTCGCCGCTTTCCAGCTGCTTGAGGGAGTTGGGGCAGTCCTTGCGGTGAACGGAAATGCCTGCGCCGCGGGTGATGAAGCCGATGACTTCGTCCCCGGGGACGGGGGTACAGCACTTGGAGAACTTGATCAGACAGTTGTCCAGACCTTCCACCAGAATGCCGTTGATGGCCTTCTGAGGCTGCGCTGCACGCTTTTCTGCCTGTTCGTTGATGCGTTCCACCAGCTCCTGGTCCTTGGCAGCGGAGGTCTTTTCGGTGACCGCCTGCATGGTCTTAATCTGCTGGAGGGTGTCCTTTACGCGGTTGACGGTACGGATGGCGGTGATACCGCCGTAGCCGATGGCTGCGTACATATCGTCCGTTGTTTCAAAGGACAGGCGCTTGAGAATCTGGGGCAGGGCCTTATCGTCCAGCACATCGGACAGGTGCAGACCTGCGCGCTTGAGTTCTGCATCGAACATGGCGCTGCCGCGCATGATGTTTTCCTCGCGCTTTTCCTTCTTGAACCACTGTTTAATCTTGGTTCTTGCGGAGGAGCTCTTTGCCAGAGTCAGCCAGTCACGGCTGGGACCGGGTGCGGACTTGGAGGTGCGCACTTCCACAACGTCGCCGTTTTTCAGCTTATAGTCAAAGGTTACGATGCGTCCGTTGACGGAGGCGCCTACCATGGCGTTGCCGACACCGGAGTGGATGGCGTATGCAAAGTCGATGGGGGTTGCACCTGCGGGCAGGGAAATGACGTCGCCCTTGGGGGAGAAGACGTATACTTCGTCGTCGAACATATCCACTTTCAGGTTGTGGAAAAAGTCCTGGTCGTCGGATTCCTGCTGGGTTTCCAACAGGGAGCGTACCCAAGCGAACTTTTCTTCGTCCCCGACCTTTACGCCCTTGTCGCCGCTCTTATACTTCCAGTGAGCAGCAATACCGTATTCGGCAATCTGGTGCATTTCGTGGGTACGAATCTGCAGCTCGAAGGGAATGCCCTCGCTGCCGATGACGGTGGTGTGCAGGGACTGGTACATATTGGGCTTGGGGGTTGCGATATAGTCCTTAAAGCGCCCGGGCAGGGGCTTGAAGATTTCATGAATGATACCCAGTACATGGTAGCAGTCACCAACGGTGTCTACGATGGCGCGGAAGGCGCACAGGTCAAAGATGCCTGCCAGATTGGTGTGCTGGGCGTACATTTTGCGGTAAATGCTGTAAGTATGCTTGATGCGTCCGTAAACCTGCGCCTGAATGCCTTCGGCTGCCAGACGGGTTTGGATGCGGTCCTGCATGGTCTGCATAAAGGCTTCCAGCTCATCCATACGGGCGCCGATGCTGTCGTTGATTTCTCTGTAGCCCACGGGGTCCAGATACTGCAGGGACAGGTCTTCCAGCTCCCACTTCACCTTCTGCATACCCAGACGGTGCGCAATGGGAGCGTAGATTTCCATGGTTTCCAGAGACTTGCTGCGCTGCTTATCCTCACGCTGATACTGCATGGTGCGCATATTGTGGAGACGGTCGGCAATCTTGATGAGAATAACACGGATGTCCTTGCTCATAGCCATGAGCATCTTGCGCAGGCTTTCCATCTGGGCTTCTTCCTTGCTGACCAGCTGCACACGGGTCAGCTTGGTGACACCTTCCACCAAGTCCGCCACGGTTTCCCCGAAGCGCTTGGATACCGCATCGTGGGAAGCGGGGGTGTCTTCAATGACGTCGTGAAGCAGTGCTGCCACGATGGAGTCTTCGTCCAGACCCATGTCTACGGAGATGTCCGCTGCGGCGATGCAGTGGGTTACATAGGCAGACCCGTCCTTGCGGCGCTGACCTGCGTGGGCGCGGGCAGCATACTCATAGGCATCGCGGATGCGCTGGACATCGGGGTTATGGTATACGGATTTGATTTTCTGCTCCAGTGCGAAATACTGGGGCGCACTCTCCCGTACAGCTTCGTCGGGGGTGATATTGATTTTTGTGGCATTTAAACCTGCTTGAGTCATAATAACACCTCTCTGAGTTTAGCTGCGGCGGAGATAGCGCAGCAGGGGGGTACTGTTCAAATCTGCTTTTCCGCTGCGGGGAATTTCCACAGCGGTATAAATATCATTGACGAAGGAGGCTTCTGTCAGACCTGCTTCGTTGAAAATGCGCATACAAGCGCAGAATTTTGCGGGGGGGATGTGGGTCATGGCTGCCATTTCTTCGATGGACATGCGGATGCTGCCGCCGTCTGCCACGAAGCTGCGCCACAGGGATGCCAGCGCTTTGCGGTCGGGCAGCAGCTGCGGGATTTCCAGAGGTGCGGGCATTTCCCCTGCCAGCAGTCGTCTGCACAGGGGAGCGGGGTCATTGGCACGGACATCGGACACCAGCAGCTGTACGCTGCGCTGGTCACGGTAGTTGTTGATTTGGGGAGCGAAGGCAACGTCCACAAGGTCGCCTTGCTTCAGACCCAAGTCGGCGTAGCTGTGGCCGAAGAAGATGCCGTCAAACAGGCGGGAGCCTACACGGAACTTTAGGCGCAGGTGCTTGCCGCCGCCAATGGGGGTAATCTGGTCCAGTGTCAGACCCGTCATGCACATGAGGGGCTTGGGGTTGGAGTTGCCGTAGGGTTCCATGAATCCGATGGACTCTACGCTGTCCAAGGTCAGCAGCTCACTGTCGCCGATGAGCAGTTCACACTGCAGGTCGGGGACGGGAGCGGGGGGATTGTTGATATAGTGTTCGTGGAGGGTGGCACGGAATGCGTCCAAATCACGGCGGTGAATGGACAGACCTGCAGCCAGTGCGTGACCGCCGAAGCTTTCCAGATGCTGAGAGCAAGCGGACAGCGCAGCGAACAGGTCAAAGTTGCCGTAGCTGCGGCAGGAGCCCTTGCCGTCGTCCCCGTCCAGACAAATCAGCACCGAGGGTACGGAATACTGTTCGCTGAGTCGGGAGGCGATGATGCCCACGATGCCCTTGTGCCAGGTTTCACTGGCCAGTACCAAAGGTGTGCCGCTCAGATGCTGTTCGGTGACCATTTCCACAGCTTCGTTCCAGATATTCTGTTCCATCTGCTGGCGCTGCACGTTCAAATCGCACAGTTCCTGTGCCAGTACCAGTGCCTGCTCACGGTCCTCGGACAGCAGCAGATCCACGGCGATGGAGGTTTTGCCCAGTCTGCCCGCAGCGTTGATGCGGGGAGCAAGGGTGAAGCTGATGGTGGAGGCGGAGATTTCCTTCCCGGGAGTCATGGCCTTGGCAATCAGTGCTGCCAGACCCGGTCGGGGGTCTACTGCCAGCTTCTTCAGACCTGTCTGCACCAGATAACGGTTTTCGCCTACCATGGGCATAACGTCCGCCACGGTGCCCACAGCAACCAAGTCCGCATAGCGGCGGAGCATGGCTTTGGGGTCTCCGTCCAGTGCGCAGATGAGCTTGAATGCCACACCGCAGCCTGCCAGTGCGTCAAAGCCGTATTCGCAGTCCTCGCGCTTGGGGTCGATGACGGCAACTGCCTTGGGCAGGGTGAAGCCACGGCATTCGTGGTGGTCGGTAATAATCATATCTACGCCGCGGGAGCGGGCGTATTCCGTTTCCACAGCTGCGGTGATGCCGCAGTCCACGGTGATAATCAATGTGACACCGCTGTTGGCGAGCTGCTCCACTGCCTCATGATTGACCCCGTAGCCCTCGTCGATACGGTCAGGGATATAGGGCAGGCAGTCTACGCCCTGTGCGGTGAGGTAGCTGTAAACGATGGAGAGGGAGGTGATGCCGTCTACGTCATAGTCACCGTAGATGGCCACTTTTTCCTTGTCTGCGATGGCCCGACGGATACGTGCCACAGCCGCAGGCATATCCTTCATGCGCATGGCGTCGCCCAGAGATGCGTAGACCGGATGCAGAAATGCATCGGCATCTGCATCGGGAATTTTGCGCAGCGCAAGCACCGCCTCCAGCAAAGGCGGTCGTTTGCCCCGAAATTCATCGGCAATGATGGGGCGCGATGGAATTTCCCAGTACTTTCCTTTCATAGCATTGTCCTTTCTTTATAACTATAAATTATATCAAAAAAGTCCACCCTGCGCAATACAACATTCTGTTTAATGTGAATGAAAAGATTTTGGAAGATACGTACTCTCCCGTAGGGGCGGCTATTAGCCGCCTGCAGCTGCGCAGTTGGAAAGTGCGAATGTAGGGGCGAACAGTGTTCGCCCGCATCCACCGCAGTGGTAAAAAAACGGGCGAACGCAGTTCGCCCCTACGGGTGCGGTGTTTATTTGGAACTGTCCGTTGGGGCGAGATGTGAGATAAGCTCCGCAAAAACGATACCGTGCTGATACATAACGAAGGCAGAGCTGTCGGTACGAGTTAAGAAAATCTTAAAAAGTTTCCGTCTGTTATCTTAAGGGGGAATCTGCTATCATATAGCCAAGAGGTGAGACTATGTACAACATTCTGGTTTGTGACGACGAAAAGGATATCGTATCCGCTTTAAATATCTACCTGTCCTCCGAGGGCTATGGGGTCATTCCTGCCTATACGGGGAAGCAGGCGCTGGAAATCATGCAGGAACGCAGTGTGGATTTGGTGCTGATGGACATTATGATGCCTGAAATGGATGGACTGACCGCGGTGGCAAAGCTGCGGGACTTCAGCAATGTGCCTGTGTTGTTTCTGACTGCCAAAGGCGAGGATGCGGACATGATTCTCGGCTTGAATATGGGTGCCGATGACTACATTACCAAGCCCTTCAAGCCCATGGAGGTCATTGCCCGTGTGCGCAGCCACCTGCGCCGCTATGCCATTCTGGGCGGCGCCCAAAAGCAGCAGACCAAGCTGCGCTGCGGCGGCATTCAGCTGGACCACGACAGCAAAACCGTCACACTGGACGGAGAGCCCGTGAGCTTGACTCCGCTGGAATACAGCATTCTCCATTATCTCATGAAGAACCCCGGCAAGGTGTTCTCCTCGGAGCAGCTGTATCGTGAGGTGTGGAAGGACAGTCCCATGGGCGGTGAGAATACCGTTGCGGTACATATTCGCCATCTCCGTGAGAAATTGGAAATCGACCCCTCTAACCCCCGTTATATCAAGGTGGTTTGGGGTCACGGCTATAAACTGGAGGCGATGAAATGAATGCTTTGAGAAACAGTTCCCTTGTGAAGCTCCTCATCGGTCTGCTTGTTATTGCCCTGCTGACAGGCTGCGCCTATAATGCGGTGTTTGGCATTGCTTTCACCGTGCTGCCTGCGGAAGAATGGGCAGGTGCGGTACTGAACATGGCTATGGAGCATCAGACCCAACAGGCGGCAGACTATTACTTCCTGCAAAAGGAGTATGCTGATGCTGAGGAAGCAGACATTCCCAAGTGGGCACAGCAGGAGCTGGCGGACTACGAAGCTGCCCTGAACCCCGAGACCACCAACTTCCGTTATGCGGTCTACATGGGCGAGGAACAGATCTTCGGTAACTATGCGGATGAACCCACCATTGCCACTTCCTACAATTGGGAGAATCGGTATGTGGGCACCGAACTGGACCAACAGCGTCTGGAGGCCTATGAAAACAACTGGGCATACGACTATGAGAACGATGTAGCTCTGCAGGGCGTAGGCGGTAGGGTCTATCCCGTGGAGGACTACCACAAAATGCCCGAACAGTATGCGTATTACGATGCTTACGGCAACTACTACGATGCATATGGCAATGTCATTGCCTATAACGGCAAGTATTATGACGAAAACGGCAATTTCATCCATGAGGTTGTGGAGCCCCAAGTGATGGATACCGTGATCGTTGTGGATGGAACAACGTATTACCCCATTGACCCCAATGAGGGCTTCCCTGAAGAATTTGCCTACCGCAATGAGTACGGCAAGCTTTTTGACAGGGATTTGAACTTCATCATGTATGAGGATGAGTATTACGGTGGGGACAATTATGAAGGGTACGACGAGCCCCGACCCACCCCCACTCCCAGACCTGTTCCTCAGACCAATATCGTGGTCACTCCCGCAACTCCCAAGCCTACCGCCACACCTGCTCCCACGCCGAAGCCCGAGCTGGTGGAGCTGAAGGAACTGACGGCAGAAGAACGAGATGCCATTCGCTCTGCTTGCTATGAGGAATACGCCATTCGCGGCTATGTGCTGAAGGATATGGCGGTGGAAGACGGCTACTCCGCCCTGTATGACGAGGTCATGGAGTATGCGGCAGGTCGTGAAACCTACGTGCAGAATGCCATCGGTCTGGGTATTGGCGGTCTGATTTTGCTGGCGATTCTGCTGGTGCTGGCAGGCAAGCGCAACGACGAGGGGGAACACGTGGCAAGCGGCACAGGCCGACTGCCTTGGGATGTCTGGCTGGTTGGTGTCTGCTGTCTGGCTGTTGGGGCAGCGGCGCTGGTGGCTGTGGCTGCACAGCTGATGTCGGAAACCCTCTATTACAATGGATTGGAGGTCAACCTTGAGTTCTTCGAGCTGGCTATCAAGGCGTGCGCTGCCGCTGTCTGTGCCTGCGTGGCACTGCTGGTGGGTGTGCTGCACTCCATTGCCGCCCGTGTGAAGGTCAAGGGCTGGTGGCGCAACTGTCTGACTTGGAAGGCTGTTGTATGGTGCTGGGGCATCTGCATCAAGTGCCTCAAGTGGCTGTGGAAGCTGTGGCTGCGTATTTGGCACGGCTGCGGAAAGCTGCTGAAGGGTGTTCCTCTGATTTGGAAGGCCACTTTGATTTTCGGCGGCATCACCCTTGCAGAAACCATTTTCTTCGGTGCCAATTCTTGGGGCGGCGGTGCTGTAGTCATTGCAGTCTTGTGGAATATCGTGAAGTTCCTGATTTGCATGATCATCTGCCTTATGCTCAAGAGGCTGCAGGCAGGGGCCCGCACCATTGCCGACGGTGACTTAGACCACCGCATCGACACCAAGAACCTGTATCTGGACTTTAAGGAACACGCGGAATGTCTGAATCGCATCGGTGACGGTCTCAGCCGCAGTGTGGATGCACAGCTGCGCTCCGAGCGTATGAAGACCGAGCTCATTACCAATGTGAGCCACGATTTGAAGACTCCTCTCACCAGCATTGTCAATTACGTTGACCTGCTGAAGAAAGAAGAGCTGACAGGCAATGCGGCGGAATATGTGGAAGTGCTGGACAGACAGTCCGCACGACTGAAGAAGCTCACCGAGGACTTGGTGGAAGCATCCAAGGCATCCAGCGGTGCGCTGAATGTGACCGTAGAGCGGGTAGATTTGGCAGAGCTGCTGGAACAGGCACAGGCGGAATATGCAGGGCGGCTCATGGAGCATCACCTGCAGCCCATTATCCGTCAGCCCGAAGGGGAAATGATGGTCTGGGCGGACGGTAAGTACGTCTGGCGCATTATGGATAATCTCCTGTCCAACGTCTGCAAGTACGCCATGGCCAACACCCGTGTGTACATGGAGCTGGGCCACGAGGGCGAGTTCGTGGTGCTGAGCGTGAAGAATATGTCCCGTGAGAGCCTGAATATTTCTGCGGATGAGCTCATGGAACGCTTTGTTCGCGGGGACAGCTCCCGCAACACTGAGGGCAGCGGTCTGGGCTTGAGCATTGCTCAGAATCTGGCTAAGCTTATGGGTGGTCAGGTCCGCATCACCATTGACGGTGACCTGTTCAAGGCAGAGGTTCTGCTGCCTGTGGCGAAGTAAAATAGAAAAAGGCTCTCCTTACACAGGGGAGCCTTTTTTTATAATTTAATCATATTTTTCCTCTTGAAAAGCTGCCTTTGGTCATGTATGCTATGTCCGTGGAAGAATCGGATAAGGAGCAAGCTATGAAAAGAAGACTCATTACGCTGGTGCTGGCACTGTGCATGGTACTGACCCTGTGCGGCTGCGGCAAGACCGGCGGTGCATATAAACAAATCGAAACCCTGACAGAAGGCAAGTACGCCATCGGCTTCCGCGCTGATGACCCCATTGCCGACTATGTGGAAGCGGCACTGAAGGTGCTGGCTGCCAACGGCAGAGTGGCAGAGCTGGAGGCTCGCTGGTTTAACGATACAGGGCTCACTGACTTTGGCAGAGATGCCGAGGCGCTGGCAAAGCTGGGCGACATTCCCAAGCGCAGCCTGATTATGGGTCTCGACCCTCACAACTTCCCCATGAGCTACAAGAGCAACGATGTATACATGGGCTTTGACGTAGAGCTGTGCCGCGCGGTGTGTGACCTGCTGGGCTGGCAGCTGAAGTTTTGCGAGGTGGAAGACGAGAGCAAGGCTTTCGTACACCTGTACTCCGGCAATGCGGACGTGGTTTGGGGAGGTATGCTGCTGAACCCCAATGAAACCACCTACTCTGTTCGCTGCCCCTACATGAACGGCGGCGTTGTGCTGGTGACTCTGGCAGGCAACGGTATGGGCTCTGTCAGCAAGCTGGCAGGTGCTACCATCGGCATGAATGAAGCACCCAAGTACAGAGAAGCCTTCGACAAGACCGAACTGAAGACCACCGCAGGCGTGCTGGCAATCAGTGAGGAAGGCAGCGAAGTGATTTTCGACCGCCTGTATAAGGGCGAATATCACGCCATCGTTGTGGATATGGCCGCAGCGAAGTATTATATGAGATAAAGTCCGACCAAACTTCATATCACTTGTTTCGCCCCATAGATTTTATCTGTGGGGCGAAAGTGCGTTTATTCCGTTTGTTCGGACTTGTTTCGCTCTGCATCTTTTTTTGTTCAAATTCGCGGAGGCGAATTTGATTATGGACGGAAAGATGCAGCAGCGAGGGGGACGGGATTCCGTCCCCTTGTTTTTTAGCGAAAAAGTAGGGGTGAATGGTTGCTGAGGGGCAATTTCCGCAAAAACGATACTGTGC
Organism: Oscillospiraceae bacterium; assembly: GCA_045660685.1. Lineage (GTDB taxonomy): Bacteria > Bacillota > Clostridia > Oscillospirales > Oscillospiraceae > HGM13010. Next base: position 12,648 of record JAZREI010000073.1, read on the forward strand.
TGGGATATTACGACTATAAAAATGTTTGTACGAGTTGAAAAAACCATTCCCTTTTTTTATATGTAATGGTATAATATAATGTCATTATATTGGATACGTATAACTTTCAACATATACATGAGGTGTTTAGAATATGTGGATCGCTGATAATTGGAACGATTTTGAAGTGCTGGACTGCTCCGACGGTGAAAAGCTGGAACGCTGGGGCAACTACCATCTGGTACGTCCCGACCCCCAGGCTATCTGGAGCACTCCCCGCAAGAACCCTAAGTGGAAGACCCGTGACGCTTCCTATGCACGCAGCAACACCGGCGGCGGTGCATGGAACAAGAGCCGTCTCCCCGAACGCTGGACCATTGATTACAAGGACCTGACCTTTAATATTAAGCCCATGAACTTCAAGCACACCGGTCTGTTCCCCGAACAGGCTGCAAACTGGGACTACGCTATGGACAAAATCCGCAACGCAGGACGTCCCATCAAGGTGCTGAACCTGTTTGCCTACACCGGCGGCGCTACCGTTGCTTGTCTGAAGGCAGGCGCGCACGTAACCCACGTGGACGCTGCAAAGGGCATGGTTGCCTGGGCAAAGGAAAACGCCCAGTCCAGCGGTGTCATTGACTGCCCCGTGCGCTGGATTGTGGAAGACTGCGCAAAGTTCGTAGAACGTGAAATCCGCCGCGGCAACAAGTATGATGCCATCATCATGGACCCTCCCTCCTACGGCAGAGGTCCCGGCGGCGAAGTCTGGAAGCTGGAAGAAAGCCTGTGGCCCTTTATGGAACTGGTATCCAAGGTGCTCAGCGATGACCCCCTGTTCGTCATCATCAGCTCCTACACCACCGGTCTGTCCCCCAGCGTGCTGACCTACATTGCCGAAAGCGTCTTCACTAAGAAGTACGGCAGAGGTCATGCGGAAAGCCGCGAACTGGGTCTGCCCGTAAAGGACACCGGTCTGGTACTGCCCTGCGGCTCTGCCTGCCACTGGGAAATTTGACCCTTCGGATCTCGATGAACCTCCTTCGGCGCTTCATCGATCAAGCTCCCGAAAAAAATAGATTTGAAATTTGTTTTGCGGCTGTGCCGCAAAATTCTGCGAAGCAGGTGTAGGGGCGAACAGTGTTCGCCCGCCTGTGGCATACTACAACCTAAGGAATTGCGTTTCTATGATTCGAGTAGAACATTTGACATATCAATACCCCGATGCGGAGACTGCAGCCGTGAAGGATGTGTCTCTGCACATCGAAAAGGGCAGCTTTGTTGCTGTTTTGGGGCATAACGGTTCGGGTAAGAGCACCCTCGCCAAGCACTTCAACGGCATCCTGCAGCCTACCGAAGGCAAGGTGTACGTGGCTGGCATGGACACCTCCGACCCCGATCAGCTGCTGAACATTCGCCGCACCGTTGGCATGGTGTTCCAGAACCCCGATAACCAAATCGTTGCCAACATCGTGGAAGACGACGTGGCATTCGCTCCCGAAAATCTGGGGGTCCCCTCCGAGGAAATCCGTACCCGTGTGGACGAGGCACTGAAGCTGGTGGAAATGTACGATTACCGTATGCATGCTCCCCATCTGCTGTCGGGTGGTCAGAAGCAGCGTGTCGCCATTGCGGGGGTTATCGCTATGCGCCCCGACTGCATCGTGCTGGACGAAGCTACCGCTATGCTGG
>JAZREI010000074.1:0-4317 GCA_045660685.1 Oscillospiraceae bacterium
CACCCTATCCTACCACGACTCCCCCACACATACAACAACGTTTATCCTTACACATAGTTGCCCACGCAAAACCCACCCACTGTCCACGCAAAACCCACCCACTGTCCACGCAAAACCCACCCACTGTCCACGCAAAATAAACACTCGTTAAACCCCCGTTAACGAGCCTCACAGTCTATCGGCAACTTATACATTGACCATCGTGAAACTTTTGGCATTATGCCGATATGTCATTTCCCCGTTGACTTTTATGGTAAATGTGTATATATTATATAGTCGTGGGCTGTGTATTTTGAATGAATCTTACAAAATCAATTCCCACAAAAAATATTTTTAAAAGGAGACGCAAAAATGAAAAAGATTCTCGCTCTGATTCTCGCTCTGGTCCTGTGCTTTGGTCTGGTAGCATGCGGCGGCGGCAGTGATGATGCTGCTGAAGAAACCGGTTCCGTTTACTACCTGAACTTCAAGCCCGAACAGGATGCACAGTGGCAGGCACTGGCAGCTTCCTACACCGAACAGACCGGTGTTCCCGTAACCGTTGTTACCGCTGCTTCCGGTGAATACGAAACCACCCTGACCGCTGAAATCGCAAAGACCGAAGCTCCCACCCTGTTCCAGGTTAACGGCCCCGTTGGTCTGGAAAACTGGAAGGACTACTGCTATGACCTGTCCGGTTCCACCGTTTACGGCGAACTGACCTCCGACGGTTTCGCACTGAAGGACGGCGACAAGGTTGCTGGCATTGCATACGTAGTAGAATCCTACGGTCTGATCACCAACGTTAAGCTGCTGGCTGAAGCAGGCTACTCCATCGACGACATCCAGTCCTTCGCAGACCTGAAGGCAGTTGCAGAAGACATCACCGCTCGTTCCGACGAACTGGGCTTCGCAGCATTCTCCTCCGCTGGCATGGACGGCTCCTCCGACTGGAGATTCAAGACTCACCTGGCAAACCTGCCCATCTACTTCGAATACCAGGCTGACGGCATTGGTACCACCACCGAAATCAAGGGCACTTACCTGGACAACTACCGCGCAATGTGGGATCTGTACATCAACAACTCCACTTGCGACCCCAAGGAACTGACCGCTAAGACCGGCGACGACTCCAGAAACGAATTCCTGGCAGGCGAAGCAGTCTTCTTCCAGAACGGCTCTTGGGAATACGGCTCCGTTTCCGCTGTATTTGCTGACGAAGATCTGGCTATGATCCCCATCTACTTCGGCGTTGGCGACGAAGCTAACCAGGGTCTGTGCACCGGTACCGAAAACTACTGGTGTGTAAACTCCAACGCATCCGAAGCTGACATCCAGGCTACTCTGGACTTCATGGCATGGTGTGTAACTTCCGAAGAAGGCACCGCTGCTATGGCAAACGAAATGGGCTTCGTTATCCCCTTCAAGGCTGCTGTTGAATCCCCCAACCTGTTCGTAAAGCAGGACGTTGCTTACTCCGCAGCAGGCAAGAACCCCGTTTCCTGGAACTTCCCCACCATGCCTTCCGAAGAATGGAAGAACGGTGTTGGCTCCGCTCTGTCCGCATACGCTGCTGACCAGACCGACGCTAACTGGGACGCAGTTGTCACCGCATTCGTTGACGGCTGGGCATCCGAATACGCTCTGAAGGGCTAATCCTCGGATATATACATAAACCTTTTTGAGGGGGGAGCAATGCTCCCCCTTTTTTAAAAATCGTATTGCAAGGGACTCTTTATAGGAAAAGAGGATTGAGTCAATGGAAAAAGCTATTAAAAGATGGTTCCCCGTGTTCGTTCTGCCCACCTTGGCAGCGTTCTGCGTGGGCTTTATCTGGCCTTTTATTCAGGCACTTTACCTTTCATTCTGCAGCTTCATCACTGTAGATAACGCAAAATGGGTGGGCATCAGCAACTATGTCCGCGCCCTGACGGATGAATCCTTCCTGCACGCATTCGGCTTCTCCGTAAAATTCGTAATCGTTGCAACGGTGCTGATTAACGTCATTGCCTTCCTGTTGGCGCTGGCACTGACCCGTGAAATCAAGGGCACCAATTTTTTCCGTACCGTATTCTTCGTCCCCAACCTGATTGGCGGCATCGTTCTGGGCTACATCTGGAACATCCTCATCAACGGTCTGCTGAGCAAGCTGGCGCTGCCTCTGCTGCAGCTGAACGCTGACGCAGGCTTCTGGGGCATCATTATCCTGCTTTGCTGGCAGCAGATCGGCTACATGATGATTATTTACATCGCAGGTCTGCAGAACGTTCCTACGGATCTGATCGAAGCAGCAGCCATCGACGGGGCTACCCCCATCCAGACCCTGTTCAAGATCAAGATCCCCATGGTTATGTCCTCCATCACCATTTGTATGTTCCTGACTCTGACCAACGCATTCAAGCTGTTTGACCAGAACCTGGCACTGACCAGCGGTGAACCCAGCCACATGACCGAACTGCTGGCTCTGAACATTTATAACACCTTCTATGCTCGCTCCGGTCCCCAGTGGAAGGGCATCGGTCAGGCAAAGGCTGTTATCTTCGCCATCGTCGTTGTTGCCATCGCACTGGTACAGCTGAGGGCTACCCGTTCTAAGGAGGTACAGGCATAATGGCTAAGAAGAAATTTGACCTGAACTTTGTGCTGAGCATCATCTTCGCGCTGATCTCCGCATTCTATATGTACCCCATCGCAATGGTGGTGTTCAACTCTCTGAAGGTTGAAACCGCCATCTCCACCAACACCGCATTCGCGCTACCCAACGCAGAAACCTTTGCGGGTCTGGACAACTACGTCAACGCCATCATGTCTCAGGGCTTTGCCAAGAGCTTGTTCTACTCTCTGTTCATCACTGTCAGCTCCGTTGCGCTGATTCTGCTGTGCTGCTCCATGTGCGCATGGTACATCACCCGCGTAAACAACTGGGTATCCAAGATGATGTACGGTCTGTGTGCATTCTCCATGGTCGTTCCCTTCCAGATGGTTATGTTCACCCTGTCCCAGACCGCTGACCGTCTGAACATTTTCGGTCTGCGCTTCAACAACCCCTACACCATTTGCTTCATTTATCTGGGCTTTGGTGCAGGTCTGGCAGTATTCATGTTCACAGGCTTCATGAAGTCCATTCCTCTGGAAATCGAAGAAGCTTCCATGATTGACGGCTGCAATCCCCTGCAGACCTACTTCCGTGTGGTATTCCCCATCCTGCGTCCCACCATGATTTCCGTAGGCATTCTGGAAACCATGTGGGTATGGAACGACTACCTGCTGCCCACTCTGGTTCTGGACATCAAGCAGTACCGCACCATCCCCATGCTGATTCAGTACTTCCGCGGCAGCTATGGCCGAGTCGAAATGGGTCCCATGATGGCTTGCATCGTACTGACCGTTCTGCCCGTAGTTATCATCTATCTGGCAGGCCAGAAGCACATCATCAAGGGCGTTCTGGCAGGCGCTGTTAAGGGCTAACGCCTTCGATTAACCTCAGCAAAACTCCCAACAGCCCTCGGTTTTCCGAGGGCTGTTTCTGCAGGAGCGAACTGTGTTCGCCCGCAATGTTGCTTTTTTCACAATGTAATGGTATACTTTGGAACAGCAAAATTTATAAACAACACAAGGAGACATCATTATGATTAGAAGTGCCGGCATTTTGCTGCCCATTTCCTCCCTGCCCTCCCCCTACGGTATCGGTACCATGGGCAAGGCAGCCTATGATTTCATCGACTTCCTGGTAGAATCCAAGCAGTCCTGGTGGCAGATTCTGCCCGCAGGCCCCACCAGCTACGGCGACTCCCCCTACCAGAGCTTTTCCACCTACGCAGGCAACCCCTACTTCATTGACCTGGATATGCTCATTGAAGACGGTCTGCTGGAAGCAGATGACCTGAAGGGCATCAAGTGGAACAACAACGCAACCTATGTTGACTACTCCCGCATTTACAACAACCGCTTCACCGTACTGGCTAAGGCAAAGGCTCGCGGCTGGGAACGTGACGCAGCGGAAGTTGCGGAATTTATGCACAAGAACAGCCGCTGGCTGCCTGACTACACCATGTACATGGCAGTCAAGCGCCACTTCGGCATGAAGGCATGGACCGAATGGGACGAAGACATCCGTATGCGCCGCCCCTCCGCCATGGCAAAGTACGCAGCCCTGTGCAAGGAAGACATTGAGCTGTTCACCTACATCCAGTTCCTGTTCTTCAAGCAGTGGAAGCTCATGCGTGAATACGCAAAGAAGAACGGCATCGGCATCATCGGTGACATTCCCATCTATGTAGCAATGGACTCCGCTGACGTTTGGGCAGAACCCGAATGGTTCCAGCTGGACAGCCGCAA
>JAZREI010000075.1:0-20254 GCA_045660685.1 Oscillospiraceae bacterium
CATCACCTGGAAGGAACTGTACATCAAGTCCAACCAGCTGGCATGGTTGTTTAAGGAACACGGTGTCACCGATAAGTCCACCGTTATGGTTTGCCTGCCCAATACCATCGGCAACATTCTGTGCGCATACGCAGCATGGAAGAACGGCGCTTGCTACATGCCCGTTGCTCCCCGCTCCACCAATGAAGAAATCGACGTCTTTGCAGATATGGCAAAGCCCACCATTCTGGTGTGCGACAGCTATCAGCCCGAAGCATACAACTGCTTCACCGAAAAGGAACTGCTGGAACGTCTGGAAGCATACTCCGAAAAGATGCCCCCCGACTGTCTGGCAATTCCCTGCCGCGCCCAGACCACAGGCGGCTCTACCGGCAAGCCCAAGCTCATTAAGATTAAGCGTCCCGCAGGGGAATCCGACGAATCCCTCATGAGCTGGTTCTACATGACCGGTCAGTTCTTCGGCTGCCGTCAGCTGCTGTGCGGTCCCATGTTCCATTCCGCACCCTGCTCCGCAGCATTCTCCGGTCTCAACTGCGGCAATCTGGTGGTCATGCCCAACAACTTCAAGCCCATCGCCATCGAACGCTACATCAAGGAATACGGCATCGAATGTGTACAGATGGTACCCACCCTCATGCACCGTATGCTGAAGCTGGACAGCTTCAATAAGGACGACTTCAAGACCCTGCGCGCTCTGTGCCATACCGGCGGCTACTGCTCTCCCGAACTGAAGGAAGCATGGATTGAAATTCTGGGCGCAAAGAACGTCTACGAAATCTACTCCATGACCGAAATGATCGGTATGACCGTGATCCGCGGCGACGAATGGCTGAAGCACCGCGGCTCTGTCGGTAAGCCCTACGGCGGCTGCAAGATTGAAGTCCGCGACGAAAACGGCAATCCCCTGCCCGCAGGTGAAGTTGGCGAAATCTTCATGACCCCCTCCGGAGGTTATCTGGAAACTGAATACGTCGGCCGTGAACAGCTGGACGACAGCGGCAAGGGTTACCGCTCCGTAGGCGACATGGGCTATCTGGACGAAGACGGCTACATGTACTTCGCCGACCGCCGCAGCGATATGATCGTTACCGGTGGTGAAAACGTACTGGCAGTGGAAGTGGAAAACACCTTCCTGCAGCACCCCGACATCGTAGACATGGTTGTTGTAGGCATCCCCGACCCCGAATGGGGCCGTCGCATCCACGCAGTCATCGAAGCCAAGCGCGAAATGAGCTACGACGAATTCCGCCGCTACGGCTGGAAGTTCATGCTGCCCTTCAAGGTTCCCAAGACCATTGAATACGTAGACGCACTGCCCCGTAAGGACAGCGGCAAGCTGAACCGTGCGGCACTGGCAGCACGCTGCGAAGAACTGCAGAAGGACATCAAGAACCCCTTCGGTCTGTACGACACAGGCCTGCGTGCAGAACTCCGCGCAGAAGCAGAAGCTGCAAACAAGGATAAGTAAACAACAAAACTCCCTGCTCGCTTGAGCAGGGAGTTTTCTTTATTTGTAGGGGCGATCAATGATCGCCCGTTTTTCAGCTCGTACCAGCAATTCGCTTATCGTTTCGTTGCTGCACGGTATCTCTCTTGCGGCATTGCGGGCGAACAATGTTCGCCCCTACGGGATTTTCATCCATCACCGTTCCATTGCACCCCACTCAACTACTGTGAAGCCCTCACGGACGAAGGGTTCAAAGGTCTGGGGTTCCATTTCTCTGGGCATAGCCACGGACTTCCAAGTCATAAACACACGCAGCACACTATCGGGAGCAGGTTCGATTTCCAGTCTCGCCACACCCTCATAGGCATCGGTTTGGAAGGAAATGAGATTGTAGGCGTTGTGTTCCATGCGAGGCAGCCAGTAAATGATAAACTCATTGGCTTCCTTGTCTGTCAGACCGATTTCCCGCAGCTTCTCCTCTAAAAACGCGGCAGTGTCCTTGCCTGCTACGCACCAGCCTTCGTCAAAGGTCATCTTAGCCGCAGGCAGCAGCGCTTCCCAAAACAGGCAGTAATACTCTCGACCAGAAGCATCGGTCAAAGTACCGTCGGGCTGTGCAGTGACGGTCCAGCCATCACCGTATGTGGGATAGGTAGAGGTAAACACCCCGTCGATGTCCACCTTGACGGAAACTTCCATAGTTTCCGTGGGGTAGAGATAAATCACAGGCTTACCGCCACAGCCCACACAGACAGTCAGCAGCAATGCGGTAAGTGCCAGTACCACAGCAACATAAAACAGCTTTTTCATAATATCCGCTCCTTTCCTTATCTATATAGACGTAATCTTCTATGGGAATGATTCACTTTTTTCTTCATTATACCATGTCATTGGAGATATTTTCAACACCACTCTATATGGCTACCTCCCCACGTGATTTTATTCATAGGGGGCGGCGCCCTATATTTTCTTATGATTTCACCGCACTTAAACAGGCGTATTGCTTCACATACTGCCGCAAAATCGATACCGTGCTTCACTGAAACAATAAACACAACGTCCCTCTCGCTGCTGCACCTTTCAATCAACATCGAAATTCGCTTGCGAATTTGAAATAAAAAAAGATGCAGAGCGAAATAAAGTCGAGCAACGGAATGAGCGCTCTTTTCTCGTTTTCTCATGGATATACTGCCGCAAAATCGATACCGTGCTGAGCTGTCACCATAAATGCAAAGTCTGTTCCGGCTGAAAAAAACGAGAAAAAAGCGATATGAAGTTCGCGAGACTTTTGACAGCGTTCTAAAATTTCACTAACCCCACATTGGACAAAATAACGAATTTCACTGTACAGTTTTCAAACCATACTGATATATCTTGCATTTTGACCGTAGACTCGTTATGATATTCGAAACATTAAGGCAAAAGAGGTGATATGCCATGCGCTCACAGATGAAAGCCCAGCCCCTGTGTACCAAGCCCGTCAGCGGCGTATTCACAGGTCGGGACAAATACCTGAAACTACAAAACGTAACTCTGCGGGAGCCTACACCCCCCTTAGCGGAAGACGATTCCCTGCTGATTTATGTCACAGACGGCACAGGGCACATTACCATCAACGGCGTGGTTTTTGACCTGCGCCCCGGTGTATTTTGCTGGCTGCAGAGCTACCATGTATTTTCTCTGGAGCCCAATCTGGGTCGTACCCTGCAGCTGCAGGTACTGGTATATGACTATCCCCTCAGCACTTACATGACCTACCGCTCCAATCGCCCCACAGGACTCACCGCATTTTCCACCGCCATGCCCCTATATGCGCTGCCCCCCAGACCGAAGCAGCGCGTGGAAGCCCTGCTGGAGGAATTTGCCGCTTATAACGAGGACTACAGTCCCGGTGCAAACCTTATTAAATGTTCTATCATCGGACAGCTGAGCTATGTGTTCATCGACCTGTGTCGGGAATACTCCGCCACCCACACCCATGTGCGCCACCATTGGCCCTTGGGCTGGATTCTGAGCCTGTTCATTGCATACTCCTGCGCGGAAGATTTGGACCCCAAATCCGTTGCAGAGAGCTTCGGTGTCAGCGTTCCCACCCTAAACCGTGAGCTGCGCATTACCACAGGCTTGAACTTCTCCCAATCCGTCAGCCGCGCCCGCATCAATCTGGCAGCAAGCGCCATTTTGTTCAGCGAACTCAGCTTCCACTTCATCTCCACATATTGCGGTTTCCGCAGCGAGGTGGCATTCTACCGCACCTTCCGTGAACTCAAGGGCATGACCCCTCAGGAATATCGGGAACAGGCCATCGACACAGTGGGAGCCCCCCGCAAAATGATCAGCGAAACCGTGGAACGCATTCTGTTTTATATCCACAACAACTTCCATGAACAGATCAGCCTGAAGACCATGGCACAGGATCTGTACATTTCCGAAAACATCATTCGCACCCTGCTGGCCGATACCATGGACACCAACTTTAAGGACCTCCTGTCGGTTTATCGCCTGCACTATGCCGAAGCCCTGCTGGTGGTCACGGATATGCCCATTCTGGATGTCAGTCTGGCATCGGGCTTCAACTCTGAACGCACCTTCACACGCCTGTTTAAGGAACGCAACGGCATCACCCCCAGCGCATACCGCGCCATGTTTACACTTTGAGAGTCACCCTATGAAAAAGAGCAAATATTCCAGTCCCTACTACGCAAGAGAATACTTCTCCAAGGACATCCTGCCCTCGGAAATCTATGCAGGGCAGAAAATCATTCGACAACCCATTCCCTATCGCCGCCACGACGAAATCGAATTTATGCTGGTGCGCAGCGGCGAGGGCACCGTCACCGTCAATGCCCACAGCTTTCCCGTCAGCCGCGGAAGCCTGCTGTGCTTCAGCCCCTCACACTTCCACAAAATCGAACCTCAAAAGGGTTCCCGTTTGGAAATCGGTGAGTGCCACATGAACGCCGGTGTGTACCTGCTCATTACAGCCTGCCCCTACTTCCATCCCTCCGCCGACTGTCTGCCCACCCCTCCCGTACTGGCGCAGCTCAGTGAAAAGGAAACCGTCAGAACCGAGCAGTTGCTGGAGGAGCTGGCAATGGTCATCGACAAAGCACCCGTTACTGAAAACCAGCCCGCCTTCTTCCTGCTGATGAAGCTGTTCGGACTGCTGGAAAAGTATGCGGTACCTCTGCATCATTGTGCGCCCACGGAGGACACTTAAGCGTTATAAATGCCTGCCGAATCCATAATCGGCAGGCATTTTATGTATTTAGCCAAACTCAGGCAGAAAGATTGACAAACATTTGTCCATCTCCGAGCGCACGTTTTTTAGTAAATATGTTTGTCAAACCCCTTGTCAAGCAACATTTCCCAAAAATGTATTGTTCATTTTGAACTATTTTGTAACCGTCTTTTTTAAAGATTGACAGAAAATAGGCGATTCGGCTTATCTGAAGATGATTCATTGTTGAAAAAATCGCAATCCTATGCTAAGATTTTACCAGAATATCCTAAAAGCTGAAAGGAGAAATTTATTATGGGTATTATGGATGGCAAGACAGTATTTATCACCGGCGGCACTCGCGGTGTAGGTTTCGCACTGGCAACTCGCGCACTGGAAGAAGGCGCTAAGGCAGTTGCTATCTGCGGCTCCAAGGAAGAAACCGTTGCTCCCGCACTGGCAAAGCTGAAGGAAGCTTTCCCTGCAAAGGCAGAAGAAATTTTCGGCTACTGGCCCTCCCTGCGTGTTGAAGCTGAAATCGCACGCGACATGAACGACTTCGTTGCTAAGGTTGGCCGTCTGGACGTTTGCTGCTCCAACGCAGGTATCACCCACAACACCACCATTAAGAGAATCCCCGAAGGCGACTTCCAGAACCAGGTAGACATCAACCTGACCGCTACTTACTACGTTGACCGTCAGGCTGGCCTGATCATGTCCAAGCAGCGCGGCGGCTCCATCGTTAACACCGCTTCTATGACCGGTCTGTACGGCTCCGGCATGGGCTGTGGCTACGGCGCTTCCAAGGCTGGCGTTATCGGTCTGACCCGTTCTCTGGGCCGCGAACTGGCATTCTTCAACGTTCGCGTTAACTGCGTAGCTCCCGGCGTTATCGACACCGACATGGTAGCTGGCCTGTCCCCCGAAGCTGTTAAGGCAGTTTCCGCTGGCATCGCTCTGCGTCGTATGGCTAAGCCCGAAGAAGTTGCAAACGCAATCCTGTTCCTGGGCTCCGACCTGGCATCCTACTGCACCGCTACCTGCCTGTCCGTTGACGGTTGGACCACCTAATCTGTCCTGTTAACTAATCAGACATAAGCAAATTTCGACAGCACCCACGCAAGTGGGTGCTGTTTTTTTATTTTCAGCTCGTACATACAGCTTGCGTATCGTTTCATTCCCGCACGGTATCGTATCTGCAGACATAAACCAACATTACGCCACCATAGCTGCGCACAAAACAATCCTTCCCCACCCACAGGGAATATACAGCAAAGCTCCTGCCGCATTTCGCAGCAGGAGCTTTCCGATTTTTAATCCTGCGGAAACAGTTCCCCTGTCTCCACATCCATAATATATCCTTTGATGACCACATCCGCAGGCATCAGAGGATGGTGTCGCAGCAAGTCAACGGACTCAGCAACAGACTGCTCCACGCAGTCAAAGCCACGCAGCCACTTTTCAAAATCGATGCCGCAGTAACGCATCATATCAATGTGGTCCTGAGAAATCCCACGTTTCAGCAAATGCTCAATCATCATCTCCGCATTGATATGAGACACACCGCAGTCCGTATGACCGATGACCATAACTTCTTCCACGCCCAGCTCAATGATACCAACCAGCAGACTGCGCACAGCACTGTCAAAGGGTCCCGTAATCATGCCCCCCGCGTTTTTGATCATCTTCACGTCGCCGTTTTTGATGCCCAGAGCAGCAGGAAGCAATTCCACCAGTCGGGTGTCCATGCAAGTCAGGATTGCAATTTTGCGGTCGGGATACTTGGTTGTTTGGAACTCCTTATACTTTTCATTCCGCACAAATTCCCTGTTGTATTCCAGAATTTGATCGATCATAGGCAGTATCTCCCTTATTCAAACTGCTTCAGATACTCTGCTACGCTGCGAGTCATTTCATTGGAGAACTCGCTGTTGTACTTACGGTTGCAGAAGGCACGCATATACTCATCGTAAGGACGCAGACCCGCTCTGGGAGTCCACATAGCCTCCAGCTGCGCATCGTTCAGAGGCTGGTAGCTGTTTTCATGGACGATGTATTCCATATCCACACGCTCGGGCTTGGGACGGCGCATCTGCTGCTCGGTGGGATAACCGAAGATGACCATGCCCACGGGCATGACGTATTCGGGCAGACCCAGCAGCTCACGCTGCACTGCGCAGTTTTCCATAATATCCCCAATGTAGCAGGAGCCGATACCCAGACTTTCCGCTGCGGTTACCGCATTCTGCGCCGCAATTACCGTATCGCATACTGCCAGCAGCAGGTCACCCACACCGGGCTTACGGGGATTGCAGTCGGTTGCCAGATACGCATCGTACCACTTTTTGCAGTCAGCGCAGAAAATCAGCACCATCTTTGCTTCGGCAATCATAGGCTGATGGTCACAGGTATCCACCAGCTTGTCCTTAATGGCCTGGTCGGTAATGTCCAGAATGGTGTACAGCTGCTGATTGCCTGCAGAAGGTGCCTGCACTGCAGCTTCCAGCACCGCACGCTTTTCTTCGGGAGTGATTTCTCTGTCCGTAAACACGCGGACGGACTTTCTGGCATGGAGCTGTCGGATTACTTCGTTCATAGTTTATACCTCACTGTTCTGAAAACATTTTTCTCCATTATACCCGTTCTTCACCGCTTGCACAAGTGTCTTTCCTGTGCTAAACTGAGCCCATGAAATACTTAACTTACGACGAATTTAAAACCGCTGCAGGGGTCATCACAGAAAACGTCCCCTTTGAGCTGATTTTGCGGACCGAGCCCGATGGCACACAGGCAGGCTACGTCCCCTATATTATGAACGACTCCATGGAGTGCTACATGGTACTGGAAAACTGCCGCGTGGTGGGTACTGTTCTGGAGAACTATCAGGGACCCACACAGGTAGAGTTTGCTGACCACACCATGGGCATCTCCGTACGGCAGGACAAGAATGTGTATACCGCATGGTTCACAGGCGTCCGACAGTACCACAGCCTCTACCGCTACCACGATATCGGTCACTTCTGGTGCGCGGGCCGTGAGCAGTGGAGACGTTTGGTGTACATGGCAGGCACCATTTACGACAAGCTGAAATTCTCCCCCACCCCTGCCTGCACCGATACGGAGCTGCGGCTGTCCAAGCTCATGGAGTTTGCGCCTTTCCGCGTATACTCCCCCGTGTCCGAGTCCATTTTGTCTCTCTACCCCGAAACCCGTGAGGGCGCACAGACCTTCGCACAGCTGGCAGAGGAAGCAGGGGACAAAGCACTGGCTCGCAAGGTACGACTGTATGACCGCTTTCCCAACCCCCTTATGGCCATTCACATTGCCAACCGTCTGGGCAAGGCCAAGAGTGCAAAGGTATATACGTACATACTGAATCTGCTGAACCAAACCTCTGCCCACTACCCCCACCGTGACTACGGCTGGGAAAAGAACGCAAAGCTGCAGATGGAACGCAGCAAGGTTTCCGATGCCCTCCACGCGGAAGGCTTCACAGGGGAATACCCCCTGTTCCGCAGAGCAGGCATGGAAGTACTGGCAGCGGAGGAGCATCCCTTCACCATTCTGGAGACGGAGGATTACCGCTTCCGCATCCGTTTCATGGTGTCGGAATACCCTGCCCACAAGCAGCCCACAGGCATCAACTTGGGCTTCTTCAAGGGCAAAGGCCACAAGGGCTATATCTACGACCATAAAAAATCCGTATGACAAATGTCATACGGATTTTTGTTTATCCAAATCTTCTGGCATAACCGCACTTGCGGCACAGCTCCTCCGTTGCCTTGCGGTTTTTAAACCCCTCACGCAGTGCCACAGCACGTTCACCATGGAGCACACCGTCCAAATCATCGGTGAAGATATTCCCCAAATCAATGACGCCCTCACGGTCCAGACAGCAGGGAATCACCGTACCGTCACACAACACGCCGAAGTGGTCCTTCAGCCCGTAGCAGAATACACTGTCCCCCATATCCTCGCAGGCGGTATCGGGCCAAGTAAAGCGGTCACCGAACTCCACATGAAGCTTGTTGCGGATGCGGTAGCCACGGTTGCCCTCCTTCCACTCGCCCGCCAGATGCTCGCGGAAGAATGCCTCGGTGTCGATGTTGCGGCCCTCGTCGCAGCCACGATTCCACAGGCGCAGCACCGTCAGCACACCTGCCTCGCTTGCCTTTGCGGCAAACTCCGCACAGTCGGTCAGATACTTGATATAGTCCTCTTGGGCGCCGTCCTCAAAGCTGTGGACGGAGATATTCACTTTATACACCCCTGCATCAATGAGCTCCTGTCCACGCAGATGCAGCAGGGTACCGTTTGTGGTCACCGCAGGCTTGAAGCCGATGCTGCGGGCATAGCGAATGAAATCGGGCAGCAAGGGGTGAGTCAGGGGCTCGCCCATCACGTGGAAGTACAGATACTCCGTGACGGTGCGAATCTTATTGGCAGCGATTTGAAACTCCTCCATGGTCATACGCCGCAGGGGACGCACAGTGCCCGGGCAGAAGGAGCAGTTTCGATTGCAAATATCGGTAATTTCCAAATAAACTCTTGCGTACATGGCACACCTCATTACATGATTGCCTCATTATACCACAAGCTTTTTCGGGTTTAAAGAATGTCCGAGAAATCTTTGCCGATTGTGTTGCACTTTATGGCGAATCGTGGGATAATATTTACACTTTATTTTTCTCATAATCTTCACATGGGGTGTTTTTTATGACTGAAAATCGTTCCAAGTTCTCCAGCCGCATCGGTTTCGTTTTGGCAGCCGCAGGCTCCGCCGTAGGTCTGGGCAACATCTGGCGTTTCCCCTATCTGGCTGCCAAGTACGGCGGCGGTATTTTCCTGTTTGTATATCTCATTCTGGTGGTGTCCTTCGGCTTCACCTTGATGGCTACGGAAATCGCCATCGGCCGCAGCACCCGTCTCAGCTGCGTAGAGGCATTTGGGAAGCTGAACAACAAGTTCCGTTTTCTGGGTCCCCTCACCGCAATGATTCCCATCCTCATCGTCCCCTACTACTGCGTCATCGGTGGTTGGGTCATGAAGTACTTGGTGGAATTTCTCATGGGTCACGGTGCGGCACTTGCGGGAGATGCCTACTTCAGCAGCTTCATCTCCATTGCTGCAAAGGGCATTCTGAACCATCCCCTGCCTTGGTTTCTGGGCTATGTGCTGCTGAACAGCGCCGTACTGCTGCTGGGTGTCAACAAGGGCATTGAGAGCATGAGCAAGTTTATGATGCCTCTGCTGGTGATTCTGGCGGCGCTCATCTCCATCTACTCCCTGAGCCTGCCGGGCGCTATTGAAGGGCTGAAGTTCTATCTGCTGCCCGACTTCTCCAAACTGAGCTTTTCCACCATTCTGGGTGCTATGACCCAGATGTTCTACTCCATGTCTCTGGCAATGGGTATTATGATTACCTATGGCTCCTACATGCGAGATGAAGACAACTTGGAAGACTCCATCACCCAAATCCAGATTTTCGATACAGGCGTAGCGATGCTGGCAGGTCTGATGGTCGTTCCCAGCGTTGTTGCCTTCAACGGCGGCACCACAGACGGCATCACCGCAGGTCCCGGTCTCATGTTCGGCGTTCTGCCTAAGGTATTCGAAACCATGGACAAAGGCAACCTTGTGGGCACTGCATTCTTCGTTCTGGTATTCCTTGCGGCTCTGACCAGCTCCATTTCCCTGTTGGAAACCTTCGTTTCTATTATCCAAGACCGTTTCCATACCACCCGCACCGGCACCATCCTGGGCGTAAGCCTGTTCACCATGGTCATGGGCACACTCAGCTGCCTCGGCTATGGTCCCCTGGGCGGTGTTACTCTGCTGGGCATGTCGTTCCTGGACTTCTTCGACTTCCTCGCCAACTCCCTCCTTATGCCCATTGCAGCTCTGCTGACCTGCGTACTGGTGGGTTATGTGGTAGGCCCCAAGTTCGTGGCTGACGAAATCACGAAAACAGGTCGCCCCTTCAGACGAGAAAAGCTGTATAACATCATAATTCGTTACGTTGCGCCCCTCCTGCTGGCAATCATTCTGATTGGCGAAATCGCAAAGTTCTTTGGACTCATTTCCATCTAAAAAACAAACCGCACTTCCGAAGAAGTGCGGTTTTTCACATTCAAATCATATTCATCACTGCGCAGAACAGCACGGGAATCACCAGTGCGGGCAGCATATTCATGGTCTTGAAATCCTTTACACCCAGAATAGACAGGCCGCTGCTTGCAATGAGGAATCCACCCACCACGGAAAGCTCCGTCATCATATCGGGGGTCATGAAGTTCCCCAGCAGACAAGCCAGCAGGTAAATGCCACCCTGCCAGCAGAACAGCACCACAGCGGTAAGGATGATACCGATGCCATAGGTAGACGCCAGCACCATACTGGTCACAAGGTCCAGCGTAGCATTGGTGAACAGGTAAGTATTATCCCCGTACAATGCGCTTTGAATGGGTCCCAGAATAGACAGGGTGCCAATGCAGAACAGCAGAATACCCGTGGAGATGCCCTTGCTCAGCTCCCCTACGGAAAGCTTATCCGCCAGTCCGTTGAACCGCTTGTTCAGGTCGATCATGCTGCCAATGAGACTGCCCAGAGCAAGGCTCACGATAAACAGCACAGGGTAATTGCTGTTAGGCATATTCTGCACCACGGCGTTGATGCCCAAGCCCAGAGCCGCAAGGCCCATGGCATTGAACAGAGCCTCCTGATGCTGCTCCTTGATGCCCTTTTTGAACACGCTGCCGATGACACTGCCGGCGGCAATACAGCTTACATTTACGATGGTACCCAGCATAAACCGAACCTACTTTCCTTGGATAGGCAATATTATACACATTGACCGCCATCATGACAAGAAAAAACCGCTCCCCGTGGGGAGCGGTTCTATACTGTATGTGATTAGCCCGCTGTGTTCAAGCTCACAAAGGGATTGACGGTATCGCCCATAACCTGAGGCCATTCGCCGTTCCACTTTTCTACCATCTGCAGCTGGATGTACTGAGGGCTGGAGGACAGCTGCTTCTGAATCAGCTCGATGGCGTATGCCTCGGCTTCCGCAGCGATTCTCTGGCTTTCCGCTTCAGCTTCCGCAGCGATGACGCGCTGCTTCGCTTCTTCTTCCTTCAGCACGGTTTCATTCTGGGCACGCAGTGCCTGCTGTTCCGCTTCGACCTTCAGGCGAACAGCCTGCTCGAAAGCATCTTCAAAGTCGATCCCTTCAATGTTGAAGGCGGTGACGGTGATGCCGTTCTTTGCCAGAGAGTTCCGCAGTTCGTTTTCCACCTGTTCCTGCAGTGCGGAGCGACCCTGAACCAGTTCTTCCGCACGGAAGCCACCGATGGCGTTTTTCAGCACAGAGTTCACCTGAGGAACGATCAGCTTGCTTTCCACATTATCAATACCGATGGTACGGATGATGTTGGACAGCTGAGAGCTGTCGTACATATAGTTCAGCTTTACCTGAATGCTTTCCACGGTCTGGGTATCGCGGGTGTAGGCAGAGGTGGTTGCCTCGTAAACCTGTTCACGGATATCCACGCTCTTGATGGACTGGAAGAAGGGCGCCTTGATGTGAGCACCTGCCGCCAGGTCACTGCGGACAATCGCACCCAGCTGGTACTTTACGCCGATATGACCTTCGGGGATAATGCGGATGCAGGAGAACAGCAGAATCATCCCCAGCAGCACCGCAGGCACGACGATGCCGATGACCTTCAGAGGGTTCAGCACCTTTTCCTTCATTTTCTTGTCGATGGGAGTGTTTGCCATAACTTTCATTCCTTTCTCTTTTCTTGTTATGTATCCATATTACGACATAATCATGTAGAAATTAGGAATGAATTTTAAATAATTCGTGAACAAAAAAAGGAAGGACTTTCGTCCTTCCTTTTCAAGTTCTATTGGGTTTGATTAGCCGATGTTTTCTTCAACGATTACGGTGCCGCCCATTTCGGTCAGCTTAGCGGTGAAGGGGTTGATTGCATCGCCGTGACCAAATGCGGTTACAACAAAGCCGTTGCCATCAGAGATGATAACCAGCTTTTCGGGGAAGCCGCACATCCACTGACGGTTCATAACATTTTCCTTAACTGCTGCTGCGAAAGCTTCTTCGTTAGCAACATCAGCCAGGTGGAATGCACCTGCGGTGAAGGTGTTTGCGTTCATCATGTGCATCAGAGAAGCTGCATCGTCAACCATAGCGGTTGCGTCAGCGGGGATTGCCAGCATACCGTCCATGTATTCTGCGTTTTCAAAGTTGAAAGCTGCGGGAGCGTCAGCAACGTTGTTGTCGTAGTCGCCGCCCATTACTGCGAACTTTTCGTCGTCTGCGTAGCTGTTCCATACGGTTTCCAGCAGTGCGGTTGCGGATTCTGCTTCAAAGCCGCCCTGTGCAGCGCCGTTGTCGGTGTTGCCGCCGCAAGCGACCAGAGCCAGCAGCATCAGTGCTGCCAGAGCCAGAGTAATCATCTTTTTCATGGTAATAGTCTCCTTTTCAATCGTTTTTCCATGCGGTGCCAATCTTCCACAAACGGGACATTCTCTTTCTGTTATGACACAGCATTTCGAATTATATACGACCAAATGCACAATTGCAAGGGTTATTTTTTGGCCGTTGTATAAAAAGACGGCGGAACTCTCAGTATGTTCCGCCGTTTTTGAAATTATTTTATTCCATAATCATATCGATGCCCGTCTGCAGGGTCTCGCCGCTCATAGCTCCCTGCCCGTAAGCCACCAGATTCCCCTCTGCATCAATGAAAAAGGTGGTAGGGAAAGCATTGACCCCATAGGCATAAATGGCACTGTACTCCGTATCAAAGTACACAGGGAAGGTGTAGCCGCTTTCCTCAAGAAACGCCTTTGCGGTGTCCACAGTCTCACGGCCGCCGTCGGTGGCGTTGACCATCATGAACACCACATCACCCTCCAGCTCCTTGCACTTAGCCTCAAAGTCGGGCATTTCCATCTTGCAGGGACCGCACCAGCTTGCCCAGAAGTTCAGCACCACGGGTTTCCCCTTAAAGTCCGCGAGATGCACTGCATTGCCCTCACCATCGTATACGGTAAAATCCGGTGCCGCATGCAGCGCAGCCTCCTCATTTTCTTGTGCGGGAGGCGGCGTGGTCTGCACAGCTAAATTATCAGCCATAGGCATATCCCCGTATTGACCGTACAGCAGCGCCGCAGCACCCAAAATCACCGCAAACACCAGCAGCAGTGTAAAGAATCCTTTTTTGTTGTTCATATCTGTCACCTCAGCTCAAAATCCCAAGCAAACGGCCCATAAGCCCCGTCATCATGGCGATACCGATAACAATCAGGAAGCCCCCGCAAATGCGGTTCACCGTATCGTAATTGCGCTTGATAAAGTCAAACGCGGTCTTCATTTGGTCGATAAGCACCGCACTCATGAGGAAGGGCACACCCAGCCCCAGAGAGTAGCACAGCAGCATCCCCATGCCCACCATGGTACTGCCCTGCTGAGAAGCAAGCATCAGCGCCGAGCCCAGAAACGCACCTACGCAGGGTGTCCAGCCCACGGAGAAGATGATGCCGAACAGCACAGCGGAGAAAAAGCTCATGTCCTTGGTGTCCACGCCGCTGCGCATACCCTTGAACAGCTCCACCTTCAGCACGCCCAGAAAGTTCAGCCCGAACAGAATCACCACAGCGCCGCTGAGGATATTCACTGCGGTCTGATACCGTGTGAGGAAGCTGCCCACAGTCCCTGCCAGAGCGCCCATCGCCACAAACAGCACCGTAAAGCCCAGCACGAAGCCCAAAGCGGTGGTCACGGTTTTCTTGGTGCTGCGCTCACCGCCCCCTGCGAAGTAGGAAATATAAATAGGCAGCATAGGCAGCAAACAGGGGGATATAAATGTAATGATCCCTTCCAGAAAGGAAATCGCATATTGCATGGTCATTGCTCCTTTGGATTGATTTGATACTATTATACCCCATCCGTCAAGTCTTTCAGTTCGCACGCACAGTCTGCTGATCGTTCCGTAAAAGCCCGGTATCGTATTTGCGTCAATTGCCCAACATCTCGCCCGAACGCGCATTGCCCGCAACTCCCCCCGCCACACGGTGATGCTTTCCGTAGGGAGAAAAATTTCAGTGCGCAGCATTGCCACCGTCGGACAGAGAAGCCGTCCTCTTTGTCATAGCCCGACCTTGTGAAAAGTGTCCATAGAAGGACAACAATTACTGGTATTTTAGTATGTTGACATATTTTAGTACATATACTAAAATATGGGTATGAATGAGAAACAAGCCACAAGTGCGCCTGTATGAAAGATATGAGGACGAGGGCACAAGGGACATGGGGACCGTTATCTGTCTGATAGCTGCCACCGCTTTTCGGTTCATATGGGCACCCCCATCGCCCACCCATTTCGTCACATCCCACAATTGGCTTTTTCCGATTTCTCTCCCTGCACTTTGTATATCAGCTTGATGCATATTTACAAATGTGTTACAATTTTAATAGTATGCAATGGAAATTTATATTCAGATCCTGCCCGTTGTGGAATGCGCAGTAAGTCCACTCAGTATGCAAATGCCGCGGGCACGATTTTGCAAATTATCCTACAAAGGAGGAAGAAAACATGAAGAAACGAGTCTTTAGTCTGCTTCTGGCAGTCATCATGGTGCTCAGCTTGATGCCCATGAGCGTACTGGCAGCGGACGAACACGTTCACGACGGGGAATCTCCTGCGGCTGCGGTGGAAGAAGCTGTTGCGCTTCCTTCTGCCGAGGTTGAAGGGGAGGAGACACTTCCTGCGGCAGAAGATGAAGCGGAGGCGGCTGTCTGCACCTGCGAAAGTGACGACCCCGCATATCATGCGCCCTTCTGCGCTTTGTACACAGCTCCCGAAGCACCCGTGTGTTTCTGCGTGGAGCAGTGCGCCGAGGGCAGTGTGAACCAGTGGTGCGATGTGTGCTACTTTGACCACGCAGCCTGCGCAGCATCCGGCGAGGAAGAAGCAACGGTGTATGCCGGGACTATTAAAAAAGTTCCTTCTTATGACCCCAATCTAATAAAATCACTTTTTGTACCGTATTTTGGGCCAGACTTCACAATGAACTGTGAGTCCCAGAGTATGGAGCTGTGTGTGGGTCAGGTTGGCACTTTGCCGGTCACATTTGACTGGGGCCCGAACTATAATGTGTATTATAAAAGTCCGAATGACTATGTTTGGCCGAACGGTTATCTTGGAGAAGGTGCAGCCGAGCTGGTGGCGGATGAGTATCCGTGGCAGTTCCGCGGTGTGAGCGCAGGCCAGAAACGCGTTTTCATGGAAGTGCGCGTCGGGGAAACTATGGATGTTTATCAATTCCCGGAGATAATCGTCACAGTCTACGACCATAGCTACGACAACGGCTTCTGCACCCGCTGCGGCGGTTATGAGCCTGCGAAATTGGTTGACGGCTATTATCAGATCGGCAACGGCGGTCAGATGTTCTGGTTTGCAAATCACATCAACACCGAGGACAGAACCGCAAGCGCCAAGCTGACTGCGGACATTGATCTGGAAAACAGAGCATGGACGCCCATCGGTGTTGAAGGCGGCAACGATGCCCAAAGCTTCCGCGGCGTGTTCGATGGCAGCGGCAAGACCATCAGCGGATTGTATGTGGATGCACAGCGCAACGCCTTGGGGCTCTTCGGCGAAGTCCGTGACGGCACCGTAAAGAACTTTACCATCTCCGGCGAAGTGAAACTCATCGGCAAGCATGACTACGTAGGCGGTGTCATCGGCTCTGCCTGCGGCACTGCCAACGACAAGGGCGCCACAATTTCCGGTATCACCTCTTATGTGAACGTAACTCTCGGCGAAGGCTCTCACGGCTCCAACCGTGTGGCAGGTCTGGTTGGCTACGTAAATCATAATACGAACGTTGAAAACTGCGCTTGGTACGGCACTCTTGATTTGGGCCCCTACCGCGCACAGGACGGCGTTGGCGGTCTTGTGGGTAAGGCAAACAGCAACTACTGCGGAACTATTCGCAACTGCGGCGCTTACGGCACCATCAAGACCTCTTATCAGAGTCTGAGCTTCAATGGCTTCGATACCATTTACATCGGCGGTATCGTATCCAACAGCTTGGAGAATGCACAGACCAAGATTGAAAACTGTATTTGGGCAGGTACCATCGTCAATAACACCAACCTTGGTACCGAAGCACATATCTCTTCTGTCGGTACCCTGAACGGGTTCGCAAGCGTCACAGGCTGCTATGTGCTGAATAATACCCCCTATGTTACCACCAACGGCGCTCACGACAGCTATGCCACCTCTGTAACTGCGGCGCAGCTGGCTTCCGGTGAAGTTGCCTACAAGCTTGGCAGCGCATGGGGTCAGACCATCGCCACCAACAATTACCCCGTTCTCGGCGGCGCAAAGGTGTATTCTGTCACCAACTGCAAGAATGAAGTTATATACAGTAACACAAATAAGAACATCGGCCATAATTGGGAAAATGGCAAGTGCACCGTCTGTGATACTAAATGCTCCCATAGCTACACCAACGGCATCTGCACCGTCTGCGGCTATGAATGTAAACACAGCTACACCAACGGCTTCTGCACCGTTTGCGGTGACTATGAACCTGCAGAGCTTGTAGACGACGGTTACTATGAAATCGGCAACGCAGGTCAGCTCTACTGGTTTGCAAAGCAGGTCAATAGCGGTCAAACTACCATCAACGGCAAGCTGACCGACAATATCCTGGTCAACGAGAATGTACTGAAGGCCGACGGCACCCTCAACGGTGATGGGAAAAATTTCCGTACTTGGACGCCTATCGGCAATGATAGCAAAAAATACCGAGGCACCTTTGACGGCAACGGCTATACCATCAGCGGACTGTATTTCAATAATACGAAACAAAAGTATGTAGGCTTGTTCGGCTATCTTACGGAAGCTACTGTTAAAAACTTGGGTGTCAAGGATTCCTACCTCCATGGCCACGACACTGTCGGCGGCGTTGTTGGTCGGCTTGACTACGGCACCGTTACTGACTGCTATAACACGGCCACAGTCAGCGTCCCCGTCAGCGACAACTATGCCGGCGGCGTGGTCGGCAGCAATAATGGCGGCACCATCACCAACTGCTATAACACCGGCAGTGTCAGCGGAAAAGACTCTGTAGGCGGCGTGGCAGGCTTCAACAGGGGTGGTAAGGTCACAAACTGCTACAATACAGGCAGTGTTAGCGGCAACACTTCTACAGGTGGTGTGGTGGGTAACAACTGGGAGAGTACCATCACCAACTGCTATAACACCGGCAGTGTCAGCGGCGGCGGCGCTTCTGTAGGCAGCGTGGTGGGGTATAACTACACAAATGCTACCGTCACCAACTGCTACTACGACACCGCGGTTTACAGCGGCAATGCCATCGGCAAAAGCGAAGCAACCGCTGTCGCCACCAATGTAGAAGGCAAGACCACCGAGCAGTTTAACAGCGGCGAGGTGGCTTATCTGCTGGGCGAAGCCTTTGGTCAGACCATCGACACCGAGGATTACCCCGTACTGGGCGGCGCGAAGGTATACTATGGCGACACCCACTGCGGCGATAATGTAGTAGTTTTGGGCTATACCAACATCGAGACCCCTGCCCACAATTGGAGCGACGGCAAGTGCACCGTCTGCGGCACTGCATGTGCGCATAACTTCGAAAACTGCAGCTGCACCATCTGCGGTGCTGTCGGCGGACATACCTACACCAACGGCTTCTGCACCGCTTGCGATGACTATGAACCTGCAGAGCTTGTAGACGGTTACTATGAAATCGGCAACGCAGGCCAGCTCTACTGGTTTAGAAAGCAGGTCTATGACGGTCAGGCTACCATCAACGGCAAGCTGACCAACAATATTGTGATCAACGAAAATGTGCTGAATGCCGACGGCACCCTGAACAATGGCTCTGGTCGAGCATGGAGTCCCATTGGTTCGAGCTCAAGACCCTACGAAGGCACCTTTGACGGCCAGAACCACACCGTCAGCGGTCTGTATTACAAGATTACCGGTTCTGGTAGAGGCTTATTCGGATATATTTCCGACGGCGGCACAGTGCAAAATGTAGGTGTGATTGACTCCTTCATCTTTGGATCATCGTCAGGCGGTGTGGCAGCTGATAATGCAGGCACCATTATCAATTGCTACTTCATGGGCCGTTTCAACGGCGGTTCTAACGGCGGCGTGGTGGGCCGGAACAGCGGCACCATCACCAACTGCTATTCCAGCGTCGGGGTCGGCTCTAATATGTCTTACAGTGGCGTGGCGTATAATAATACCGGCACTGTCACCAACTGCTACTACAATAGCACGCTTTACAATGGCAATGCCATCTTCAACAACTACCCCACTGCCACTGCCACCAATGTAGAAGGCAAGACCACCGAGCAGTTTAACAGCGGCGAGGTCGCTTACCTGCTGGGCGATGCATTCGGTCAGACCATCGGTACCGAGGATTATCCCGTACTGGGCGGCGCGAACGTATACTATGGCGATACACACTGCGGTGATGAAGAAATTTTGGGTTATACCAACACCGAGACCCCTGCCCACACTTGGAGCAACAGTGTCTGCACCGTCTGCAGTAAGGCATGTGAACACGCCTATGAAGACGGCGTGTGCACCGTCTGCAGTAAGGTATGTGAACACGACTATGAAAACGGCTTCTGCACCGTCTGCAGTAAGGTATGTGAGCACGACTATGTAGACAGTATCTGCACCGTCTGCAGTAAGGTATGTGCACACGCCTATGAAGACGGCGTGTGCACCGAGTGTGGTAAGGTATGTAAACACGCCTATGAAGACGGCGTGTGCACCGTCTGCAGTAAGGTATGTGAACACGACTATGAAAACGGCTTCTGCACCGAGTGTGGTGACTATGAGCCTGCAGCGCTTGTAAACGATACCTATGAAATCTCCAACGCAGGGCAGCTCTACTGGTTTGCAAAGCAGGTCAATGCAGGTCAGATTTCTATCAACGGCAAGCTGATCGCAAATATCGTGGTTAACGAAAATGTTCTGAACACTGACGGGACTCTGCATGATGGCAGCTTCCGTCCTTGGACGCCCATTGGCGGTGTTACCAACATCTACATCGGCATCTTCGACGGCGACAACCATACCATCAGCGGTCTGTATTTGAGTAACAGTGAAACGAACTTTGTTGGTCTGTTCGGATACATAAGCGATGGCACCGTAAAGAATGTTGGTGTGCTGGATTCCTACTTCAGCGGCTCCTATGCCCTTGGCGGCGTGGTGGGTCAGCTTGACTACGGCACCGTCACCAACTGCTACAACACCGGCACCGTCAGCGGCGGAGACGACGTTGGCGGCGTGGTGGGTCGGCTTAACTACTGCACCGTCACCGACTGCTACAACACCGGCATCGTCAGCGGCGAACATTATGTCGGTGGTGTGGTTGGCTGTAACTTCGAGGGCACCGTCACCGACTGCTACAACGCCGGCACCGTCAGCGGCTACGGTCTATTCGTCGGTGGTGTGATTGGTCGGAACGACGCCAAGGGCACCGTCACCGACTGCTACAACACCGGC
>JAZREI010000076.1:0-5588 GCA_045660685.1 Oscillospiraceae bacterium
AGCCAACCACGCAATGGTAAATGCAAAGGCACTGAAGTCCAACCCCCGCAAGATTGCGGAAGCTCTGGTTGCTGAAGTGAAGACTGAAGGCAGCTGGTTCGACTCCGTTGAAATCGCAGGCCCCGGCTTCATCAACTTCCGACTGGGCAGAAAGTGGTATGCAGACGTACTGGAATCTGCTGAAGCAGAAGGCATGGACTACGGCCGTGTAAACGTTGGCAATGGCGAAAAGGTTATGGTGGAATTCGTTTCCGCAAACCCCACCGGTCCCATGACCATCGGCAACGCACGCGGCGGCGTACTGGGCGACACTCTGGCATCCGTTCTGGACAGAGCGGGCTACGATGTATACCGTGAATTCTACGTCAACGACGCAGGCAACCAGGTTGACCTGTTTGGCAAGTCCATCGAAGCACGTTACCTGCAGGCTGTGCTGGGTGAAGATGCAGTGGAATTCCCCGACAACGGCTACCACGGCGACGACATCAAGGAAATGGCAAAGCTGATTGTGGAACAGGACGGCGACAAGTGGGTAAATGTTGACTCCGCAGAACGTCAGCAGGCATTTGTTGAATTTGGTCTGCCCCGCAACATCGAACGCATGAAGCGCGACCTGGCTCGCTACCGTGTCAACTTCGACAACTGGTTCCTGGAATCCTCCCTGCACAAGAGCGGCTACGTTGCTGAAACCATCCAGCTGCTGACCGATGCAGGTCTGACCTACGAAAAGGACGGCGCAATCTGGCTGAAGAACACCGAGCTGGGCGCTGACAAGGACGAAGTTATGCGTCGTTCCAACGGCTTCTACACCTACTACGCTGTTGACATTGCATACCACCGCAACAAGTTCGTTGAACGCGGCTTCGACCGTGTTATCAACGTATGGGGCGCTGACCACCACGGTCACGCAATCCGCTTCGGCATCTCCATGAAGGCTGAATGTCTGGGTCTGGAAGGCCGCAATCTGGACTTCCTGATTATGCAGATGGTTCGTCTGGTTCGTGGCGACGAAGTGGTTAAGGTCTCCAAGCGTACCGGTAAGGCACTGACTCTGGCTGACCTGATGGACGAAATCGGCGTTGACCCCTGCCGTTTCTTCTACAACGCAAAGCCCGACACCCATCTGGAATTCGACCTGGATCTGGCAGTACGTCAGGACAGCGAAAACCCCGTTTACTACGTACAGTACGCACACGCACGTATTTGCTCTCTGGTTGCCGCTCTGGCTGCAGAAGGTCACACCGTGCCCAAGATGGCAGACATCGATGCAAGCCTGCTGAGCACTGAACAGGAAATCGACCTGATCAAGCAGATTTCCACCCTGCCCGAAGAAATTCGTCTGGCAGCACGTGACTACGACCCCAGCCGCATGAACCGCTATGTCATCGAGCTGGCAGCTCGTTTCCACCGCTTCTACAACTCCTGCCGCATCAAGGGCGAGGAAGAAGGCGTGCTGAAGGCTCGTCTGAAGCTGGCTGACACCGCAAGACAGATCATCGCAATCTGCCTGAGCATCATCGGCGTAGACGCACCCGAAAAGATGTAATATTCCAAAACCGCTCATCCGTTGGATGGGCGGTTTTTTGTTGTGCTTCTCCACCGCACTCTGTAGGGCGAACCCTAATCCCCGACCTTGTGAAAAGTGTCCATAGAAGGATAACAATTACTGTCATTATAGTATGTTGACATATTTTAGTATATGTACTAGAATATGGGTGTGAACGAGAGATAGGCCGCAAGTGCGCCTGTATGAAAGATAGGAGGACGAGGATATGGCTCGCATCAATAAACGCGCTTTGACAAGAATGGAGATTGTGCGGGTAGCATCCAGACAGTTTCTGGAAAAGGGCTACACCGCCACCACGATTTCTGCCATCAGCAAGGAACTGGAAATGAGCCCCGGCAACCTGACCTTCCATTTCCCCACCAAGGAGCATCTCCTTGCGGAGCTGGTGGACCTGCTGTGCAGCTTCCAGTGGAAGCGCATGGAGGAGGAAGCTGACGAAGGCATCAGCTCTGTGATGGCCATCTGTCTGGAGCTTGCATCCATGGCAAGTGCCTGCGAGCAGGACGAGGTCATTAAGGACTTCTTCCTCTCCGCGTATACCAGCCCCATGTGTCTCGGCATCATCCGCAGAAATGATGCGGAGCGAAATATGCAGGTTTTTGCCTCCTACCGTCCCAAATGGACCAAGGAGCAGTTCACGGAAGCGGAGCTGCTGTGTTCGGGCATTGAATATGCCACCATGATGACTGCAGGAGATCCTGTGGCTTTGGAAACCCGCGTCGGCGGAGCCTTGTACAACATTCTGGGGATCTACGGGGTCCCTTCGGAAATCCGCATGACGAAGATCAGACGGGTGTTTGAGATGGACTATCGCAAGCTGGGTATACAGGTTTTGCGTGAGTTCCATGCGTATGTAGAGGAATACAACGACCGTGTTGTTCATGATCTGGTGACGTACTAAAGGTCACCGTTAGCTAGTAAATAATGAGAGGGAGTTTTCTCTCCGATTCCCCCGAAGGAGGAAAGATATATGAAAAAGAAAGTATTAAGCGTGCTCATGGCAATCTGCATAATGCTGTCCTTGATGCCTGCAACTGTTTTTGCAGCAGAAGCAGACAATCTGTGCGAACATCATGCTGTTCATGATGCTGAATGCGGCTATGTAGCGGCTGTGGAAGGTGTGGACTGCACCCATGTCCACGACGAGCTTTGCGGCTACGCTGCCCCCGTGGAAGAAGTACTCTGCGCATGCACAGCAGTGGAAGGCGGTACTTTGGTTCACACCGAGGGCTGCGGTTACGTTGCCCCTGTGGCAGAAGTGCCCTGCGCCCATACCCATGACGAGACCTGCGGCTATGCAGCAGCGGTAGAGGGGCAAGACTGCAGTTACGACTGCTGGGAGTGCGCAGCTGCCGGGGACGTGACGGGTACCCCCGATGATATACCCGATATTCTCGATCCCGACAATCCCGATCCGGACGAGCCCGCCCCCGATGAACCCGACCCCGAGGCTCCGGAGGTTCCTGGGGATGAAGCAACCGGTTCCGCCGGCAAGATCTTGATCGAGATGAAGGAAAGCTTTGGCGACAGCTGGGATTACTCTGCCATCGAAGTCTACAAGAACGGTACATGTGTACTGCGCGCTTCCGTTACGGCAGGAGGAATTTTTTCCCAAATTGCAGAGCTGGATTTTGACAGCACCGCTTCCTACGAATTCAAGTGGGCAACGGGTGAATGTGACTATGAATGCTCCTTCGTAATCTATGTAGACGATGAGAAAGTTTTTGAGATTGACGGAGTTGATTACGAGAACGGCCAAACCTTTTGGATTTATGAAAACGGCGTGTGGAGTAAGCCTGATCCCTTTGGGGATATTCCCGATTCCAAAGGCAAGATTGTAGTAGTTATGAGGGAAAGCTACGGCGATAGCTGGAATGGCGCTGCCATCAATATCTATAAGAACGGCAAATTGGCGGAGATCGCATCCATTGAGGACCGCAGTGTTAGTTCCGAGATTGCAGAGCTGGAATTTGATAGCACCGCTTTCTACGAATTTAAATGGATCACGGGTGTCTATGACGATGAATGCTCTTTCGTGATCTATGTGGACGGCAATGAAGAGCTGAGGAATAATAAAGTGGGGGTTACTTATACCGATGGTGAGACCATTCTGACCTGTGGAGACGGTGAGGCTGTCAATCCCGATGAGCCCGATCTCGATGAACCCGAGACTTATCCCCTCGAAATCGGCAAAAATGATGTTTCTGTCGGCAATACTTACACCTATACTGCTGAAAACGATGGGGTTCTGAGTATTATCATTGATCAGCTCTGCACTGCCGAAGGTGACTGGATTGATAAAGAAGAACTGGAGTCCTATGGCAAGATTTTGATCAATGACATAGCCATCAGTGAATTTGAATACAGTGTAGAGGTTTCCGAAAGTGAGACGGTAACCATCTCTTTGGAAAGCGAACAGGGAGTGTCTTTCTCCGGCATTATTACGCTCGATATGGCTGAGGAACCCGGTTCCCATATCTATGTGGGTGAGGTAACCGTGGAAGCCACTTGTAATACGGCAGGTGAGATGACCTACACCTGCGACTGCTGTGGCGACTCCCATACCGAAGTGATCCCCGCCTACCATGATGACAATATGGAATATTGTCCCGCGATGGATGCCATTGACTGCGCAACTCCCGGCAACATCGAGCATTGGTATTGCCCCGGCTGTTATGATTACTTTGAGGATGCCTACGCAGAAGTATGGATTGACTATTGGGGAACTCAAGTTACTGTGGCTTGCGTACGTCCCGAAGGTGTAGCAGACTGCGAAGACTTTACCTGCGTAGAATGCGGGACTGACAATTATGGCAACGGCGAACATGATGTGTTCGCTTGTAAAGGCGGCACTTGCAGCAAGTGCGGCGAAGAAATCGTGGGCTTCGGCTGCCGGAAATCCGGTTTCCCCTGCATGGACGGCGTCTGCGACTATTGCGGCGGCTTCGTTGCAGGCTCGGGCCATGAGAGTAGCATGCCCCCCTGCATGGATGGCGAGTGTGAATATTACTGCGGTGAGATTTGTCCCGCTACCGAGCCTCATGTTGACGACGGCTATGGATTCTGCGAGAAGTGCTATGGCTGTGTGAATGGGCACGTGGCTCCCGAAGGGGGTAATCCCTGCGACGGCTTCGAGTGCCGGAATTGCTATCGCTGGATTGTAGGTCAGCACACCGGCGGCGAAGCTACCTGTCAGAGCGGTCCCATCTGCACCGCCTGCGGCAGCGCATACGGTTCCCCCGATTCCGATGCACATAACTATGTAGGTGAGGAAACCAAGAAAGCCACTTGTGATACAGCAGGTGAGATT
The DNA here is from genome assembly GCA_045660685.1 of Oscillospiraceae bacterium. Lineage (GTDB taxonomy): Bacteria > Bacillota > Clostridia > Oscillospirales > Oscillospiraceae > HGM13010. The sequence goes on from JAZREI010000076.1 coordinate 4,878, forward strand.
ACCTACAACTGCGACCGCTGCGACAGCCACTATAACGAAGCGAACCCCGCCTACCATGATGACAATATGGAATATTGTCCCGCGATGGATGCCATTGACTGCGCAACCCCCGGCAACATCGAGCATTGGTATTGCCCCGGCTGTTATGATTACTTTGCGGATGCCAACGCAGAAGTAAATATCAACCCCTGGTATATTGAAGTTACTCTGGAATGCGTGCGTCCCGATGATCTGGCAGACTGCGCGACGGTTATCTGCGAAATTTGCGGCGGGGACATCTATGGCTATGGCGAGCACGATGTGTTAGCTTGCAAGGGCGGCACTTGCAGCCAGTGTGGCGATGAAATCGAGGGTTACGGCTGCGCAAACTACGATACCCCCGCTTGCGAGGACGGTGTCTGCTACTATTGCGGCGACTTCGTTGCAGGCTTCGGCCATGAGAATGGCGCATGGGCACCCTGCGAGGACGGCGAGTGTGCATACGGCTGCGGTCTGATTTATCCTGCTACCGAAGACCATGTTGACGAAGACGGCGACGACTACTGCGATAACTGCTGGAATCATCTGCAACATGTCGCTCCCGATGAATATGATCCCTGCTATGGCTACGATTGCCAGATCTGCTGGGCTTGGATTGAAGGTCAGCACACCGGCGGCGAAGCTACCTGTCAGAGCGGTCCCATCTGCACCGCCTGCGGCAGCGCATACGGC
>JAZREI010000077.1:0-3426 GCA_045660685.1 Oscillospiraceae bacterium
TTCTGGCTATGGCAACCTTCCGTTCCCCCGCTGTGGCACTGATGCCCGACGTAACCATTAAGCCTCTGCGCAGTAAGGCAAACGCCATCATCAATCTGATGGGTACCGGCGGCGGCATTCTGGTACTGGTGCTGGGCATGGTCTTCGCCACCTCGGCAGTGCAGAACTCCCTCATGTCCTACACTCCCTTCTACATGGTCATCGCAGGCATCATGCTGGCTTCTCTGCTGCTGTTCATCTGCACCGTCCGTGAAAAGAAGTGGGCGGAAGAAATGCGTGCCGACTCCCTGAAGTACGGCATTGAGGAAGAAGAACCTGCTGACGACGGCGAAAAGCGCGGTCTGGACAAGGCAGAGCTGAAGTCCCTGCTGTGCATTCTGGCATCCATCGCCCTGTGGTACTTCGGCTACAACGCCGTCACCTCCAAGTACGCCGTTTACGCAGCCAACGTCCTGCAGAAAGACTACAACACCACCATGCTCATTGCCCAGGGTGCAGCTATCGTGACCTACCTGCCCGCAGGTATGATTGCATCCAAGATTGGCCGCAAGAAGACCATTATGGGCGGCGTTGTCATGCTGGCAAGTGCATTCGGCATCGCTTCCCTCATGCGCGCAGGCAGCCCCACCATCGTTATGAACATTCTGTTCGCCATGGCAGGCATCGGCTGGGCAAACATCAACGTCAACTCCTTCCCCATGGTCGTAGAAATGTGCAGCGGCGCCGATATCGGCAAGTACACCGGTTTCTACTACACCGCATCCATGGCAGCGCAGATTGCAACCCCCATGTTCAGCGGTATTCTCATGGATAAGATGGGCATGACCGTTCTGTTCCCCTACGCTTGCATCTTCGCAGCTCTAGCATTTGTGACCATGTCTCAGGTCAAGCACGGCGACACCAAGGTAGAAGCCAAAACAGGTCTGGATGCATTCGACATCGACGACTAAGCCTTCATCCATCCTATAAAAAAGCAGACACGGAAATCCGTGTCTGCTTTTTCTTTATTGGTTTTGAGGATTAAACGGGCAGCGACTGCCAATACATTGGTTGTTCATCTCGCTGCGGGAGCAGGTGATTTCCCGAAGCTCCATGGATATGCCCAAAGCTTCTTCCGTCAGCCCCACCGCTTCTCTGATTGCCAGATAGGAATCCCGCTTGCAGCAGCGGGGGCCGCCCACCTCACCGATTGCCCCCAGCGCCCGAGAGGTCATCCGATTGCTCAGCCCCCAGGCCTCCACCGCCAACGGAGTGGATTTGGTCACAATGGCCATATAAATGCCGCTGCTGATGCCTGCACCGCAAGCACCCCAGAATCCGCATACGCCACCGGGGACCTGTTTGCCGCGGCTGTACATTTCCTTCAATGCCTGCTCCAAGTCAAGCCCCCCGCCTGCATTGCGATACGCCGTCAGCAGAGCCGCCCCAACCATCACATGATGCTCGGGCCCATGCATATGGCAGAAGGGCAGAGCCATCATCTTCTCCAGAATCTCAATGGGGTTTTTGCTCGTTTCACCCAGACACACCCCAAAAATGCTGTCCATCCCTTTGGTATGGCACTCGCTGCACACATAATGCCCGTTGACACAGCGGGTCTTGCTGTCTTCTTTCTTATGACAAAGGATGCACTCCATCTGCACATCCGCATCCAGATATTCCAAAGGCGCCTTGCAAATCAAACATTCCTCTTTCATCCTTCACCCAATCCTTCCAATTCCTTAGCATCGGGAATAAAGAATTCTACCTTGCCGCAGGTCTCACACCGCAGAAGATGCATGGTCAACGAGCCGCTCATCAGTCGATTGAGGTCACTGAAAAAGTAGGTTTCTTCTCCAAGTTTAAAGGTTACGGGCCCATGGTCCAGCATAGTTTCATTGCACCGCAGACACTTCAGGTCTGAGATACGCTGTTCCGCTTTTGCAGCAGCCTCCGCTTCTCTTTCCACCCGCGCTCGATGCACCGTATCCAGATACGCCCGCAGCTTTTCCCGTTCTTCTGCCCGACCGGTTTGGTAAGCAACCTCAGCCCGCTCCACTGCCCCGAGGGATTTATATTTGCCGTGGCAATCACCGCAAAGGGTCTGATTGGTATTTCCGCAGTAGAGCTTCTTTTTCTGGAAACGGGTCAATTCCCTGCCGCAAAAAATACACCGAGTCGTCATATACATCCCTCCGTATCTATAAATCTCATACACCGATTATACCATGAAATCATAAAAATGTCACCTTGGCAAAGGCCAAGGTGACCCTACATTTCACTCTAACAAAAATCTCCCCACCGAAAACGGTGGGGAGTTATTTTTATTATACGATACCCTGTGCCATCATAGCTTCGGCTACCTTCAGGAAGCCTGCTACGTTTGCGCCGACCATCAGGTCGCCGGGCTTGCCGCATTCAACGGATGCATCATAGCATGCCTTGTAAATCTTCTGCATGATGCCGTGGAGCTTTTCGTCTACTTCTTCGAAACTCCAGCTCAGACGCATGGAGTTCTGGGTCATTTCCAGACCGGAGGTAGCTACGCCGCCTGCGTTGGATGCCTTACCGGGGGAGTACAGCAGACCTGCACCCTGTACCAGAGCGATTGCTTCGGGGGTCAGAGGCATGTTTGCGCCTTCAAATACACCAATGCAGCCGTTGTCAATCAGAGCCTGTGCACCTACAGCGTCCATTTCGTTCTGGGATGCGCAGGGCAGAGCAACGTCACACTTGACGTTCCAAATGTTCTTGCAGCCTTCTACATATTCAGCACCTTCAACTTCCTGAGCGTAAACGCTGATACGTGCGCGGCGCTTCTGCTTGATGTCAAACAGCACCTTGAAGTTAATGCCGTTGGGGTCATATACATAGCCCTGAGAGTCGGACATTGCAACAACCTTGCCGCCCAGCTGGGTAGCCTTTTCTGCTGCGTACTGTGCAACATTGCCGGAGCCGGAAACAACAACGGTCTTGCCTTCGAAGCTGTCATTCTTCAGATACTTCAGAGCTTCTGCTGCGAAGTAGCACAGGCCGTAGCCGGTAGCCTGGGTACGAGCCAGAGAGCCGCCGAAGCTCAGACCCTTGCCGGTGAGAACGCCGCCGTCGAAACGGTTGACGATGCGCTTGTACTGGCCGAACATGTAAGCAACTTCACGAGCACCTACACCGATGTCGCCTGCGGGAACGTCGGTGAACTGACCGATGTGACGGTACAGCTCGGTCATGAAGCTCTGGCAGAAGCGCATAACTTCGCCGTCGGACTTGCCCTTGGGGTCAAAGTCGGAGCCGCCCTTGCCGCCGCCGATGGGCAGGCTGGTCAGGGAGTTCTTGAAGGTCTGCTCAAAGCCCAGGAACTTGATGATGCTCAGGTTCACAGAGGGATGGAAGCGCAGGCCGCCCTTGTAGGGGCCGATGGCGCTGTTGAACTGCACGCGATAGCCGCGG
>JAZREI010000078.1:0-8472 GCA_045660685.1 Oscillospiraceae bacterium
TGCGAATTCGGGTTTTGATATTTGAGGCTTATTCTTGTTCAAACAACTTTTCGACAGGCACTTCCAAAATCTCTGCCAGTCCGCACAGCTCGATATCAGTAACGGTACGGGTTTTATCTTCGATTCTGGATATAGAACCGCGGCAGATATAAATTGCCATGGTTTCTAACTTTTCAGACAGAGTCTTTTGGCTCAGGCCACGCTGTATCCGATATTTACGAACATTGTCACCAATGAGATTTTTCTCTTTTCCGTCTATGATTCTCGCCATGGAAACACTCCTTTTTGTCTTGACTTAGGACAATACAAAGTGTATCCTCGATTTTAGAAAATCATGTCTCATCATAGGACAAAACGAAGGCGGGAATAAATTTTATGGCAGATTACCAACGAATGTATGTGGCAATGTTTCGTGCGGCGGAGTACGCAGTGCGGGAATTGAAAAAAGAAAACATAGACACTGCGATATTCGTATTAAAATTGGCGCAGCTATATTGTGAGCAGATTTATCTTGATACAACGGAATAAAAAATGCCCATCTCGATTCAATCGAGATGGGCCCTTGTCTTATTGCTTATTTATTTGCCTTTGCTGCCTTTTTCGCTTCTTCATCCAGCATTTCTGCCATGTAGTATTCCAGAGTCAGCAGGCTGTCGGAGAAGTAAATATCCTCCTTAACGATGCCCGCAGGGACTTCCAGAATGGCGTTGGTGAAGTTCCAGATTGCTTTTACACCGGCTGCTACAGCAGCGTTGGTGGCTTCCTGTGCGTGGTCCATGGGTACGCAGACTACCGCAACGTCAATGGGGGTCTGCTTGCAGAAATCACCGATGGTGGTGAATTCATAAACGGGCAGCTTGCCGCTCAGGTCTTCCTTCAGGTCGAAGGCTGCCTTCAGGCTAAAGCCGCAGGCTTCAAAGTTGAAGTGGTTTACCAGCGCATGACCTAAGTGACCGACGCCCATAACAACACAGGTGTAGTTTCTGTCCATGCCCAGAATCTTTGCGATGGAGCTGCGCAGAGACACCAGATTATAGCCATAGCCCTGCTGACCAAATTCGCCGAAGCAGCTGAAGTCCTGACGAATCTGGGAGGGAGTCAGACCCAGCAGCTGGCCCAGCTCGTTGGAGGAGATGCGGTCTACCCCTGCAGCACTCAGCTCGTCCAGCTTGCGCAGGTAGCGGGGCATACGGCGGATAACGTTGTTGGAGATCTTAATGTTTTTAACTGCCATATCTTCACCTCGTTTATGATTGGGAATACATCGTACAATTAGATATATTCTATCACTGACTTTCTGATTTTTCAATCTTTTTACAGGAAAATCGACAATTTGTTCACAAAAACGCCTCCGAGGTTTCGGAGGCGTGAGAAATCAATATGGTTTTGTGGCGATGTCAAACAGTATGGTGAGGTCACCGTGGTTTTCGCCCTTCATGTAAGTACCCAAGGTCTCGCCGTTGCGGTCCACAAGGTTCATCATGCACTCGGGGAGGAAGTCGAACACGGTCTCGGCGAACATACTGCGAATCTGCATCCAGCTTTCGGCTACGGTGGTTTCCGTCTGACCGCGCTTGACGATATCATAGGTCACGGGGTAGCCCTGTGCGAAGTAGAGGTACAGGTTTACACCGTCATATTCGCAGTGGGAAACATAGCCCAGAAACTGGTCTTCCAGTGTGTTCAGAATGGTTGCGATGCGATTGTCTGCCTGATACTGCTCCAGACGTTTCTTGGCGTCCTTCAGCATGCGATTGCTGTCACGGAAGCCACCCAGTTCCTCCAGTACGGTCACAGCCTGTGCGTAGGCAGAGGCGTTGTCAGAGGTGCAGTCTGCGATGTTGCCGCTGTAGCCAATCTCCAAGTCGCTGTCGGGGGAGAGGGTCAGCATGGCGTCGTAGTAGCGGCAGTCGTTCAGGTATTCTTCTGTGTCCTTGTAGTCGCCGCATTCTTCAAAGAGCTTCAGTGCGGAGGCGTACATGCCCTGCTCAAACAGCTCCACGGCATCGTCATATTTGTTGCGCTCGTCCTTGGTACTGCAGGCGGTCAGACCCAGCAGCAATGCGGCAGTCAGCGCGAGAAAAATCAGTCGTTTCATAAAGGACTCCTTTGTGTGCAGTTGCACATACACAGCTATTCTAGCATAGAAGCCGTGGAATGGCAATGGGTGCGGAGGGGGAGCGAAGTGTGGCAAATACACTTGCGAATGCAAACTTCACTGCGCAGCGACTTCACGATGCGCAGCATCACTTCACGTGCCGATAGGCACACTTCGTTCGCACCAAAACAAAAAACCGCAACCTTTCGGTTGCGGTTTTGTTTTGGTGCGCGAGGCGGGACTTGAACCCGCACGCCCGGAGTGAGCACTAGAACCTGAATCTAGCGAGTCTGCCAATTCCACCACTCGCGCATATTTGGCATTGCTTCCGTCGAAAGCTTAATTATAATAGCACCTATGTATCGAAATGTCAATAGGGAAAACAGAAAAATATTAGAAAATTTGTGTCATTGTCTGCTGTTAAGAATATTATACAAAAAAACTGTGTTTCCGTTAACGACAGATAAAGAGAATTTACGACAGTGTTTAGGTGTTGTTAGTTTGGTTGACTTTCCTGTTACCCAACGATAGCATACAACCATAGTCTAAAAATATCGGGAGGTCTCTATGAAAGCTCTTATGATTAATGTTTCTCCTGCGGTTGCTGCAGGCATTTACAATGGCAAAAAGTATGCACCCATCCGTCAGTTCCCCAACGTGGCAGGTCAGACTGACGTTACCGTTTATATTTGTGAAGGCGACGGCGTTACCGGTGAAGCGAAGTTCGTAGGCACCAGAGCTCAGAAGGAACCCTTCGAAGGTGCAGTACAGGATATTTACCAGCTTTATGTAGCATGGGAACTGGCTGATGCACAGAAGTACCCCGCGGCTAAGTCCTTCGCAGAAGCAGGTCTGAAGAAGACCTCTCTGGAATGGGGCTATGTAAAGTAAAAACTCCTTGAACATACTCTCTCAATGAATGACACCGCTGTGATTTCGGTCACAGCGGTGTTGTTTTTTCAGTTCGTCGCTTTATTTGCTCACGATGTCGTTTTTGCCCTCATCGCTTCCGTTGTTTGGTGTGGTCAATAGAGTCCACAGCTGCTTGGGCAGGGCGTAACGGTCCATTTGGCTTTCTCTGCAGGAGAGAATGTTCCAATCTCCGAAGAAGTGTTGCATATCTTCTTCGTCGAAGAATCGCTTGAACCGTCCGTCGGGGGTGCGGTAGAAGTGCCGCTCAAGCTCTGTGCCCTCACCTGCCCCGTGGTTGACGTCATTGACGGAGTTGAGCCGCATGAGCAAATATCCATCGGGCGTCAGAATGCGTTTGATTTCGTTCAATAGGGAGCGAGTGACTTCCTCGGAGAAATAGTGCAGGGACAGGTCTGCAATCAGCAGCTCGGTAAAGTTATCATCAAAGGGCAGTCCTTCGGTCATGTCGAAGCACATGGCAGTGACTTCGGGGAAGTTTCTGCGGATGTTTGCAATGGCGTTGGGGGCATAATCGCAGGAGATGACCTGCTTGCCAAGCGCTAATAGGTACTTGGTGTCGTTGCCGCTGCCGCAGCCCAAATCGATGATGGGACCGGGGCATTGCTCGATGATATGGTCAAATCGGCGCAGCCAATCGTCGGATTGAATATCTTCGCGGGTATAGTGGCTGTGCAGGGTGTCCCAGTGGGATTTTGCAAGATCCATGGCGCTGTCTCCTTGCTGTGTGGATGAGACTATCATAGCACAGCCGGGGAGAGACTGTCACTATTTGTGAGGGAGAAAGTCGTAAGCAGAGAGCCCGACAATTACCAGATTGCAGAATAGGAAAAAATAATCATAGACTGCGCCGCTGTGCAAGGCAAGGCGGAGGAACATGACGAATCCAATCACAGAGCAGACAAGAACTGCCGCTCGGTCACCTGCGGAATGGACGGTGTTTTTCTCCGGCAGCAAAAACTGTCTCGCGGATAGAAAGAGGTTCAGCAGGAATACGGTGTTGACTGCCAAAATTTGTATCATGACTCTGGGGAAATAAATGGGGTCAAAGAAATGGATTTGGAGATAAATAAACAGCAGAGAGGATAGGACGGTATATAAACACAGCCCGACCAGCAGTGCAATTTTTGCCATGGAAAGTAATTTTTGCGCAGTGTTCATAATAGGCCCTCACGTTCCGAATTTTTCGGGCAAGCGGCCCTTTTTGACATTCTAAGGCAGAAAACGACTTGTGTCAATAGCATCACGGTATTCACACAAGGTTTATAGCTTGTGAAAAGGCCTCTACAATATAATTGAGGTGAGGCAAATGAAGTCCGAATACAAACCATTATATGAAAAGTTCGGTTTGAATGTTGTGTATTACCGCAAGCGGAAGAAGCTGACCCAGCTGCAGCTTGCCGAACTGGTGGAAATTGACCGCAGCCATATCAGCGCCATTGAGCTGGGGAATGTGGGCGTATCCTTTGATGTGACATTCAAGCTGTGTGAGGTTTTAGAGATCACTCCCGACAAGCTGTTTGATTTTAGAGATTGAATCATGTGAAAAAACTCCCCCGATATGGAACGTAATCCGTATCGGGGGAGCGCTGTATATAAATGAAGTGTGCATAGAAAAAAGGACGTTCATACGAACGTCCTTTTTGTTTGTCATATAGTGCCGATAATCGGAGCGATGCTTTCGATTATACCAGCAGTTCAGCCAGAGAGCCGCCTTCCTTGATAGCGCCGCACTTGATAGCCAGTTCGGTCAGTTCTGCTTCCAGAGCGTCGGAGAAGTCCATACCGGTCTTCTTGTTTTCTTCCAGCAGACGAGCTTCGATTTCGCCGGGCATGAAGATTTCCTTAACGCCCTTTGCGGGACGGGAGTACTTCAGCAGCTTTACCAGCAGGTCAGCGTGAGCCTTGAAAGCGTCAACGTCGATGAAGTGAGCGATATCCAGCAGGATAACTGCGAAACCGGTTTCTTCGGGTTCCATGTTTTCTACGAAGGGAATTTCTGCGGAAACCTTTGCGCCAGCCAGAACGCCGCCGAACAGGTCAACGAAGGTAGCCAGACCGTAGCCCTTGTGGTCGCCCATGGGACGTACTACGTATGCCTTGTGGGGGTCGGTGGTGGGAACGCCGTCGTAGTCGTTTGCCCAGCCTTCGGGCATCTGCTTGTTTTCACGGCGGTAAGCCTGAACCTTACCGATAGCAACGCCGGAGGTGGAGATGTCGATAACGATGGGACGTTCGGGGTTGGAGGTGGGAGCGCCCATGATGATGGGGTTGGTGCCGATCAGACGGTCAGCGCCCAGGAAGGGAGCCTGGCAGGGGTAGGTGTTGGACATAACGATACCGATAACGTTGTCGTCTGCCATACGGTGGCCGTAGTAGCCGCCGCAGCCGATGTTAGCGGAGTGACGACCGGTACCTGCAGCAACGCCGTACTTACGTGCGCGTTCCAGAACTGCGTCGTATACAGTGTTAACAGCAACGATGCCGGAGCCGCCGCCGCAGTCGAAAGCGATAGCTGCGCCGTCGTCCTTGATGACCTTCCATTCGGGCTGAGCAACCAGAGCGCCAGCCATGTACTGCTTCAGGTAGATGCACAGACGAGACAGACCGTGGGAGTAGGTGCCGGTGAAGTCAGAGTGAGTGCAAACAGCTGCCAGAGAGATAGCGTCTGCTTCGGGAACGTTGTTAGCCAGCAGCAGGTTCTTAATGAGGGTCTTTTCCTGTTCGAAAGACAGATGAATCATGGTAAATTCCTCCTAAATTCTTTGTTTTTCTTTTCCCAGTTTGTTTTTCCCATTGATAAAACAATGTTTGATAGGCTAATCTTAGCACATATTCCACATAAAGGCAAGGGAAAATGGGGCAAAATGCTTGATATATTAAACACAACCCCGTTAATTAAAAGACAATGCGTTGGACACAATCGGATGGCTGCAGACCGCAAAAAAGGGGGTCAAAATTCGCTCCGTGTTTTTCCGTTCTATACAGAATGTTCATTGTTTTCCGCTTATACTATGCTATACTGGATTCAGAAACAGATATGGAGGTGGAAAGATAATGAACATCAGCAATCTATTACAAAGAGTAGTAATTTTCATTGGAGTCTCTTTGGCTTTTGCCGTAAAGCTTTGGAGAGGCTTTGCTCCGCCTGTTATAGCGCCCGGGGATATGGCGAGTGGTGCCATGAACGACCCGTTTGCTGTGATCATATCTGCAGTAATGGCAGCTACGGCTGTATGGGTGATCATGAAAACGCTGTTTTGGCTTGTGTCAAAGATTATGAATGCAGTAAGGTAAGATGAAGTGAAAAAACTCCCCCGATGCGGCGCGTGTCCGTATCGGGGGAGAATTTGAGTGAAGTGTTGGCTTTGCCAACGTGAAGCAGCGGCGATGCCGCTGTGAACTACCTGCGGTGTGAAGTGAAGTGTGCCAAATACACTTGCGAAGCAAACTTCACTGCGCAGCGACGTCACGATGCGCAGCATCACTTCACGTGCCGATAGGCACACTTCGTTCGCACCAAAAAGAAAAAGGACATCCGTTTGGATGTCCTTTTCTTTTTGGTGCGCGAGGCGGGACTTGAGCCCGCACGCCCGGAGTGAGCACTAGAACCTGAATCTAGCGAGTCTGCCAATTCCACCACTCGCGCATATTTGGCATTGCTTTCGTCGAAAGCTTGTTTATAATACCACCGAAATTTCCATTTGTCAACAGCAAATTACAAGATTTTTAGAAAAATTTCTTCCAATCATTGTTTTCAAAAAGTTCACGGCTATGGGAATTGCCTCTCTTGTGGAAAGTCTCCCTTCGTGGTATACTGCTTTCAATATAAAAACAGAGAGGAATAAGGTCGATGCATCTGAATCTCCGTCAACATTTGAAATTTATCGCTCGTGGCTTCCTGGCCCATGCCAAGCCCAGTCCCTCGCTGGTAGGCATTGCCGCTCTGGCGCTGATGACCATGCTGGACTTCCTGGGCAGCAAGGTCACCAACGAGGCTGTTCGTACTGAGGCGCTGTATAATGCGTCCCAGAAATTTTTGGAAACCCAAAACTTTGACCAATATCTCAATGTCATCAATTCCCACCAGCCCACTGTTATGCAAAGTCTGCTGAGTGCGCTGCTGTCTCTGATGGTTTTGATGATTGCCACGGGTATCGTCATTTATGTCATCTGCGAGTGCCGCTGGCACAAGGGCAGCTTCGGCAACCTGTTTGACGCTCTGCCCATTCTGCTGCGTGTGTTCTGGTATCAGCTGGTTACCACTGTCCTGACTGCACTGTGGGGTATGCTGCTGGTGGTTCCCGGCATCATTGCCCACTACCGCTACCGACAGGGGCTGTATATTCTGCTGGACCATCCCGAAATGAGCGTCATGGAATGTATCCGCGCCAGCGGTCACATGATGAAGGGGCACAAAATGGAGCTGTTTTGGCTGGATTTGAGCTTCCTCGGCTGGACCGTTGCCCAGTCCTTTACGGTCAATGCCTTGGCTATGGTTCTGGGGGATGCTTATCTGCCTGCCTTGGTGGTGCTTCCTATGAGTGCGTTCATCCGTATGTATATGGAATTTACCTTCTTCCTGTACTATGAACATCTGTGCGGTGTCCGCTATGACAGCAGAGTCCCCAATGCAGATGCGGCAAGATAAATGATAAAGAAAAACGGACTTCTTACGAAGTCCGTTTTTGTTATCCAATGAAGCCCAGATGCTCCAGCAAAATCTTGGTACCCATGCAAATCAACACAACGCCGCCCAGCAGCTCTGCCTTGCTCTTGCTGCGAGCCCCCAGCTTGTTGCCGATGACCAGACCAATGGCGGACAGAGTGAAGGTGGTGATGCCGATGAAGCTGACCGCAGGAACGATGTTGACCTTCAGGAATGCGAAGGTGATGCCCACTGCCAGTGCGTCGATGCTGGTGGCGATGGGCAGAGGAATCATGGAGGCAGGACCAAACTGTGCGTCCAGCTCGTCCACTTCGTCCTCGCGGGATTCCTTAATCATGTTCAGACCGATGAGACCCAGCAGCACGAATGCAATCCAGTGGTCTACGGATTCCACGAAGCTCTGGAAGTTAACCCCCAGCCAGTAGCCCAGCAGAGGCATCAGTGCCTGAAAACCGCCGAAGTACAGACCCACGATGAGCATCTGCTTTTTTTCGGCCTTGGAAACGGACAGACCCTTGCAGATGGACACTGCCATAGCGTCCATGGACAGACCGACTGCCAGAATGAATAATTCAATGAGTGTCATGTGATACTCCCTTTTAAACAAAAATACGGCGACTATTATAGCATAATGACTAAGGGAATGCAATGGGCAGGCAATGATACCGTGTGGAGATGTGAAAATTTGCGTTGTGTTGGTACGAGCTGAAAAAACGGAGCGCCCATTAGGTGGGCCGTTTGGTGGTTGCTTCTTTGGCGGAGATCCGCGTTTCCC
>JAZREI010000079.1:0-3506 GCA_045660685.1 Oscillospiraceae bacterium
CGGTTCGATCCCGATTATCTCCACCAAAAAGCCACAGACGCAAGTCTGTGGCTTTTTTGCGTTTTGCACTCTGCAAATGTAGGGGGGGAACATCGTTCGCTCCCTACAATTATGGTTATACCTTTTCCCAGTCTTCAATCAGCTCATCTGCCAATTCCTGAATGGCAGACCAGTTGTGTTCGCTGTATTTATCATAAATGCCCACTACGTGGAAGCCTGCGGATTTTGCGGAGGTAGCTGCAACCAGAGAGTCCTCGAATACCGCGGTTTCTTCGGGCTTGCCCCCCAGTCGGCGAGCGGCTTCCAAGAATACATCGGGCTTGTCCTTGCTTGCGTTTACGTCCACGCAGCTGAGCATAAACTCGAAATACTTCCGCAAGCCAAGTCTTTCCAGACAAATGGTCACCAGAGGGACGGAGGTGGCGCTGGCAATGCACATCTTGACACCTTGTTGGTGCAGTGCTTCCAGATACGCGGGGACACCGGGTTTCACTTCCACATCACTTGCGTAGTGGGCTGCCATCAGTGCGTTAAACTCCTCGGTCAGGGAATCTACGGTGCCTTCGAAGCCGAAACGGGCAATGAAATATTCCATGGCGGCGGGGATGGTCATGTGCTGGATTTCTTGGAGCACCTCGTCAATATCCACGCAGACGCCCTTTTTCTCCAGAAATTCATATTCCAAATGCTTCCAGTGACCCATGGAGTCTACCAATGTGCCGTCCATGTCAAAAATGCAGTATTTAAAGTTCATGGTATGCCGCCTTTCTCTTTGTCGTATAGTGGTATTATGCATCCAATAGCGTACAATTGCAAGTGTGTACAATATTAACAAGAATAATTCCTGTTAATTTATAAAATTACCTATTGCTTTTTCCGGAATCTATGTTATAATGAAATCACAAACAAGAACGATTCCTATTAACGAAATATAAACAGCTTAGATATAACATTAGAGAAAAGGAGATTTTACTATGAAGTTTTACGTTTGCGAACACTGCGGCAATATCATTGAGTATCACGTCAACAAGGGCGTTCCCGTAATGTGCTGTGGTCAGAAGATGACCCTGCTGGAACCCGGTACCACCGATGCATCCCGTGAAAAGCACGTTCCCGTCATCGAACAGAACGGCAACAAGGTTCTGGTAAAGATTGGCGAAGCTGAACACCCCATGGTAGAAGTCCACTACATCGAATGGATCATTCTGGAAACCAACAAGGGCTACCAGAAGAAGCACCTGCTGCCCGGTCAGGCTCCCGAGGCTGAATTCATCCTGGCTGAAGGCGAAGAAGTTGTTGCAGCTTACGAATACTGCACCCTCCACGGTCTGTGGAAAAAGTAATTGACACTCCGAGAATCTTCTCCATATAATAACCCCCTTCTTGAAAACGTGCGCCGCATCTTTTGACGCGACTCATTTTTCAGCTCGTACCGAATGGGAGGAAAACGGATCCTTGTCGCACGGTATCTGTTTTGCGGTGATAATTTTGATAAAATTACGCATACTGCCTATGGATACCATTGGAAAGGAGTATGTCTGTGAGATTTTACGAATGTCGTGACTGCGGCAATGTCATTACCTATCAGCGAGAGGTGCGTCCCTCGGTCCACTGCTGCGGCAGTGCTATGGTGGAAATGGAACCCAACACCACCGATGCCTCCATGGAAAAGCACAAACCAATCTTGGACTACAAAGGCAAGAACGTTTTGGTGCGGGTAGGGGAGCTGATGCACCCTATGGAAAACGAACATCACATTCAGTGGGTGATTGTAGAAACAGGACGCGGCTATTACAAGCGGCATCTGCAGCCGGGAGGAGACCCTGTGGCACGATTTACCCTGCAGGATGATGAGGAAGTGCGCTCGGCATACGAGTATTGTAACCTCCATGGTCTGTGGAAAAGTCCGCGACAATAAAAAAGCTCTGTCCAAAGACAGAGCTTTTTGTTATTTGAATATTTCATCACAAAAGGCTTGTGCCAGCTTGTGATAGCGAGGAGTGTCGTCCATATAGCTGAGGACGTGACCAGAACCTTCAAAAATATGCAGCTGTGCCATATCGCCTGCGGCTTCCTTGATTTCGTACGCCATGGAGCAGGGGACATAGTGGTCCTCCGTGCCGTGAACGATGAATACGGGAACTTTGCTGTTCCTTACGGCAGTGACTGCATCGGTGGCTTCCAAATCACACTTGCACAGCCACTTGGCTGCCAGCTTGCAGAAGGGAAACAGCAGCTTTGCGGGCAGGTGCATATCCTCTTTGCAGACCTTCATCAAAATGGCCTTGGGAGAGGAGAAGCCACAGTCGGCGATGATGCCCTTGACATTGGGAGGCAGGTCCAAATCGCTTGCCATAAGCACCGTAGCAGCGCCCATGGATACCCCCGACAGCAGAATCTTCACATCACCGCCGAAGCGGTCCACTACATAGTTTGCCCAGCTGACCACGTCAAAGCGCTCCAGAATCCCGAAGGTAATGGAGGTGCCGTCGCTGAGCCCGTGGGCACGCTGGTCCACCAGCAGCACATTGCAGCCTGTCAGCACATCCAGCTCGTTGGCACCGCAGAAGTCACGGGCGGCAGCAGAGCGATAGCCGTGGAACTCGATTTTTACGGGGGCACCGTCGTTGCGGTGGTAGTATCGGGCAGCCAGACGCAGTCCGTCGTGGGAGGTGATGTACACCTGCTCATAGGGAAGGGAATTCAGATAATCCACCATGCGGTGCATGCGGTCTGCATGAACCCCGTATTGGTCATCTCTTGGGATGTCGTAGGGGTCTTCCTTATGGGGGATGGGGTTATAGAATGCGATGCGGTAGCAAATCAAAATGACCGCAAAGAATAAAATCAACAGTATGGCAAGGAATAACATAGGATACCTTCTTCGGAAAGGAATATATATCAATTTAGCACATTATTTTTACGGGCGCAACAATTTGGTCTTGTGATTTGAGGTTTGATAGTGTACAATCTAATTCAAAATTTGAAGTGATAATGGGAGGAAATCCAATGAACCATAATAAATTGATGCGAATGGTACAAACAGGGCTGCTGACGGCACTGGTATGCGCTGCTACCATGGTGATTCGCATTCCCACCCCCAATGGGGGATATGTGAACATGGGGGATGCGTTGGTGCTGCTGAGCGGCTGGGTATTGGGGCCTGTGTATGGTTTCTTTGCTGCAGGTGTTGGCTCTGCTCTGGCAGACCTGCTGTGGGGCTACGGTGCCTATGTACCCGGTACTTTGCTGATTAAGGGATGCATGGGCCTTGTGGCTGCGTGGACTCTCCGCAAAAGCCTGCTGTTGGGCGCTGTCATTGGGGAAGTCATCATGGTAGGGGGATATTTTCTCTATGAAAGCACCCTTCTGGGCTATGGTGCCGCTGCTGCCGCAAGCATCCCCGGCAATGCCATGCAGGGGGCAGTTGGTCTTGTGTTGGGGCTGCTGTTGTACAGAATTTGCAAGAAACAGGGTTTGACGAAATAAAATATTTCAGCCGCCGT
>JAZREI010000080.1:0-5776 GCA_045660685.1 Oscillospiraceae bacterium
AAGGAAGAAAGCGGCATGAGCTCCTTCCAGGCTCTGGCAACTGCAATCGCCGCGCAAGTCGGTACTGGCAACATCGTCGGTGCCAGCGGTGCCATCCTCACAGGCGGTCCCGGTGCGATTTTCTGGATGTGGATCATTGCCTTCTTCGGTATGGCTACCATCTACGCCGAAGCAATTCTGGCTCAGAAGACACGCCGCACAGACGAAGACGGCAACATTCTGGGCGGTCCTGTATACTACATCACCAGCGCATTCCCCAACGGCTTCGGCAAGTTTCTGGCAACTTTCTTTGCCATTGCTCTGGTGCTGGCGCTGGGCTTCATGGGCACCATGGTACAGTCCAATTCCATCGGCTCCAATATCCAGTCCGCATTCGGCATCCCCGCATGGATTGTGGGTATTGTTCTGGTCATCATCTGCGCACTGATTTTCCTGGGCGGTGTCAGCCGTCTGGCATCCGTTACCGAAAAGCTGGTTCCCGTTATGGCAGTCATCTTCCTGATCGGCGGCATCATCATTCTGGTGGCACGTATCCGGTACCTGCCCGCAACCTTCGGCATGATTTTCAAGTATGCATTTCAGCCTCAGGCCATCATCGGCGGCGGGTTTGGTGCAGCGCTGAAGACCGCTGTCAGCCAGGGTGCCAAGCGCGGTCTGTTCTCCAACGAAGCAGGTATGGGCTCTACCCCCCATGCACACGCACAGGCAAACGTAGCGTCTCCCCACGATCAAGGTGTGGTTGCTATGATTGGCGTATTCATTGACACCTTCGTAGTTCTGACCTTGAACGCGCTTGTTATCATCTCCACCCTGTACACCGCTGACAGCGTACTGGCAAACGGCATCATCCCCGAAACCATCTCCAAGGCAAACCTGGCACAGGTAGCATTCGGTACCATCATGGGCGAAAGCCTGGGTGCAAAGTTCGTAGCCATCTGCCTGCTGTTCTTCGCATTCTCCACCATCCTCAGCTGGAACCTGTTTGCAAAGATCAACGCAAACTGGCTGTTCGGCAAGAAATCCTCCGTTCCCTTCACCGTCATTGCTCTGATATTCGTATTTCTGGGCACACTTGCATCCAACGATCTGGTTTGGGAGCTGGCCGATATGTTCAACAACCTCATGGTCATCCCCAACGCCATTGCATTGTTCGCACTGTCCAAGCTGGTAAAGGACTCCGGCAAATAACACACAACCAACAAACACCCATGCAGTCGCATGGGTGTTTTGTTTCAGTCTTCCATATATTCTCTGTAATCGGTTTCGCTGGCAAACAGCAGGTAAGTTCCCTCTACGCAGCCCATAAATCCGTTGTGTACAATAAAGCCTTTCATAAACGATTCCTCCGTTTGACGTATCTTTTATGGCTTTATGATACCCTAATAGCTGTACCGTTTTCACCCCAACTATAACACAGTTGTCCCAAATTCGTCTCCGCTGTTTTCGTATAATCAAACCATCAAAGAAAAGAAAAAAGGAGCGAATGAAGATGAAGTACGACAACAGCTATTACTACCTGAGCGATGAGGAAATCGCGGATATGCGCTATGAGAGCATGGAAAATTTCGCAAGGAACGCGGTGCTGGCCTTTGCGGGCTTTGTGGTTTTCGGCAGCGGCATACTGGGCAGCCTGCTGATTCTCAGGGGCGGATAAAAAAACTCCCTGAAACCTTTCGGTTTCAGGGAGTTTTTATTGTGGGCAATGCAATCACCGATATTCCCGCTCGTACTTCAGTCTGCGGAAATAGGAACTCATTTCATCTGCCAAGCCCGAAAGTCGATTCAGCAGCTTGGAATAGTCACCCAGCATCTCATCATCCGATTCCTTGTATACGATGTCGTGGTCAACTTCGCTCCAACCTTCTTCGAACAGGGTTCTCCCCTGAATTTCCACATAATACCCCTTATATTTGATGGTATAGTGCAGAGAACGGTAGATGCCAGTGGTGATGATGTCCAGCTCACTGTCGTTATAGATTTTGGTATCCCCGGTACGCTTGTAGGCTTTGGGACGTTCCGCAACGTAGTAATGGTCGGGGTCATCATCAAAGTCAGCCAAACGGTCGTCGATATACAGATTGGGATCGTTTTCAAATCTGCTGGTAATGTAATGATGGAAGTAAATCCAATCCTCACGGTACAGGAAGAACACGCGGATGCCAATCAGGTCGGTGACAAACTTATGGAAGTTGGTATGGTCCAGCTTTCCAAACTTTTCGGGGTTTTCCTTTTTCTTACGAACCACCTTCTCCAACAGATGCCATACATCCTTTGTTCGGTAGCGGTAAGAATGGATACCGGCTTTTTCGATATCATAAAGGTATTCATCGATGAAGGACTTCCCCAGCTCACGCATGGTTTGTTCCAGTGCTCGATACTCTTTTTCAATCAAAGAAAGCTCTTCCCAAGTGATTCCGGCTGCCAGCAAATCTTCTTCACTGAGGTTGTATTCAGTTAAAAAAGCATGTTTATCCATATAATCACCTCGGAAAAAATTTTATGGGAATGAGAACGATTGTGCAGCAATGATTACTGTTCGCGGAAGGTAATGGTACCGGTTTCAGAATCCATAGCATCCACAATAGCCAGAGATTCTACATGGTAGCCCAGGTTGCGGATGACACGGCCGCCAATCTGGAAACCCTTTTCGATAACGATGCCGCAGCCTTCAACAACAGCACCTGCGGATTCCGCAATGGAAATCAGGCCCTGCAGTGCGCAGCCGTTAGCCAGGAAGTCGTCAATAATCAGAACGTGTTCGCCTTCATGAAGGAACTTCTTGGACACGATTACCTGATTCTTATTCTTGTGGGTAAAGGATTCTACTTCCGCAACATACATATCCCCATCAATGTTGATGGACTTGGACTTCTTTGCGAATACCATGGGAACGCCGAATTCCTTCGCTACGAAAGCCGCAATGCCGATGCCGGATGCTTCAATGGTCATAACCTTGGTGACGGTCTTGTGACCGAAACGGCGCTTAAATTCACGACCGATTTCTTCCATCAGCGCGATGTCCATCTGGTGGTTCAGGAAGCTGTCAACCTTCAGTACGTTGCCGGCCTTAACAACGCCGTCTTTTACAATTCTTTCTTCTAAGAAGTTCATCTCTGTCTATTCTCCTTTTTATCAAAAGTTGGTTTGTAATATGATTTCTTTTGTTACTTGGCAATATCTCTTGCAACATGAACGCCGCTTGCGGATGCATGGGAAAGAGAGTGGGTGATACCGCTGCCGTCGCCGATAATATACAGACCGGGGTAGCAGCTTTCCAACTGCTCATTTACTTCCACTTCCATATTGTAGAACTTTACTTCCACACCGTAAAGCAGTGTATCATCGTTTGCTGTGCCGGGTGCTACCTTGTCCAGCGCATAAATCATTTCAATGATGCCATCCAGAATGCGCTTGGGCAGTACCAGACTCAAATCACCGGGAGTAGCCTGCAGAGTGGGCGTAATGAACGCATCTTCCATGCGGCTGGGAGTAGAACGACGACCGCGAATCAAGTCACCAAAGCGCTGCACGATAACACCGCCACCCAGCATATTGCTGAGTCTTGCAATGGATTCCCCGTAACCGTTGGAATCCTTGAAGGGTTCGGAGAAGTGCTTGGACACCAGCAGTGCAAAGTTGGTGTTTTCGGTCTGCATAGCAGGGTCTTCGTAGCTGTGACCATTTACGGTAATAATGCCGTTGGTGTTTTCATTCACAACAGCACCCTTGGGATTCATACAGAAGGTACGCACCTTGTCACCATACTGCTTGGTACGGTAAACAATTTTGCTTTCGTACAATTCGTCGGTCAAATGTGCAAAGACAGCAGCAGGCAATTCCACACGAACACCCAAGTCAACACGATTGGAGCTGGTGGGAATGCTCAAATCCTTGCAAACCTTTTCCATCCACTTGCTGCCGCTGCGGCCAACGGATACAATGCACTTCTTGCAGGAATAGGAAATATCCTTAATCTTAACCGCATAACCGCCGGGGATAATCTTCACAGTATCCACAGGGGTATCAAAGAAAAATTCAACCTTGTCCTTCAGATGGGCATAAAGGTTTTCCAAAACTACATAGTTGATATCGGTTCCCAAATGGCGCACAGAAGCATCCAGCAAATGCAGGTCGTTCTGGATGCACAAAGTCTTAAACTTTGTGCCTGCGGTGGAGTACAGCTTGCAGCCTTCGCCGCCAAAGCGCATATTGATCTCATCCACATAGTGCATCAAATCCATAGCCTGCTTTTTACCGATATATTCGTACAAAGTCCCGCCGAAACCGTTGGTGATATTATACTTACCATGGGAGAACGCACCTGCGCCGCCGAAACCGCTCATAATAGAGCAGCTCTTGCAGTTGATACAGCTTTTGATCTTATCTCCGTCAATGGGACAGCGGCGCTTTTCCAGAGCATGACCTGCCTCAAAAACCGCAACCTTCAGTTCCGGTTTGTGCTGCATCAGCTCATAGGCAGCAAAAATGCCACCGGGACCGGCACCGATTATAATAACATCATAATTCATCGAGATTCCTCCCCATATGATTACTAAATTCGTACTTTTAACGTAAACATACATCTTAATAGTAACATACTAAAAGGAAAATGTAAATGGAGGAGCTGTCATCATTTCCTATGGGGAAATTTTTCCTGCGGCGGCATATTTCACGGGAAATTTGGAAAATAAAAGTGAATTTTTTCCTATTTTAGGAATTTACTTCTTCCCCATGCAATGTTACAATGATTTTTGTAAAAATAGAAAGAAAGAGGTTTCTTTATGAAGAATAAAAACCAACTGTCTGAAAAAGCTTTCCAGCTGGACGGAAAAATGCCTCTGTCTCAGGCAATCCCCCTGGGTCTGCAGCACGTTCTGGCTATGTTCGTTGGCAACCTGACTCCTCTGCTGATTATCACCGGCACCTGCGGTATCGCAAGCGGTGAATTCGCAGAACTGCAGCTGCACCTGCTGCAGAATGCAATGCTGGTTGCAGGTATTGTTACTCTGGTTCAGCTGTTCTCCATCGGTCCCATCGGCGGTAATGTTCCCATCGTTATGGGTACTTCCTCCGGCTTCCTGGGCGTATTCAACTCCGTTGCTGCTACTATGGGCGGTGGTGTCATCGCTTACGGCGCCATTATGGGTGCATCCATCATCGGCGGTCTGTTTGAAGGTGTTCTGGGCTTCTTCCTGAAGCCTCTGCGCAAGTTCTTCCCCTCCGTAGTTACCGGTACTGTTGTTATGTCCATCGGTCTGAGCTTGATTTCCGTTGGTATCAACTCCTTCGGCGGCGGCAACACCGCTAAGGACTTCGGCTCTATGGAAAACCTGCTGCTGGCTATTTTTGTGCTGGTTATGATCCTGTTCTTCAAGCACGGCACCAAGGGCTTCACCAGCTCCTCCTCCATCCTGCTGGGCATTGCCTGCGGCTATGCAGTTGCATTCGTTATGGGTCTGATTCTGCCCACCACCGGCGTTACCGCTGACGGCGTAGAATACACCAAGGCATGGGTTCTGAACTGGAGCAAGGTTGCAAATGCAGCTTGGTTCGAAATTCCCAAGTTCATGCCTGTAAAGCCCGTATTTGATGTGCGTGCAATCCTTCCCGTTATGATTATGTTCATTGTTACCGCAGTTGAAACCGTTGGAGACATTTCCGGCGTTATGGAAGGCGGTCTGGGCCGCGAAGCTACCGACAAGGAACTGTCCGGCGGCGTTATCTGCGACGGTATCGGTTCTTCCTTCGCAGCTCTGTTCGGTGTTCTGCCCAACAC
>JAZREI010000081.1:0-8003 GCA_045660685.1 Oscillospiraceae bacterium
CCTGTGGGGGTATAGCTCAGCTGGGAGAGCGCTTGAATGGCATTCAAGAGGTCACCGGTTCGATCCCGGTTATCTCCACCAAAAGCCTCGAAGTCGAAAGACTTCGGGGCTTTTATTTTTGCAATAATCAAATTTTGGGAATTCTCTCTTTTGTGTTTACAATCGTTTGTCTTGTGTAGTATAATCTATAATTAGTTTGAGAGATAAAACCGCTGTGTGCGGTGCGAAAATACAGGGTCTTGTACTGACCGGGAGAGGAT
Organism: Oscillospiraceae bacterium; assembly: GCA_045660685.1. Taxonomy (GTDB): domain Bacteria; phylum Bacillota; class Clostridia; order Oscillospirales; family Oscillospiraceae; genus HGM13010. Next base: position 261 of record JAZREI010000081.1, read on the forward strand.
CACATGAGAGCAATTGGTTTTGATAACGATAAGTACTTGAAGGAACAGTCTGAAAAAATCAGAGAACGTATCAATAAATTTGGGGGCAAGCTGTATCTGGAATTTGGCGGCAAGCTGTTTGATGACTTCCACGCCAGCCGTGTTCTGCCCGGTTTCCAGCCTGACTCAAAGATCAAGATGCTCATGGAAATGAAGGACGAAGCGGAAATCGTCGTTGTTATCAACGCAGATGACATTGAACGCAACAAGGTGCGCGGCGACCTGGGCATTACCTACGACTTGGATACCCTGCGTCTGATCGATGCATTCCGCGGCTGTGGTCTGTATGTAGGCAGCGTGGTCATTTCTCGTTACCACGGTCAGAACTCCGCTGCGCAGTTTAAGACCAAGCTGGAGCATTTGGGCCTGTCTGTTTACCTGCACTATGATATTCCCGATTATCCTTCCAACATTGACCTGATTCTTTCCGAAGATGGCTTCGGCAAGAATGATTATATCCAGACCAGCCGTTCTTTGGTTGTTCTGACTGCACCCGGTCCCGGCAGCGGCAAAATGGCTACCTGCCTGAGCCAGATTTGGCACGACAATCTCCGCGGCATCAAGTCCGGCTACGCAAAGTTTGAAACTTTCCCCATCTGGAATCTGCCTTTGCAGCATCCTGTCAATCTGGCGTATGAAGCAGCTACCGTGGATCTGGATGACGTAAACATGATTGACCCCTTCCATCTGGAAGCTTACGGTGTCAGCACCGTCAACTACAACCGTGACGTGGAAATTTTCCCTGTACTCAATGCGATGCTGGAGGGTATTTGGGGCAAGAGTCCTTATAATTCTCCCACCGATATGGGTGTCAACATGGTTGGCAACTGCATTTGCGACGACGAAGTCTGTCGTGATGCTGCCAAGCAGGAAATTGTCCGCAGATACTACAATGCGCTGTGCCAGCAGAGACAGGGTAAGGGTTCTCCCAATGCGCAGTTTAAGCTGGAACTGCTCATGAAGCGCTGCAACACCTCTACCGCGGATCGTAAGGTTGTTTCCGTTGCTCTGGCTAAGGCTGAGGAAACAGGTGAACCTGCGGTTGCTATGGAGCTGCCTGACGGCACTGTTGTGACCGGCAAGACCTCCGACCTGTTGGGTGCATCTTCTGCTTGTGTGCTGAATGCACTGAAGGCTCTGGGTGACATTCCCAAGCCCACACTGCTGTTTAGCCGCGATATTGTTGAGCCCATTCAGCATTTGAAGCTTGACTTTATGGGCAACAAAAACCCCAGACTGCATACTGATGAAACTCTCATTGCGCTGGCAATCTGCTCTGTCCACGATGAAAATGCCGCAAAGGCTATGGAACAGCTCAACAGACTGAAAGGCTGTGAAGCCCACTCCACCGTCATTCTGTCTCGTGTTGACGAAAATGTATTCCAGCATCTGGGTGTCAATATTACCTACGAACCCGTATATCAGACCAAGAAGCTGTATCACGGTTAAGTGAATACCGAAAAAACCGCCGCAAGGCGGTTTTTTCATTTGACGAATTTGGAAAATCTATGTAGGATATATCCAGAGGTGATTCTATGAAGCGTATTGACTTACATAACCATTTGGATGGGTCTTTGCCTGTTGCAACGGTTTTGGAATTGGCGAAAATGAGCGGCGTTGCGCTGCCTGCGCTGACTGTGGAGGGCATTCGCGACTATTTAACTGTAGAGCCCGATTGCACCAGTCTCAATGAATATCTGGAGAAATTTGCCATTCCTGTTTCCGTATTACAGACGGAAGACTGCTTGGAAAAGGCTGTATACGATACCATGAAGGATTTGGATGCTCGCGGTGTCTGCTATGCGGAGCTACGCTTTGCGCCCGGTCAGCATATGCAGCGTGGGTTGACCCAGAAGCTTGTGACTGCGGCTGCTGTGCGTGGTTTGGACAGGGCATTGGCTGAACTGCCTATTCGCGGTCAGCTGATTTTGTGCTGTATGCGTGGCGCAGATGATTCAGTGAATCGTGAGACCATCGATGTAACACGTGAGTTCCTCGGTAAGGGGGTATGCTGTGCAGACCTTGCAGGGGCAGAAGCCTTGTTTCCCACCGCGGATTATAAGAGCCTGTTTGCCTATGCGGTGGAGCAGGGAGTGCCTTATGTGATTCATGCAGGGGAAGCGGACGGTCCCGACAGTATGTGGGCTGCCATTGAGATGGGCGCCAAGCGTATTGGACACGGCATTGCAGCAATACAGGATGAGAAGCTGATGGCCTATCTCAAGGAAACTCAGATTCCTCTGGAAGTTTGTGTGACCAGCAATGTACAGACCAAGGGGGCTGCGTCTTATGAAGAACATCCCATTTTGCGTATGCTGGAGTACGGTATTGCCGTTACGGTAAATACAGACAATATGACTGTATCCGGGACAGACCTTGACCGTGAGGTTTCTTTGATTCGTGAGCGATTGGGTATGACCCATGCGCAGGAAAAAGCTATGCTGGAAACCTCCATTCGTGGTGCATTTCTTTCGGATGCAGAAAAAGATGCTTTGCGTGAAATTGTATTTGCTTAAATATTTTAGGGACTGTACCATTGGTGCAGTCCCTGTGTGTTTAATATGAGAACATTAGAATTTTTCTCGGAAACTGTCTTGACATTTCAGTTTAGATGACTATAATGAAGTCATAACTTCATCAACCAAACCGATGATGCGGAAGTAAAGTCGTAAGCGCGCACACAGAGAGCATGGGTGGCTGAGAACCATGTTGAAAGCGGGACGGCATAATGGGCCGCTGAGGGAAGGGCGAAAGCTCTGCAAGCAGAGTAGCCGGACCGTATGTCTGCGTTAAAGACGGGGGTGTGATAGCACCCTGCTGAGTGCATGGATTTTTCCATGAAAAAAGGTGGTACCGCAGAATTTCCAGTTCTGTCCTTTTATAGGGACAGGGCTGTTTTTTTATGTGTACCGCGGCCGATTACTCTCACGATCAAACACATAGAAAGTGAGGAAATGAAAATGAAAAAGATGAAGAAGTTGTTTGCAATGATGATGGCTGTGATTATGGTGCTGTCTTTTGCCGCCTGCGGCGGTAGTGACGACAGCGGAGAAGCAGATGGTGCTGTTACTGTGAAGGTCGGTATCATTCAGTACATGGACCATGCATCTTTGAATCAGATCGTTGATAATATTCAGAAGCGTTTGGATGAACGCGGTGCAGAACTGGATATTCACTTCGAATATGAAAAGTACTATCAGAACGGTCAGGGCGATGCCAGTGTCATTAACCAGTGCATTGCGGATGTAATCGCCGACGAAGTGGATTTCATTATCCCCGTGGCAACTCCCGTTGCTATTGCTGCCCAGACAGCAACAGAAGATTTGGATATTCCCGTTGTATTCTCTGCGGTTTCTGACCCCGTTGGTGCGGGTCTGGTGGAATCTCTGGATGCACCCGGCGGCAATATTACAGGCACCAGTGATTATCTCGACACCAACGCTATTATGAACCTGCTGTTTGCGGCTGATCCCGACTGTGACTGCGTCGGTCTGCTGTATGATGCGGGTCAGGATAACTCCACCGCTGCAATTGCTGCTGCAAAGGAATACCTCAATGCAAAGGGCGTTGCCATTGTAGAAAAGAATGCTTCTACTACCGACGAAGCACTGCTTGCTGCTGAGGCTTTGGTTGCTGCAGGTGTGGATGCAGTATTTACTCCCACCGATAACACCATTATGAAGGCAGAACTGACCATTTATGAAACCTTTATTGAGGCAGGCGTTCTTCATTACGGCGGTGCAGACTCCTTTGCGTTGAACGGTGCGTTCTGTAGCTACGGTGTAGACTACACCAATTTGGGTGTTATGACCGCTGATATGGTGGTTGACATGGTCATCAACAATCGTACCGCAGCGGAAACTCCCGTTATGACCTTTGACAGCGGTATCGCTACCGTAAATATTGAAACCTGCGAAGCGCTGGGTTATGACTTTGCACAAATTTCCGAAGTGTTTGCACCTTTGTGTACTGCACTGGAAGAAGTTGTTACTGCAGAAAATTTTGAATAACAGAAAAGGGGATGTGAACATCCCCTTTTTAACACTGTTTGAAAGGAAACATTATGGAAATTCTCACTTTGGGAACATTACAGACCGCTCTTGAGCTTGGTTTTATTTACTCTCTGGTGGCTCTTGCTCTGTTTTTGAGCTATTCCATGCTGAATGTATGTGACTTGTCCACCGATGGCTGTTTTGTGCTTGGTTGTGCTGTGGGGGCTATGGTCGCGCTGGCAGGGCATCCCATTCTTGCGATTTTTGCTGCTATGGGCGCAGGTGTGCTCAGCGGTTTTGTGACCGCACAGCTGCAGACCAGATTCGGCGTACCCAGCATTCTTGCGGGTATCATTGTCACCACGGGCTTGTATTCCGTGAATATCTTTATTATGGATAATAAGTCTATCATCAATCTGGTGAAGACCGATACCGTATACACTATGATGAAGTCTGCACTTGAGAATACACCTTTTGCTGATTATTATAAGCTGATCGTTGGTTTCTTGTTTGCTGTGGGTGCAGCTGTGCTGCTGATTATGTTCCTCCACACCCGTCTCGGTCTGTCCATTCGTGCAACAGGGGACAATGTGGATATGGTTCGAGCATCCTCCATTAACCCCAATAACATCATTACCATCGGTCTTTGCGCAGCCAATGCGCTGACTGCATTGGCAGGCTGTCTGCTGGGTGAATACCAGAAGTCCTGTGACATTAACGGTGGTTCCGGTATGGTTACCATTGCACTGGCTTCTCTGATTATCGGTGAGACACTGTCCCGTGGTAAGCGCGGCATCCCCGGTCGTGTGGTTCTGGTTATCGTAGGTTCTTGCTTGTATCGTGTGATCGTTGCCATTGCTATGCGCTTGGATATGCCTGCTTCCGCACTGAAGCTGGTTTCTGCGCTGATCGTTGCCATTGCTATCGCAGCGCCTTACATGAAGCAGCAGATGGCTGCCATGAAAATTAAGAGAGCAGCTATGGCTATGGAAGAAAGTGAGGATGCTGTATGCTGACACTGAAAAATATCAGAAAGACCTTTAATCCCGGCACGGTCAATGAAAAGCATGCATTGAACGGCTTGAATCTGCATCTGGACAGCGGTGAATTTGTGACTGTCATCGGTTCCAACGGTGCAGGTAAATCCACCATGTTCAATGCCGTTTGCGGTTCTTTTGTCCCCGATTCCGGTGCGATTTTTCTGGATGGAAAGAATATCACTTATATGCCTGAACATAAGCGCGCAAGTGTCATCGGTCGCGTATTTCAGGACCCTATGAAGGGCACTGCACCCAATATGACCATTGAGGAAAATCTTGCCCTCGCATATGCAAAGGGCACCAGAGGACCTTTGGCGTTTGCGCTGAATAAGAAGGAGAAGGATTTCCTCCGTGACCGTGTTGCGGAATTTGGTATGGGCTTGGAAGACCGCATGAAGACGAAGGTTGGTCTGCTGTCAGGTGGTCAGCGTCAGGTAGTTACCTTGCTGATGTGTACCATTGTTCCTCCCAAGCTGCTGCTTTTGGATGAACATACTGCCGCACTTGACCCTGCTACTGCACAGAAGGTTATGGAAATTACCAATATGCTGGTGGAACGTCATAATTTGACCACTATGATGATTACCCATAACATGAGTGCTGCTTTGACCCAAGGCTCCAGAACCATTATGATGGATGATGGGGAAGTGATTTTTGACGTCAGCGGTAAAGAACGAGAAGAAATTTCTTTGGACGAACTGCTGAAAATGTACTCTCTGAAGAAAAACAGAAACTTCGATAATGACCGTATGCTGATGACTCGATAAAACAGAATAAAAATTTCACCTCAGGGTAAAATAGCCCTGAGGTGATTTTTATGACAGGCAAAGAATTGCTGTATGTAGAAGACGCTCTGGGACATGCAAAGTTCATGATGACCCAGGCAAGTGAAGCTGCTTCTTCTCTGAAAGACCCCATGCTGAAGCAACAGGCGCAGCAGATGGTGAATGAGAATCAGCAAATGTTCACTCGATTTTTGCAGCTGGTATAGGAGGGCATTATGGACGACAGAAACATTATGGAAAACCTGCTTTTGACTTGTAAAGGGGCTTGCGATCTGTTTATGCACGGCTCTCTGGAGTCTTCCACACCAAAGGTTCATCAGGCGTTTACCACTGCATTGAATGATTCTCTTACTATGCAGGACCGCATTTACAAGCAGATGGAGCAGAAGGGCTGGTACACTGCACAGCAGGCTCCTCAGCAGCAGGTAGATCAGGTAAAACAGAAATTCGCATCTCAGATGCAGTAATGAAAAAAGCAAGTCTTTCGGACTTGCTTTTTTCTTAGAATAGATCCTTAGGCAAAATAATATTATCCTGAGGTACTTTAGACCAGCTGAAATCGGTGATTAAATCTTTGGGGGATACGGATTCAGGGGTGGGAATCAGTCCAGCCAAATACGCCAGCTTACCGCACAGCTCTTGGGGGGTATGGCTTTTGCGAAGCTCCAGCATACACAGGTCACCATTGCGCTTGCTCATTTTTCTGCCTCCGTCTACTTCCAGCAAGGGAGCGTGGCAGTAGGCGGGAGCGTCATAGCCCATTTGCTCAATGAGCCATATCTGCTTGGGTGAGCTGTCCAGCAGGTCGTTGGCTCGGACGACACGGGTGACGCCCATGACAGCGTCGTCATAAGAAACCGCCAGCTGATAGGCGAATACACCGTCAGCACGGCGCACTATGAAGTCATCTTGTCCTGCGCGCATGGTGAAGTGCTGAGGACCGTAGTGGTCGTCTATAAAGTTTATGTTGCAGTCATTTACGCGAACACGATAGGAGTGTTTCTTTTCGGAGATAAACTGCTTGCGTTCCTGATTCGACAGACGAATACAGCCGCATCCCACATCTTTCTCCTCACCGGGGTGGGGGGCGGAGGCAGCCAGTCGCTGGGCTCTGCTGCAAAAACAGGGGTATACAAGGCCTTGTTCTTCAAAATCGTGGAATACGGTTTGGTACAGCTCCGTACGGCAGCTTTGCGCGTATAAACTGTCTTTTTCTCCGTTCCAGCCAAAGTCCCAGTCCAGACCCAACCAGTGCAGGTCATCTGCCATATACAGCGCTTTGTCATAGCTGCTGCGGTCGGGGTCCAAGTCCTCAAGACGGAATAGAATTTCACCGCCCAATGCCCGCACATCCAACCATGCCAGCAGGGAAGATAACATATTGCCAACGTGCAGTCTGCCGCTTGGACTTGGGGCAAATCTGCCGCGAATGGGTTTGTTGTTCATATCAGTCACATCCTTGTGAGTTATTATATCATAGTTTTCTTCTTTTGTCTTTTTGTATTGAAACGAAATGGAAAATAAAGTATAATATTACGGAAAATTTTGAAGGGGGCAGTTATTATGGCTGAACAAAAGACAAATGTTATGCGCGTTTTGGAACAGAAAAAGATTCCCTACACTGCCCATACTTATCCCCATGGCGATGAGGCAGTGGACGGTGTACAGGTCGCGGACCTTATTGGTCGTCCTGCGGCGCAGGTGTTTAAAACTCTGGTTGCCGTAGGTGCCAGCAAGAAATATTACGTGTTTGTGATTCCCGTTGACCATGCGCTGGACTTGAAGAAGGCGGCAAAGGCAGCAGGGGAAAAGTCCGTTGCCATGCTGAAAGTCAGCGAGCTTTTGGGACTGACAGGCTACGTGAGAGGCGGCTGCTCTCCCATTGGT
>JAZREI010000082.1:0-4982 GCA_045660685.1 Oscillospiraceae bacterium
TTCGGCACCGGTGCGGTTAAGATGACCCCCTGCCACGACCCCAACGACTTCGAAGTCGGTCTGCGCCACAATCTGGAACAGATTCTGATTCTGGACGGCGAAGGCAAGATCATCAACGGCGGCAAGTACGACGGCATGGACCGCTACGAAGCACGCAAGGCCATCGTAGCCGATCTGGAAGCAGAAGGCTATCTGGTAAAGATCGAACAGAACAGCCACAACGTTGGTACCTGCTACCGCTGCCACAACGACGTGGAACCTCTGGCATCCGACCAGTGGTTTGTAAAGATGGAACCTCTGGCTAAGGAAGCGATCCGCGTTGTTGAAGAAGGCGAAGTAAGGTTCGTTCCCGACCGCTTCTCCAAGACCTACCTGAACTGGATGCACGGCGTACGCGACTGGTGCATTTCCCGTCAGCTGTGGTGGGGCCACCAGATTCCCGCATGGTACTGCGCAGACTGCGGCCACATCACCGTTTCCCGTGAAGATGCTACCGTATGTGAAAAGTGCGGCAGCGCTCACATCGAACGTGACCCCGACGTTCTGGACACTTGGTTCTCCAGCGCACTGTGGCCCTTCTCCACTCTGGGCTGGCCCGAAAACACCAAGGAACTGGAATACTTCTATCCCACCGACGTTCTGGTTACCGGCTACGACATCATCTTCTTCTGGGTTGCTCGTATGATTTTCTCCGGCTGTGAACAGATGGGCAAGTTCCCCTTCCACACCGTATTTATCCACGGCATTATCCGTGACAGCCAGGGCCGCAAGATGAGTAAGTCTCTGGGCAACGGCGTTGACCCCATTGAAGTTATCAATGAATACGGCGCTGACGCTCTGCGCTTCAACATCATCACCGGCAACTCCCCCGGCAACGATATGCGTTACTTCCCCGAACGCTGCGAAGCAATGCGCAACTTTGCAAACAAGCTGTGGAATGCTTCCCGCTTTGTTATGATGAACCTGAGCATCGAAAAGAACGAACTGCCCGAAGTTCTGTCTCTGGAAGATAAGTGGATTCTGTCCAAGTTCAACCGTCTGGCAAAGGAAGTTTGCGACAACATCGACTCCTACGAACTGGGCGTTGCTGCCGGTAAGATTTACGACTTCATTTGGGACGACTTCTGCGACTGGTACATCGAACTGACCAAGACCAGACTGTACGGCGAAGACGAAGCTGCTAAGATCGGCGCTCAGAAGGTACTGCTGTACGTTCTCACCGAAATGCTGAAGATTCTGCATCCCTTCATGCCTTACATCACCGAAGAAATCTTCCAGGCTCTGCCTCACGACGGCGAAGCTATCATGATTCAGGCATACCCCACCTACAAGCCCGAACTGGACTTTGCTGCTGAAGAAGCACAGATGGAAATGGTTATGGATGCCATCAAGGCAATCCGCAGCCGCCGCGCTGAAATGAACGTACCTCCCTCCAAGAAGGCTCACGTGATCGTTGTTACCGACAAGGCTGACACCTTCACCGCAGGCATCCCCTTCATCATCAAGCAGGCTTACGCATCCTCCGTTGAAGTTGTTGCGGAAGTTCCCGCAAACATCGACGGCATGGTTGGCGTAGTTACCAACGAATGCAAGATGTACATGCCCATGGCAGAACTGGTTGATATCGAAAAGGAAAAGGAACGTATCAACAAGGAACTGGACAAGGCTCGCAAGGAAGTGGAAGGCCAGACCAAGAAGCTGCAGAACGAAAAGTTCCTGGCAAAGGCTCCCGAAGCAGTTCTGATCAAGGAACGTGACCGTCTGGCACGTGCCGAAGCTCTGATTGCAAATCTGGAAGAAAGCCTGAAGAAGCTGGGCTAATAGACCAATAAAAAAGCACCCGTAAAGGGTGCTTTTTTTATTGGAGTGAATGATTTTGTATCAAAATTTACGTTCTTTCGTTCTTTTGACAACATTTTTATCATACAAATACTAAGATAGACTCGAATACCGCGTTTGGTGTTCGGGTCTGTTTTTTTATGCCAATTTTGGAGGATGATATGAAGATCGCAAAACGATATGACAACGGAAAGCTCACCATCTATCTCTACGGTGAGCTGGACCACCATGCTGCTCGCAGCACCATGCGCGCCATTACGGACTTGGTGGATATGAACCTGCCTCGGCAGGTGGTGCTGGATTTTGGAGGCTTGAGCTTTATGGACAGCTCGGGGATTGCCCTGATTTTGAAGCTGAAGCGGCTTATGGAAATCAGCGGCGGCGAGGTCTGGGTAGAGCACCCCAACCGTCAAGTTCTGCGGGTGCTGGAGGCATCGGGCATCGGAAAAATCGTGCCCATTGCAATTGAAAGCGGAAAGGAATGATAGAATGACTGTTAACAACTACATAAAGCTGGAGTTTCCCAGTAAGAGCGTCAACGAAGGCTATGCCCGCAGTGCGGTGGCGGCCTTTGCGGCACAGCTGGACCCAACCTTGGAAGAATTGGGTGATATCCGCACAGCGGTATCCGAAGCGGTGACCAACGCCATCGTTCACGCATACCCCGACGATATCGGTATCATTCACATGAAGCTGCGCATCGTGGACGAGGACAAGCTGGAAATTACCGTCATGGACAAGGGACGGGGCATCCCCGACCTGCGGCAGGCAATGGAGCCATTGTATACCACAGGGGGCGAGGACCGCAGCGGTATGGGCTTCACCATTATGGAAAGCTTCACCGACAAGCTGAAGGTCCGCTCCGCTCCCGGGAAGGGGACTACCGTTACCATGCTCCGCCGCATACGTCGGCGGAAGGTGTAAGCCATGGGGGTGGATACCCTCACCGACCTGCGCCGTGCCCAACGGGGGGACAGAGAGGCGTCTCAGCGGTTGGTAGAGGACAATGCAGGGCTCATCTGGTCGGTGGTGCGACGGTTTTTCGGCAGAGGAGTAGAGGCGGAGGACCTGTATCAAATCGGCTGTCTGGGCTTTCTCAAGGCTCTGGACGGCTTCGACGAGGAGTACGGCACCCAGTTTTCCACCTACGCTGTGCCGAAAATTTCCGGGGAGATTCGCAGATTCCTCCGTGATGACGGGGTAATTAAGGTCAGCCGCAGCATTAAGGAGCAGGCGGTCACCGTCCGCAATGCCCGCAACGCATTGGAGCAGAAGCTGGGACGGGCTCCCACGGTGTCGGAGCTTTCGGAAGTGACGGGCATGACCGCCGAAGACATCGCCATGGTAGAAACTGCTACCTGCCCTACGGAATCGCTCCAACGGGAGACGGGGGAGGACGGGTTCACCTTGGAGCAGGTGCTGGGGGACTATCAGGCAGAGGAGCGGGTGCTGGAGCATGTGTCTCTCCGTGAGGCTTTGCGGAAGCTGCCCGAGCGTGAGCTGCAGGTCATCTCCCTGCGGTATTACCACGGTATGACACAGGATGCGGCATCGCGAGTCATCGGAGTCAGTCAGGTGCAGGTGAGCCGATTGGAGAAGCGGGCCATTGAGAAGCTGAGAGTGCTGCTGGAGTAAGTTAGAAATGTAGGGGCCGTCGTCCTCCATGGTCCGTTTATGAGTACACATCGGCAGTTATTTCAGTGCGGCAGGGACCGTCCGGGAGGACGGTCCCTACAGTGGTGCTGTTCGGAGATTGCCGCAAAAATGTTTGTACGAACTGAAAAGGCTTGCCCGATAATTGAACAGTATGGTACAATGTTCGGGCTATGGATAAATTGTTTGAACAGCGGTTTCTCGATGCCCGCAGACAAGTCATCGAGCGGGATTACGCATCCCTGAACGATATGCAGCGCAAGGCTGTACTGGCTACCGAAGGCCCTCTGCTGATTCTGGCAGGTGCAGGCTCCGGCAAGACCACCGTTCTCATTAACCGAATTGAAAATCTCATGCGTTACGGCCGCGCTTCCGACCCCAAGTGCCGTGAAATCCCCGAACAGGCCACGGAAGAAGACATCGAAACCATGCGCCGCGGTGGGGATGAGGCTCGTGCCATCGCTGCCTGCGACCCTGTTGCCCCTTGGCGTATCTGTGCTATCACGTTTACCAACAAGGCCGCAAACGAGCTGAAGGAACGTCTGGCAAAGCGTCTGGGTGAAGCTGCCAACGATATCTGGGCAGCTACCTTCCACTCCGCTTGTGTGCGCATTCTGCGCCGTGATGCGGAGCGTTTGGGCTTCCCCAATAACTTCACCATTTATGATGCGTCCGATGCCCAGTCTGTCATGAAGCAGATTCTGAAGGAACGGAACATGGACGAAAAAACCTACCAGCCCAAGGCCATTCTGGGTGATTTGAGCCGTGCCAAGGACCAGTACATCTCTCCCATTGAGCACGCCCAGACCATGGAAAAGAACGGTGATATCCGCAAGCGTCAGATTGCACCCGTTATTGTGGAGTATGCACGCCGTCTGTACAACGCAGGGGCTATGGACTTTGACGACTTGATTTTCTACACCGTCAAGCTCTTGACCGAGCATGCCGATGTCCGAGACTACTGGCAGAACAAGTTCCGCTATGTGCTCATCGACGAATATCAGGACACCAACAAAATCCAGTATATGCTGGCAAAGCTCCTGAGCGGCAAGTGGGGCAATATCTGCGTGGTTGGCGATGACGACCAGAGTATTTACAAGTTCCGCGGTGCTACCATTGAGAATATTCTCTCCTTTGAAGAAGAATTCAAGGGCTGCCGTACCATCCGTCTGGAACAGAATTACCGCTCCACCGAGCATATTCTGGAGGCTGCAAACGCAGTTATTTCGAACAACCAGGGACGTAAGGGCAAGAACCTGTGGACAAATCTGGGTGCAGGCAACAAGGTGCTGCTGTACGCTACCCAGAATCAGGATGAGGAAGCCCAGTTTGTGGCGAACAAAATCATGGAAGCACGCAGCCGCGGGGAAAACTTCGGCGACCATGCGGTACTGTATCGTATGAACGCCCAGTCCAACCAGCTGGAATATGCCTTCAAGCGCAACGGCATTCCCTACAAGGTCTACGGCGGTATGCGTTTCTTCGACCGT
>JAZREI010000083.1:0-12922 GCA_045660685.1 Oscillospiraceae bacterium
CCGATGCGTTACGCATCGGGGCGTGTTTATTTGTGTGCTGAAATTGATATCGTAGGGGAGGCGTTTCGCCTCCCGCGAAGCTAAAAAATCCTGTGTGAAATTATTTACTCCAAAGTACCGTTTCTATTCCTTTGCTGTCTACATATACGATTTTATTGATCTCTTGAAGTTCCATAGCCATGGTTTGATGATTGAAGCTGCCGGCTCTGTTGTTTAGCACAGTGGTTTTTATGGCGGAAATATAGATGATATTATCCCTGGTTTCTTTTTTTACTGTTCGCAGGAAATATTCGGAATGGATAGAAATCGCAGAGACGAATTTGCATTTTTCGATGGCATCTTCTGTGATGGTGAACCTACCTAGTTCGGGAACTGTTATTTCGTAGGGGGTGGATCGGTCATTCTCGTGGGAAGAAATTGCAGTATCGGAATCATGGGCCGCTTCCGTACCCTGTTCCATTAGGTCTGTCAGAGAATAGACACTGGCAGAAATGGAAATGTTGGAAATCGGCACTTCCTTGATGGGTGCTTGGAACAGCAGCCAGTAGCCACCGATGCACAGTGCTGCAGCGGCAGCGGCGCAGAGGACGATGTTTCTGATTTTTCTGCTGATGGTGCGTTTTACTTGCTTCAGACTGGCAGCCATTTGTGTATCGTTTATATCTGCTTCTTGGGGATCGAAGCGGTTCGGAGCTTTCATGGCATTGTAGAATTGTTTGCAGTCGGCGCAGTCTGATAAATGGGATTCGATGGCTTCGTTGCTTTCGGGGGCGCATACATCGTCGATGTACAAGGGTAAAAGGTCTTTGATGATTCCGCAGGGGTATTTCATGGTAATTCCTCCTTAATAAGTGTTTTTGCTCTGTAATAAGTAACTCTTGCCCAGCTTTCCGATTTGCTGAACAGAGCGCCGATCTGCGCGAATGACAGGTCGCCGAAGGTTCGTAGCCAGAACACTTCCTTGTGTGGTTCTTTCAGCTTGTGCAAAACCTCGTGTATGGCATAAGCGGTTTCTTTGTCGGCGAATCGTTCTTCGAAGCTCTCGTCGGACATATCCGGCAAAATGCTGAAGTCGGTCTGCTTGTTTTGCTTTTTGGCATGACTGTAATATGTGTTTTTGGCGATTGTGCAGAGCCATGTGCTGATTTTGCACCTGCCATTGAAACGGTCAATGTTTTTCAATGCTTTGAAAAAGGTTTCCTGTGTGATTTCCTCCGCAAGGTCAGGGCTTTTACACAGAGTCAGCGCAAATTTATATACCTCCGAAAAGTACTCGGCATAGATTCGATCAAAGTCATGCATTGCATCACCTCCTTGGGATTGGGCCTTTCTATTGGTTAGACTCCCAATCACCAAATTCGTTACAAGAAAAATAAAAAGAGCATAGTCTAAATGACTATGCTCTGAATTTTTGTAAGGGGATGTTTATTTCAGCGTATTATAAATCGCCATGGTCTGTGCCTCATCATTGGTGCCCAGCAGGTAAGTGGTATCTGCTGTTTCTACCAAGATGAACGGACCGTTGGTGGGGTTCAGGCATACCTTCAGCTTGCCGTATTCCTTGCTTGTAAAGCTGCCGCCCAAGAATTCGGGCATCCCTGTGCCTGCGGTGCGGCTGATGGGAGGCAGTTCTTCCAGCAGCTCTACACGTACCACATCATCGGTTTCGATGGTGTACTTGTGGGTGCCGCCTGCGATATATACATACTCATTGGTGATATCGGTGCTGATACTGCCGTCGCCCATCAGCAGACCCCACAGGGGCATGGTCACCAGCAGCAGTGCAAGGAAACCGTAAATGACCTTGCCTGCAGGCTTTGCCAGATTCACGGAGCTGTTGGTGCCTACGCGGTCATTGATGACCAGTCGGGCGTCATTGGGGTTATAATACACCAGACCGCCGATCCACTTGTCGTCATCGTCTACATAGAATTCCTTACCGCTGTTTGCAGTGAGCTGTTCCTGCAGCTTACGGGTGCGCAGCTCGATGCGGAGGCTGGCGGCAACAATAACGACCATAAATACCACCAGAGACACGGTCATAGCGGTTTCGTTGTACATGGTCAGTGCAGCTATCCAGTTGATCGCGGCGAAGGAGTAGGCACACAGCAGCCACATCTTGCCCCACTGGCAGCGGCGAATGCGAGTCAGTGCCACAGTGACGGAGGTGTTGTTGTCGACCTGCTCGCTCTTGTTGCGGAACAGATAGCGATAGCCCAGCCAGCACAGCAATACAAATACGGCATCTGTCACATACATAATGGACATGGTTTGATCAATGAGCATGGGGGCAACTGCCAGCACGGCGGGCAGCGCGAAAGCCCAAGGGCTCATCCACTTAGTTGCGGGCAGTGCGCACAGGTCTACGGTGACTACATCCGCCGCTGCGGGCTGCTTCCAACCATGCTCTGCCTTGATGCGCTTCAGGTCGCGGTTGCACAGTGCATACAGCACGTAAGGGAGAACGATGCACAGCAGCATCCAGACAAACCATATGGTAAGGCTTGCGGAGAAGTCCAAGAAAATCCCCGGAATGCCCAGCAGCATCAGCACGATGCACAGTCGCAGCTCATCCTTCTTGAATCGCTCCAGTCGTGCAAGTACATCGGGGTGCTTGCGCCCTTCAAAGGGGAAGGTGACCCCAACGGCGATGTTCTTTTTGAATTTCGTTTCGTTGCGGAGTATGACGTAAATCATAATGGGCATCCAAATGAGACTGCCCCACAATACTGCATTTCCAATCATAATACCGCCTCCTCATATAAAGTGTCCAGCAATGCGGTGATTTCCGCCTTGCTCATACCGCCTAGTCTCAGCTCACTGATGCACAGGCGCAGTGCATCTATTGTTTCGGATTTCACACCTGCGGCAGCTGCTTTTGCGGTGACCACTGCACCCTTGCGGCGGTCGGTGGTGATATAGCCCTCCTGCTTCAGCAGGTTGTATGCCTTGCTGACGGTCATCACATTGATGCCGCTTTCCTCTGCCAGTGCGCGGACGGTGGGCAATTTTTCCCCTGCCTGCAGCTTGCCCTCGGCAATGCCGATGACGATTTGGTTGCGCAGCTGCAAATAGATGGGGGTATCGCTTGAAAAGTCAAATTTTAGAATCATATTGACACACCTCTTTGTATTAGCTATAATAATACAAAACATACAAAAAGTCAAGGAGGCAGCGACAATGACCCAAGAGAAGATTATCATCGGCGCAGGGACAAAATATCCCCTGAATGGCATATTGACCCTGCCCGGGGATTTGAGCGGCCCTGTGCCTGCTGTGGTATTTGTTCACGGCTCGGGCAGCAGCAATATGGATGAAAAGGTAGGCAAGCTGACCCCCTTCAAGGATTTGGCGGAGGGGCTGGCTCCTCATGGCATTGCCTCCGTGCGATATGATAAGCGTTCCTTTGCTCACGGGTTTAAGATGCTGCGAGATAAGAGCCTTACCATTACCGTCAAGGAAGAAACCATCGAGGATGCTGTTTTGGCTGCGGAGCTGCTCCGTGCCGATAGCCGCATTGACAGGGAGAAAATCTTCATTATCGGGCACAGTATGGGTGGTATGCTGGCGCCTCGCATTGATGCCGAGGGTGGTAATTTCGCAGGGCTGATTATCATGGCAGGTACCCCGCGTACCTTGGAGGAAGTTATGCTGGGACAAAACGAGGATGTGCTGAAGGAAACCAAAGGGCTTGTGCGCTGGATTGTGAAAAAGCAGGTGCAGAAGTTCACCAAGCTGTTCAGTGGGCTGTATGACCTGTCCGACGAGGCAGCCAAGAAACAGAAGATGGGCGGCGGTACGACCCTGTACTATTTCAAGGAAATGGGCGAGCATCCTGCATCCGACTATCTGACGAAGCTGGAAAAGCCTGTGCTGATTATGCAGGGAGAAAAGGATTTTCAGGCGAAGGTTGACCCCGATTTCATGGCCTACCAAAGTTTGTTAGCAGGCAGAGAAAATGTAACCTTCAAGCTGTATGAGGGCTTGAACCATGCTTTTGTGCCTTCCGTATATGGCAGCATTATGCAGGCGAAAAAGGAGTACAATGTGGAACAGCACATCGGTGAGAACGTCATCGGAGATATTGCCGAGTGGATCAAGGCTGTGGTGTCTTGACAACACACTATCTTAGTGATATCATTTAGATATCAAATATAAAAGGAGTGAGTCTCGTGGAAGAACGGAAGCTCATGCATGAAGAAATTGTGTTGAAGGGCAAAAACGGCATTGTGCTGCTGTTGCTGCTGCTTCTGGGAATGGTGGCAAGTGTTGCGGTTATCATTGGCGGCGGGATTTTGCTGGATTGGACTATGCTGGGTGTGCCTGTGCTGATTCTGGGCATTGTGCTGCTGATGGTGTGCTTCATTATGCTGGCAGGTCTGAAGGTTATCAAGCCCAATGAGGCTCTGGTGCTGACCTTGTTCGGCAAGTATTACGGCACTCTCCGTGAACCCGGATTCTTCTACGTCAATCCCTTCGCCTCTGCCATCAACCCCACGATGGAGGGCAAGGCAGCGGAGGCTGCCATCAATGAGGAAGCGGCAAAGGGGAACGTTGTGGTTCGCGCACCCAAGAAGGACTCCGCTTCCGGTAAGCGACTGAGCATGAAGGCCCTGACGCTGAACAACGGCAAGCAGAAAATCAATGACCTCATGGGCAATCCCATTGAAATCGGTGTTGTGGTCATTTGGCGTGTTGCCAATACCGCAAAGGCAGTGTTCAATGTGGATGACTACATGGAATATCTCTCCATTCAGACCGACTCCGCTCTGCGCAACATCGTTGCCCTGTACCCCTACGACATTGCAGGGGAAGGTGAGGATGAACAGAGTCTCCGCGGCAGCAGCAAAAAGGTTGCCGATGAGCTGAAGGCAGAGATTCAGGCTAAGGTGGACATCGCGGGTCTGGAAATACTGGAAGCTCGCATCACCCATCTGGCATACGCACCCGAAATCGCAGCGGCGATGCTGCAGCGTCAGCAGGCATCTGCCATCATCGACGCACGAAAGATGATCGTGGACGGTGCAGTGGGTATGGTGGAAATGGCTCTGGAACGACTGAACGAAAACAATGTGGTACAATTGGACGAGGAGCGTAAGGCCGCAATGGTGTCCAATTTGCTGGTGGTACTGTGCGGAAACAAGGATGCACAGCCCATCGTCAACAGCGGCAGCATCTATTAAGCAATGAAGAAGAAAATGATTGCCCCCATCGTGGTGGCAGTGCTGTTGGTTGCATACTTCGTGGTATATGGCTTGGCGCTGTACACTATGCCTGACGCGCCTGCGTTGTTTAAGATCCTCGGGGTCGTACTTCCCTTGGTGTTTGGCGGCTATGCAATTTGGGCGGCGAAGGAACGTATCGAAGAAATCAAAGGAGGAGAAGAAGATGATCTTAGTCAATACTGATTACATTGCAGGCAAGGAACTGGAAATGCTGGGTCTGGTCAAGGGCAGCACCATCCAGTCTGTAAACATGGGCAAGGACATTGGCCAGGCATTTAAGAGTCTGGTGGGCGGCGAGCTGAAGAGCTACAACGAAATGATGAACAATGCCCGTGCCCTGGCTACCAAGCGTATGGTGGAAGAAGCAGAAGCACTGGGCGCGGATGCCATTGTCAATGTACGCTATTCTTCCGCTTCCATCATGCAGTCCGCAGCGGAAGTCATGAGCTACGGCACTGCGGTGAAGTTTAAGTGATTGTGACAAATACAAGATTTCTGCTAAACTGACGATCGTGATAAGAGGAGGGGAACTCAGTGACTGAAAAGGAAAAAGCGAAAAAACAAGTTCCCCTGCGTATTTCCGCAGCTTTGTGGAACGATTTGCAGCAGTGGGCGGAGGATGATTTTCGCTCCATTAACGGCCAAATCGAATGGCTGCTGACGGAATGTGTAAAGCAGCATAAGAAAAACGGCGGCAATGTCCCAAAGGATCTATGAGAAAAAGCACCTGTGAAAACAGGTGCTTTTTTGTGTGTTATGGAATTTAGTGATTGCCGCAGCCGTGGTCGCCACAGGTGTGGCCTTCGCCGTGCTCATGTCCGTGGTGGCTGCACTGCACGTTGGGGTTATAGTCCAGCATATCTACCAGAAATGCCTGTACCGCACCGTCAGCGTAGCCGCTGACACCGCCATAGACCTTGATGCCTGCCGCTGCCAGCGCGTTCTGTGCGCCCATGCCGATGCCGCCGCAAATCAGAACCTCCACATTTGCCTGAGACAGCAGACCCGCCAGTGCACCGTGACCGCTTTCGCCTGTGCTGACGACCTGTGTTGCCAGAACGCGGTGGTCCTGCACTTCGTACAGCTTAAAGTAGGGGGTATGACCGAAATGCTGGTAAATATCCCCGTTTTCGTATGTAACTGCAATCTTCATAAGACCGCCTCCTTTTTTCTTTTATCATAGCACTTTTTGTGGGAAATGCAAGGGCGCATAGGGACGGTGTTGTTGATATGTATCCAAGGGGCGAATGTGAGCTGTGGGAAATTTTCTGTGACCGTAGCATGAAAACGGCTCTGTTGTATGAAGGGGCATTGTTTGGTACAATATTCTTGCAAGGGCCTTTGCAATATTGATTGGAGGGAATTCTTATGAATATTGGAGCGGTTATCAAACAATATCGCAAGGAATGTGGACTGACACAGGAAGAAATGGCAAACCGTCTGGGGGTGACGGCTTCCGCTGTGAATAAATGGGAAAACGGCGCCACACTCCCCGATGTGACCATGCTTTCGCCTATTGCCCGACTACTGGGCATCACGGTGGATACGCTGCTGAGCTTTCGGGAAACTCTGACGGAAGAAGAACTGCGAAGCAAAATCGAATATTTGTGGGGGCTGCTCAACGGTGGAAACTACCCCGAGGCATTTGCTTGGGCGAAGAACACTGCTGCGGAATACCCCAACTGCTGCAATTTGCTCTTATGGATGGCACAGGCATTGGATGCCTACTTCGTGGTAATGCCCGACCATAACTCACCCGAAGCGGAAGCTTTTGTTGCAGACTGCTATGAGCGTGCGCTTGCCTGTGAGGAGGAGTCGGTGCGCATTGCGGCTGCGGAGGCGATGTTCAATCGCGCCATGCGGCAAGAAGACCTTGAGCCTGCGGAAAGCTATTTGGGGTATTTCTCTCTGGAGAACCCCGAGCGCAAGCGTAAGCAGGCCTTACTGTACGGGAAAAGAGGGCTGATTGATGAGGCTTGCCGTGCCTATGAAGAATTGCTGTTTGCCCAGTGCCAAAACGTGCGGATGGTTTTGCAGAATTTGTACACCCTTGCTGTACAGCAGGGGGACAAGGATTGGGCCCACTATATTATGGAAAAGCATCGAGAAGCGGTACGGCTTTACGATGTTGGAGACTATGCGGAATGGGCAGCGGTGCTGGAGTATGCCGTGGATACCGAGAATGCGGAGCTGACTCTGGAGGCGTTGGAGCGAGTGTTTGACAGTGTGGGAACGGTGGATGCATTCACCGGGTCGCCATTGTATCGTCACATGAGCTTCAAGCACACCGAGGAGAGCTTTGGTGACTTGCTTTTGTGTAAACTGAAGGAAAGCTTCCGCAATGACCCGAGAGTGGGATTCCTTCGTGGGGACTCACGCATGGAAGCACTGCTGAAATAAAAACAAGCCCGAAACCAAACGGTTTCGGGCTTTACGCTATATTTGATTACTTGTTCTTCTTCAGCTCTGCCAGAATGTCTGCCAGCAGTTCTTCGGTGGTGGGACCTGCGGGTTCTTCGGGAGCAGCTTCTTCCTCTTCCTTCTTCTTCAGTTCATCCGCAACAGCCTTTGCCTTGTTGGAAGCCTTCATGATGAAGAATACAACCAGAGCAACCAGCAGGAAGTCTACGATGGTAGCCAGCAGGGTGCCGAAGCCAATGGTGATGGACTTCTGTACCACTTCGCCTGCTTCGTTCAGAATTTCGGGACGAACCAGAATGTTCAGAGCGGTCATGTCTCTGGAACCGGTGAGCCATGCGATGAAGGGCATGATTACGTCGTTGATGAGGGAGGTGGTGATCTTACCGAATGCGGTAGCGATGATGACACCTACAGCCATATCTACTACGTTGCCGCGGGAAATAAACTCTTTGAATTCAGCAATCAGGTTTTTCATGTTTCTTTCTCCTTTAAATATGTAATTAAGGCAGGATTTCGACCGGCAGACTTTCGTCATTATCAATCCACTCGTTTACGTCAGTGACGATGAAGCTGCCGTCGGCGTTACGTGCGATGACTTCCTTAATGCCGGAATTGATGATGGTGCGCTTGCACATGGAGCAGGGCACAGCGTCGGTCAGCTCGCCGCTGGACTGACGGCCAACCAGATACAGGGTGCCGCCCAGCATATCTCTGCGGGATGCGGAGATGATGGCGTTCTGTTCGGCGTGTACGCTGCGGCACAGCTCATAGCGTTCACCGGAGGGAACCTTCAGTGCTTCTCTGCGGCAGTAGCCCAGGTCGATGCAGTTTTTTCTGCCTCTGGGAGCGCCGTTATAGCCCGTAGAGATGATTTCATCGTTGCGCACGATGATGGCGCCGTACTGGCGGCGCAGGCAGGTAGAGCGATGCAGAACGGCATCGGCAATGTCCAGATAGTAGTTGACTTTATCTGTGCGGCGATGATCCATGGAAGTACCTCCGATTTCATATGATATTTCATTTTACAACCTCATGAATCCCATGTCAACATTGGCACGACAGAGAATTTATGGTATAATAAAAAGACTTTGTTCGAAAGGAATTTCGGGACGATGAACCACAACTATCACAAGCAAATGGCAAAGATTTTGCCTACCATCACAGGGAAGCCTCGTCTGCTGCTCCATAGCTGCTGCGGTCCCTGTTCTACCCATGTGCTGACTGAGCTGCGGGAGTATTTTGATATTACCTTATTGTACTATAACCCCAATATCCAGCCTGCCGAGGAATATGCTCTGCGTCTGGAGCATCAGCGGAAGGTGCTGGCGCAAATGCCCGACATCAAGATTCTGGAATGCGACTACGACGGTCAGCGCTACGCGGACGCAATCGTAGGTCTGGAAGGTGAACCCGAAGGCGGTAAGCGCTGCAGCGTGTGTTACGGTATTCGACTGGGGGAAACCGCACGCGTTGCCGCTGAGCATGGCTTCGATTGGTTTTGCACCACCCTTACCGTGTCGCCCAGACAGGACTCCATCCAAATCAATGCCATCTGCCGCGGACTGGAAAAACAGTACGGTGTTCGCTGGCTGCCCTCCAATTTCCGCAAGAATGAGGGGTATAATAAGTCCATTGCGCTGGCGGAAGAAATGGAGCTGTATCGACAGGAATATTGTGGTTGTCTGTATTCCAAAAATACTTGACAGACCCCCTTCCTTGCGATATAATTACAAACTGGTATCTATAATGGTAAACTTTATGGATTCCACGTAAATTTCTGCTGTTATGGGCAGAATCAACAAGTTTGCTGCGCGGCTTTTGCCGTGTTGAGCATAGAATCAAATTTTGAAAGGAGATTTCTACAATGACCAAGCGTACTTACCAGCCCAAGAAGCTGCACGCTCAGAAGGAGCACGGCTTCCGCAAGAGAATGTCCACCAAGAACGGCCGCAAGGTTCTGGCTCGCCGTCGTGCAAAGGGCAGAAAGAGACTGAGCTACTAATTTAGCTCCATGTCCGGGATGATCTGAAGCATGAAACCTAAGAGGGTAAGACAATGGAATTCACTGATAGCTTAAAAAAGAACTACGAGTTCCGGCGGCTTTACAACAAAGGGAAGAATGCCGCTACACCGTATGTAGTGGTTTATGTGAAGCGGACAGGCCGTGACACAAACCGTCTGGGGATTACCGTATCCAATAAAATCGGCAAGGCCGTGGTGCGCAATAAGGTGCGCCGTCGCCTCCGTGAAATCTACCGCCTCCATGAGGGGGAGATGCAGCGTGGTGTCGATTTGGTATTCGTAGCCCGCGGGAAAAGTGTGGACGCGACCTATGCACAGCTGGAGCAGGCTGTTTTGAAGGCTTGCAGGCAGCTGAAGGTAATCAAGGAGCAGAGTGAGACATGATCAAAGCTGTCATGCTTGCGATGATTCGTTTTTACCGCAGTTCTATTTCACCCCTGACCCCTCCGAGCTGTCGATTTATCCCGACTTGCTCACAGTATGCGCTGGAAGCCATCGAGAAATATGGACCGGCCAAAGGCGGCTGGCTTGCTTTTAAGCGCATTATGAGGTGCCACCCTTTCCATATTGGGGAGCACGATTTTTACGACCCGGTTCCTTGAATCGGAAGACAACATAATATAGGAGTAACTGAATGTCTATCATTACAGTACCTTTTTCTTGGCTTCTGATGACCCTGTATAACTTGTTCCAGAACTACGGTCTGGCGATCATTCTGTTTGCACTGGTTGTAAACGCGATCCTGACCCCCTTCATGGGCAAGAGCAAGGCATCCATGATGCGTCAGCAGCGCCTGCAGCCCCGTCTGAACGAACTGCAGAAGCGTCACGGCGCAAATCCCCAGAAGTACAACGAAGAAGTACAGAAACTGTACCGTGAGGAAAACATCAAGCCTCTGGGCGGCTGCCTGTGGACCTTGATTCCTTTCCCCATCCTGATTGCACTGTACAGCGTTATCCGTCAGCCTATGTCCGTTATGATGGGCATGAGCGAGGAAGCTGTTGCAGCAGTACAGGCAACTCTGGAAAAGCTGGGCGCATTCAGCATGGAAGCGCTGAGCAAGCAGCAGGCTGCTTACTACGAAATTTTCCTGTCTCAGGCTGCACATGAAAATCTGGCAGCTGTACAGGCGGTAGCACCCGAATTCCAGGATATCAGCTATTCTTTCCTGGGTCTGAACCTGGGTGTTGTTCCTGACTGGCATATCTGGAACTTTGACTTCAGCAGCATGGAAACCTTCCTGCCTGCATTCGGTCTGTTCCTGATTCCCCTGATTTCCGCATTCCTGTCTTGGGCATCTATGAAGATCTCCATGGCAAGAAATGACCAGCCCGCAGGCAATGAACAGCAGCAGGCAACTACTGAGAGCATGAACAAGTCCATGTCTCTGATGATGCCTCTGATGTCCATCTGGATCTGCTTCATCATGCCCGCATCCATGGGTATCTACTGGATCGCTAACAGCGTATTCGGTATGATTCGTGACTGGGCACTGACCAAGCACTACACCAAGAAGTTCCTGGTTGACGATCAGGAATGGCTGGAACGCGAAAGACGTCGTGAAGCTGAAGAAGCTGAATACGAACGCAAGAGAATCGAATCCGAACGCCGCAAGGCTGCAGGTCTCATTGAGGACAACAAGAACACCAGCAAGAGAAAGAAGCAGGCACAGGAAAAGCAGATGCGTGAAGAAATGAAGGCAGCTGCGATTGCTGCTGAAAAGGCAGAACGCCGCGAACGTCTGGGTGTTCAGGAAGCTGAAATCCCTGCATCTCAGGTGGGTAACCGCCGCTATGCAAGAGGCAGAGCATATGATCCCGACCGCTTTAAGGTCGAAGAATAAACAGGAGAGTACCTTATGATTAAAAGCATAGAGAAATCCGCCAAGACGGAAGATTTGGCCATTGCCGCAGCTCTGGAAGAGCTGGGCTTGAGCAGAGACGACGTCACAGTTGAAATCCTGGAACGTGCGAAGTCCGGTTTCCTGGGCTTCGGTGCTTCTCCCGCAAAGGTAAAGGTATCTTACGAAGTGCCCGATGAAGTTGTGGAAGAACCCGCACCTGTTGTAGTAGAAGCTGCAGCAGAGGAAGCTGTACAGTGTGAAAACACTGCGCACGAGAAGGTATATAACTTCGTAAACGGTCTGCTGGAACACATGGGTGTTCGCGCAACCATTGAAATCACCGAAAAGGAAGACGGTGGCATTAACGTAAACCTGTCCGGTAAGGGCATGGGCGTTGTCATCGGTCGCCGCGGTGAAACTCTGGATGCGATTCAGCACCTGACCAACTACGCAGTTAACCATGGCAGTGAAAAGCGTCTGCACGTAAGCGTTGATGCGGAAGCATACCGCGCAAAGCGTGAAGAAGCTCTGGTCCGTCTGGCTGAGAAGATGGCTGCTAAGGCTATCAAGTACAAGCGCAGCATGGCTCTGGAACCCATGAATTCTTACGAACGTCATGTGATCCACGCAGCTCTGCAGGACTACGAAGGCGTAAGCACCAGTTCCATTGGCACTGAGCCCAACCGCCGCGTTGTTGTTGCGTACGAAAAGCCCCAGCAGGAAGCAGCCAACAAACCCAAGTCCCGTGAATGGGCGTAATTGCTGAATCAAAAAGCACCGTGAAATTTTCACGGTGCTTTTTTAGTTCGTACATACATTGAAATTATCGTGATAACTCAGCACGGTGACGATTTTGCAAACCGGAACGAGCATTTCGCATTATATAAGATTAATAGGTATATTCTATATATCTATAGGAGGGGGGCGGAAGGGCTGAAGTACCTATTATTCATGCGCAGTTTGCACATAGGAAAAGGTATAAAATGGAAGGCGGTTGTGGATAATATAAAAGGCGAAAAAAGTACGAAAAAATATGAAAAAAGCTGTTGACAAAAGCGGATTGTGGTGGTAATATAACCAAGCTGTCGCGTGAGACACGAGTCAAAACAAAATAAAGTTCAAAAAACTTGAAAAAAGTTCTTGACAAACGATGTCGAATGTGATATCTTAGTTAAGCTCCGCTGAACGGAGCACTGTGTACCTTGAAAATTAAACAATGTAAGAAAAAAGCTAACAAAGCTTTTAAGCACCAGAAATAAAAGGGCTCTTTTAAAGTCGGATGGAACACCGACTATAAAAAAGAATTCTATTTTGAGATTTATTTTGAAACTAAGATTAAGTTGTCAATGAATCGATTTTAATGCAGCTACGGCTGCTTAAGATACAATTTATTGAGAGTTTGATCCTGGCT
>JAZREI010000084.1:0-5835 GCA_045660685.1 Oscillospiraceae bacterium
GCTGCGATCTGCATTGCCAGGTCCTTGCCCAGTTCTTCGATCAGAGCTACGTTAGCGCCTTCGCCAACTTCCATGTTTACCAGAACACCGATCTTGCCGTTTGCGTGGATGTAGGGAACGGACATGCCGGTAGCGTAACGGTCGAAACGACGAACGTTGATGTTTTCGCCGATAACCAGAACCTTGTCGTTCTGTTCTTCCTTAACGGTTCTGCCGGTGCCGGGGAATTCCAGACCCATCAGGGTTTCCAGATCAGCGGGGTTCTGTTCAGCAACTACCTGAGCAACGCCCTTAACGTAGTTTACGAACAGATCGTTCTTTGCAACGAAGTCGGATTCAGCGTTAACTTCAACAACAACGCCTACACCGCCAACAACTGCTGCGTAGCTCATGCCTTCAGCAGCAATGCGGCTTGCCTTCTTCTGTGCAGCAGCCAGACCCTTTTCACGGAGCCAAGCAACAGCCTTGTCCATATCGCCGTCAGCTTCTGCAAGAGCCTTCTTGCAGTCCATCATGCCAACGCCGGTCATTTCACGGAGCTTCTTTACGTCAGCTGCAGTAAATGCCATTTTGATTTCCTCCTAATTTGTACTCTTTCGAGCTTACTTCGAGTAAATTATTCAGCAGCGGGAGCTTCAACAGCTTCGCCTGCGTCAACACCCTGACGGCCTTCGATCACAGCGTTAGCCATGGTGGAAGCAATCAGACGGATAGCGCGGATAGCGTCATCGTTTGCGGGGATAACGTAGTCAACTTCGTCGGGATCGCAGTTGGTGTCAACGATAGCAACAATGGGAATGTTCAGCTTGCGAGCTTCGGAAATTGCGTTGTGTTCCTTGCGGGGGTCAACAACAAACAGAGCGCCGGGCAGCTTGGTCATGGTCTTAACACCACCCAGGTAGTTTTCCAGCTTTTCCATTTCGCCCATCAGCTTGATAACTTCCTTCTTGGGCAGCATGTCGAAGGTGCCATCTTCCTGCATCTTCTTCAGCTGTGCCAGACGGTCGATACGAGTGCGCATGGTCTTGAAGTTGGTCAGCATGCCACCCAGCCAACGTGCGTTGACGTAGTACATGCCGGAACGTTCAGCTTCTTCCTTAACGGTTTCTGCTGCCTGCTTCTTAGTGCCAACGAACAGAACGGTTTCGCCCTTTTCTGCCAGGCCACGAACGAAGTTGTAAGCATCTTCCAGCTTGCCAACGGTCTTCTGCAGGTCAATGATGTGGATACCATTGCGTTCGCAGAAGATGTATTCGTTCATCTTGGGGTTCCATCTGCGGGTCTGGTGCCCGAAGTGTACACCGGCCTCCAGCAACTGTTTCATAGATACGACTGCCATTACAATTTTCCTCCTTATTTGTTAAACCTCCGGAGCCTTCGTATTTCTTACCCGGCCCTTTCGGGCTACACGGCGTGAAATCGGGTCTCCGTGTGTTATCGTAATGCTGAAATATGATACCAGAATTTATTTCAAAATGCAAGATATTTTTTATGTTTAGTACAAAGAATTTTTATATTTTTTGTGAATGTTTTTCTTGATTTGTGGGTCACTGCCGTCTGAGCTGATGAGTATCGTGTCATCTCCCATGCGGATGATGCTTTCCCACGGAAAAATATAGTCCATATCACCCGGCAACAGTCCCCAAAACCGTCTTGGACCCGGTACGATGAATGATAGTACTTTTCCCGATTGAAGGTCAAATTCCAAATCCGATACGTATCCCAGCCGTTGACCGGTAGAGATATTGATGACTTCCTTATAGTGCAGATCTCCAATACGCATAAACCATCCCTCCGATGCAGTTTATGACGATGGAGCACAGAATATGTCACTTATCGTATTGCTTCAAATAGGACGTACGGGCAGACTCATAATAATCTCCTCCGTGACAGTCATTGATGACAACTGCGGGGAAGTCTTCTATATATAATTTGCGGATTGCTTCGGTGCCCAAATCTTCAAAAGCAACTATTTCAGCAGACTTGATGCATCGAGACAATAAAGCACCTGCTCCGCCGATTGCGGCAAAGTATACGGCCTTGTGCTGCTCAATAGCTTTTTTCACCAAAGGACTGCGTTTGCCCTTGCCAATCATGACTGTGACTCCGTTATCCAGAAGTTGGGGGGTATAAGGATCACATCGGATGGAGGTAGTGGGCCCTGCAGAACCCAGAGCCATTCCGTTTGCGGCGGGTGTGGGGCCTACATAGTAGATTGCGGCGTTCTCCAAGGGGAACGGAAGGGGAGCGCCCATGTCCAGTAATTCTGTCAAACGTTTATGTGCGGCATCTCTTGCTGTGTACAGTGTACCGCTTAACAAAACGATATCACCTGCGTGCAGTTGTACGACAGATTCTTTCGACAGCGGAAGCTTGATACGTTTTTTCATTATATAACCTCCGTTGCGTGTCGCGCACTATGGCAGTTCAGGTTAACGGCGCAGGGGAGACCGGCAATGTGCGTAGGCATGTACTCGATTGCTACGGATAGTGCCGTGGTTAGCCCGCCAAGCCCTTGGGGCCCGATACCAAGCTGATTGATCATATCCAAGAGTTCCTGCTCCAGTTCTGCATAATAAGGATTGGGATTACACTGATCCATGTCACGCAGCAAAGCTTTCTTCGCCATGAAGGCTGCCTTATCAAATGTGCCGCCAATGCCGATGCCTACGGACAGAGGAGGACAAGCGTTTGGTCCTGCCTGCTCAACTGTATCAAGAACGAACTGTATGATACCTTCCACGCCGTCTGCGGGCTTGAGCATAGCGATACGGCTCATGTTTTCACTGCCGAACCCCTTAGGCGCGACTGTGATTTCGATTTGATCGCCTGGGACAATTTCTGTGTAAATCATGGCGGGGGTATTGTCGTTGGTGTTGATGCGATTTAGGGGGTCTTTCACGATAGATTTGCGTAATGCACCTTTCGTATACCCTTCGGCTACACCTGCGTGAATGGCATCGTAAAGATTGCCTTGAATATGTACGTCTTGCCCTACATTGATATATACACAGGCGGCGCCTGTATCTTGACAGAGGGGGATATTACCGTTTGTTTCAAAGTTTTCGATAATAACATCCAATACATCCTTTGCGGTGTTCCACGGCTCTGCTTTACGGCAGTTATAGATACGCTGTTTCACATCACAGGGCAGCTGCGTACATGCTTGAATACAGAGTTTTGCAACGACGTTTTTTATTTGTTCGGCAGATATTTCTCGCATAATTGTCATCTCCGCACTTTACAGTTTTTCACCTTGCTCGTATAATACACCTAATGAATTTGAATTGCAACGAAAGAAGGTTTTGTTATGACCATTGCGGAAAAAAGCTTGGCATTACATTATAATAAAAAAGGGAAAATCAGAGTTGAGTCTACTGTTCCTGTAAAAAATGCGGATGATCTTTCCCTTGCATATACGCCCGGTGTTGCTGCGCCTTGTTTGGAAATTCAAAAGGATGTGTCCAAATCCTATGAGCTGACTGCACGTGGTAATATGTGCTTGGTTGTCACTGACGGCAGTGCTGTACTTGGTTTGGGGGATATTGGACCTGAGGCGGGTATGCCTGTTATGGAAGGGAAGTGCGTGCTGTTTAAGGAGCTTGGTGGTGTAGATGCATTTCCTTTGTGCGTGAAAACCAAGGATGTGGACGAGTTTGTCAACACCGTGTATTTAATTTCCGGTTCCTTTGGCGGCATCAACCTGGAAGATATTTCTGCGCCTCGCTGCTTTGAAATTGAAGAAAAGCTCAAGGCAAAGTGTGATATCCCCGTGTTTCATGATGACCAGCATGGCACTGCCATTACCATTCTGGCAGGGATTACCAATGCGGCGAAAGTTGTTAGAAAGCAATTAACCGAACTGAAGGTAATTCTCAATGGTGCGGGAGCTGCTGCAACTGCCATTGCCACCTTGCTGCATGAAGCAGGCATCAAGGATATCACCGTATGTGATCGCAGTGGTTTGATTTACAAGGGCCGAGATGGCTTGAACCTCGCTAAGGAGAAACTGGCGGAGTTTACCAATCCTCGTATGCTTCAGGGCGATTTGGCTGTTGGCGTACGCGGAGCTGACGTGTTTATTGGCGTATCTGCACCCGGAGTATTGACAACAGAGATGGTTCGCACTATGGCTGATGATGCCATTGTGTTTGCTTGCGCCAATCCTACGCCCGAAATTTTCCCCGATGATGCAAAGGCAGGCGGTGCTGCTGTTGTTGCAACAGGGAGAAGCGATTATCCCAATCAGCTTAACAACGCACTGGTATTTCCCGGATTGTTTAGGGGTACTTTTGATGTTCGAGCAAAGGAAATCAATTTGTCCATGAAGCTTGCAGCGGCCAAAGCCCTTGCAGAATTGGTTGGCGAGGATTTGACTGCGGAATATATCATTCCTCCCGTGTTTGACCATCGCGTTCCCAAAGCCATTGCAGAGGCTGTGGCACAGGCTGCAAGAGACAGCGGAATCGCTGCCATTTGAGTTAAGAGGAGACGCTCTTTTTGATACGGGCGATGGCGTTTTTTTCCAAACGTGAAACCTGCGCCTGAGAGATTCCGATTTCGTTTGCCACTTCCATTTGAGTGCGTCCGTCCATATAGCGCATTGCTAAGATGCGTTTTTCTCTGGGGTCCAGATGCTGCATGGCATCATTCAGAGCTATTTTTTCCAGCCAATGGTCGTCGGTATCCTGCGTATCACAGATATGATCCAAAATGCTTACATGATCTCCGTTTTCGGAGAATATAGGTTCGTTTAGAGAGATGGTGTCAGCGATTGCTTCCATTGCAAAAACAACATCTTCTCTCTTAATTGAAAGGATTTCGGCCAGTTCGTCTTCTGTGGGTTCTTTTCCATGTTCGTTGATATATTTCTCCTTGGCCTGTAAAACACGATATGCCGTATCCCGCAGGCTGCGGCTGACTCGAATAGAGGAAGCATCCCGAAGATATCTTCTGATTTCTCCGATAATCATTGGAACACCGTAGGTGCTGAAACGGACGTTGTGAGCTTCCAAGTCAAAGTTATCAATGGCTTTGATTAGACCGATGCATCCGACTTGAAATAGATCATCGGCATTTTCGCCGCGGCCCATGAATCGCTGAATGACAGATAGTACCAAACGAAGATTACCCGAAATTAGGGCATCCCGCGCTTCCAAGTCACCGTTTCTGCATTTTTGCAGCAATTCTCTGGTTTCTTCGTGTTTTAAAACAGGCAGTTTTGCGGTATTTACCCCACTGACTTCAACTTTAAAATGCATGGTTTTTACCTCCGATATGAGGGTAGTGTTACCTTGCGGGATAAATTTGATACCGAAGAAAATTTTTGAAAATTTTGTGCAAAAAGTGCTTGACATTTTTGTATATAACTGTTATTATACCAGAGCGCTCCGGAGACAGCAGGGGGCAAGTGTGAAAGCATGAAGCCGTAAGTCCTGCCGAGGAAACAATTTTGATTTGTTTACACGTCTCCGTATGCCTAAGCATAAGGAGACTTTTCTTTTTGGGCGCGATAACTCTCACGGAGGTGAAAATCAATGCCTAACGCAAAAGTTCTCAGTGAAAAGCAGGCTATCGTAGAAGCTCTGACCGAACGTCTGCAGGGCGCTTCCGCTGGTATTGTCATCGACTACAAGGGTATCACCGTTGCCGAAGACACTCAGCTGCGTGCTAACATGCGCAAGGAAGAAGTAGAGTACTCTGTTGTTAAGAACACTCTGCTGCGCTTTGCTGCTAAGAATGTAGGTCTGGACGATCTGGATTCCGTTCTGAACGGTACCACTTCTCTGGCTACTACTTCTGCTGACCCCATTGCTCCTTTCCGCATCGTCAAGG
>JAZREI010000085.1:0-6959 GCA_045660685.1 Oscillospiraceae bacterium
AACGCCCTGCATTCTGCCGCCCAGACCGCAAACGATGTTGCGCAGCTGACGGTCGTTCATGTCAACGCAGCGCTTCCAGGTGATGCGCTTTACGTCGATACCCAGTGCGTTGCCCTGCTGAATGTGGTTATCCAGCATAGCAGCCAGCAGGTTGTTTGCTGCACCGATGGCGTGGAAGTCGCCGGTGAAGTGCAGGTTGATGTCTTCCATGGGGACGACCTGTGCGTAGCCGCCGCCTGCAGCGCCGCCCTTTACGCCGAATACGGGACCCAGAGAGGGTTCACGCAGTGCGATAGCAACCTTCTTGCCGAGTTTATTCAAAGCATCACCCAGACCAACGGTAGTGGTGGTCTTGCCTTCGCCTGCAGCGGTGGGAGTCATAGCGGTAACCAGAATCAGCTTGCCGTCGGGCTTGTCTGCCTGGTCACGCATGAGGGACAGGTCTACCTTAGCCTTGTACTTGCCGTACTGTTCCAGATACTTGTCATCAATACCTGCCTTTGCAGCGATTTCGGTGATGGGCGCCATAACGGCGCTCTGAGCAATTTCAATATCAGTTTTCATTTGTAACGCATACCCCTTTCAAAATTTAACCAAAAGTTGTGCTTTATCATTTTACCACAAAGCCACGGCAAATGAAATATGTGTCCGCAAATTAACGTAATATTTTTCAGCTCCTACGAACATTGCCAATATATATTGCATTTCCCTGTAAAACCATCTATTATCTCATTACATACATAACATTGGAGGTCTTGGACCATGAACATATTCAAACGCGGCCTGTCCATCACCGCAGCGGCACTGTTGCTGCTGGGTGCATGGGGCTGCACCCCCAAGGACACCGCCGAGGCGACACCCACACCCGCTCCCACAGAGGCTGTGACACCTACCCCCTCCCCCACACCGACTCCCGTACCCACACCTCAGCACTTCACCCTGACCTTTGCAGGGGACTGCACCTTAGGCGGTGCGGAAGCCAGCTACAACGTGGGTGTCAGCTTCATCAACACCGTAAAAGACAACTACCCCTACCCCTTTGAAAACGTCATTGAGTATTTCGAAAACGACGATTTCTCCATGGTAAATCTGGAAGGGGTACTGGCAGACCAAAGCACCGCTGTGGTGAAAAAGCATGTATTCCGCGGCCCTACCCATCTGGTGAACGTACTGACGGAAAACAGCGTGGAGGCGGTAACCATTGCCAACAACCACACCATGGACCACGGTCAGGCAGGCTATGACAGCACCATCGCCACCCTAACAGCGGCAGAGGTTGCCTTTGCCCAGCAGGACGGCAGCTTCATCTACACCACCGATTCGGGGCTGACCTTGGGTGTATACGCAGTATCTCTGGACAATCTGAACATCGACCAAATCACCGCTGCCATCTCCGCACTGGATGCCGACCCCAAGGTAGACATCGTCATTCTGGCGGCACACTGGGGCATTGAAAACACCTTCAAGCCCAACGAGCAACAGGTAACCGTAGGTCACGCCGCCATTGACGCAGGTGCGGACATCGTATTCGGTACACATCCCCATGTGCTGCAGCCCATTGAGGAATACAACGGCGGCATGATTTACTACTCTCTGGGGAACTTCACCTTCGGCGGCAACGGCAGCCCCAAGGACTATGACACCGCATTTGTACAGCAGGAAGTCATCCGCGAAGTGGACGGCACCGTGCATCTGGGTGAGCTGACTGTTGTCCCCTGCTCCATCAGCACCAATCCCCACCAGAATGACTTCCGTCCCACCCCCTATGCAGCTGACTCCAAGGAATATGCCCGCATCATGAGCAAGCTGGACGGCAGCTATACAGGCGGAAACCTGCCCTGGGATTAACGACCTCGCGAACTCCATATCGCATTTCCCCTCTGCACCTTTTCCTATGTCAAATTCGCTCTCGCGATTTTGCCCCTCCTTTCGATAAGGAGTAGGGGTGAACATTGTTCGCTCGCTTCATTATTCATTAAGACACCCTCGATTTCCTAAGAAATCGAGGGTGTTTCTTTTATCCTCTCACCAGTGTTCCATCTACATCCTCAAACGCCGACCGTACCTCCAGCACAATGCCGTGCTGTTTTGCAAGCTCCACGCATCGGTCATGGAGCACCTGCGCCCCATCTCGCGCCATGGCAAGCATACGGTCGTAAGAAATCTCCGCCAGCTTCACTGCATCGGGAAATTTTCGCGGGTCTGCGGTATAGACCCCGTCCACATCGGTGAAAATCTGACAGCGGTGTGCCTGCAGGGCAGCCGCCAATGCCACCGCCGTAGTATCGGAGCCCCCGCGGCCCAGTGTTGTGATTTCCCCATGTGCGGAGATGCCCTGAAACCCTGCCACAATGACAATGCGCCCACGGTACAGCTCCCGCAGCAGCCGCCGTGTGTCCACACGCAGAATCCGTGCATCTCCGTGGACAGCAGTGGTCTCCACTCCCGCCTGCCAGCCTGTCAGAGAAACAGCACGATAGCCCATTTCCTCCAAACACATGGCCATCAGCGCAGCGGACACCTGTTCCCCTGTACTCAGCAGCATATCCAGCTCACGAGGCCCCGGTGCGGTACACAGCTTCGCCGCCTTTTCCAGCAGCAGGTCTGTGGTATCTCCCTGAGCCGACACAACAACTACCACATCATCTCCATCATCATAGGTACGGGCTGCGATCTCTGCTGCGTGCCGTATCCTCGCACCATCGGCAACAGAGGTCCCGCCGAATTTCTGAACTGTCAGCATGATCGTCCGTCCTCCCTGTGGGTATTCAAAACGAATCCCACCGTATTGTATGCGCCATTGACCAACCATGCCATCTACGATTCACGCCAAACAAAAACCGCCCCTGTCCCAAAGGGACAGAGGCGATAAAGTTTTTGTTTTGCTTAGCCTGCCAGCAGTTCGGCAGATACAACACCTTCGGCGTTGCGCACACGGACGATGAGCTCGTCGGGAGTGATGTCCGCATTGTCCAGCTTGGCGGAAATGGTCACAAATGCCACACCGTCAGAGGGAATGGACTGGTTGATGGTCAAAATGTTTGCGCCTACGGAAGCAAACAGACCCAGTACGCTGCTCAGGATGCCCTGCTTATCCAGCAGGACCGTGTGGAAGGTAAAGATTCGTCCCTGCATCATATCACGGAAGGGAATGACGGAATCTTTGTACTTGTAGAAGGCGCTGCGGCTGATGCCTACCTGATTGACGGCATCGGAAACAGTCTTAGCCTGACCGGTAGTCAGCAGCTCACGGGCATGCACTACCTTCAGGAAGATTTCCGGCAGCATATCTGCCTGTACGAGATAGAATTTGGGCTGTTCTCTGTCTGCCATAAGTATCCTCCATGTTTCTCCGCGGTGTCTTCTCTCCGCGTATATTTGTTTCTCTGGATTATTTATACCACACAAATGTCCGCACTTCAAGCACATATGCAAACTTTGTTCTGTTTGCATACAAATCTCCCCCAAAGCTTGGCGGAACATACCATATTTTTGGAAAGGAATCACTATGAAGCAAAGCCTAACATTGATTTTGGGTTTCCTGTGTGCCGCACTGCTGCTGTGGCTGCTGCGGCGTACCCTGCCCCTGTTTGCCCCCTTCCTGCCTGCATTGGCAGCGGCGGCAATCATAGAGCCTGCGGTCCGCGGTATGTGCCGCAGAGGGGTACGGCGGAGCATTGCCTCGGGGCTGGTCGCCACGGCAGCCCTGGGGCTGTGCCTGGGAGCGGTTTTGCTTTGCGGAGTGTACAGCAGCGGATTTGTTGCTGCGTACGCAGTCAAAGTCCCCGACCTGCTGATTCCCGTAACAGACACCTTTCGTACCATCAGGCAGTCTCTGGACGGCGTCATAGCCACCATGCCCCAAGAAGCCGCCGCCCAGCTGCATGTGATGATAGACGGTGTCTCCGCGCAGCTGCAGTCACTGCCTACTCGAATCTCTCAGCAGGCACTGGAAGGCATGACTGCCTTAGCCAAAGCCTCTCCCGACGGGCTGCTGTTTATCTGCACGGCTGTTATCGGTGTGTATTTCTTCTCGCTGCATTATGGGGACATGGGCGCGTTTTTCCGCCGTCAGCTGTCGGAAACCGCCTCCCAACGGCTGTCACTGGTCGGAAAGGTGCTGCGAGAAGCGGTGGGCGGATATTTGAAGGTCCAGTGCATCCTCAGTGGCGTGACCTTTCTGATTCTGCTGGCTGCCTTTTCCCTCATGGGCATCTCCGAAAGCCTCCCCGCAGCCGCAGCCATTGCGGTCATCGATGCCCTGCCCATATTGGGAGCCGGCGCCGTACTGCTGCCATGGGCGCTCATTGCCATGCTGCTGAACAGAGTCCCTCGCGCCATCAGCCTGCTGGCGGTGTATGGGCTGCTGTTGGTGGTGCGCAACGTACTGCAGGCAAAGCTCATGGGCAGCCGACTGGGGCTGCACCCCGTAGCCGCATTGGTGAGCCTGTACGCTGGCTGGCAGCTGGCAGGGCTGTGGGGCATGATTGGACTGCCCATGGTCTGCGTGGTGCTGTGCAGCCTAAACAACAGCGGAATCGTTCGGCTGTATCGATAACCCCTGCAGGGGCGACCCCACAATATGCGGAATATATACCTACACACCGCAAAAGCGACACCGTGCTGAAA
This sequence comes from Oscillospiraceae bacterium, assembly GCA_045660685.1. Taxonomy (GTDB): domain Bacteria; phylum Bacillota; class Clostridia; order Oscillospirales; family Oscillospiraceae; genus HGM13010. Next base: position 4,630 of record JAZREI010000085.1, read on the forward strand.
CAAAAAGATACTCTCAACGTCCGTACGAGCTGAAAAAATTCCCCCGTCCCAAGTGGGACAGGGGAAAAGCATTTTTATTTTGTCATCTGGGACACAGACACCTGCAGACGGGTGTACAGGTCTGCGGCAATACCGCTGATTACTTCGCCGAAGTCGCCGCCCAGTACCACACCGACACCGATGCAGACCAGACCCACAGCAGCCAGAATGCACATGGCGATCACAAAAATTTTCATAGAACGCTTCACTGTACTTCCACCTCCCGATAACCGTACTTCCGTGCAATTTCAATAAGGAAGCGAGGGAACCCAATGGTTGCAGTGCGCAGGAACCAACCGGTCATGGCACTGAGCAACAGGGTGACCACTGCCATCAGCAGCGTCAAACCAAGGATAATCAGCTTGCTTGTCAGCACCACAGCAGGCAGCAGCTGGAACAGCACCAGATATACCACAGCCGCAAGGCTCACCAGAGTCACAGTCAGCACCGCAACATTGGCCAGTGCAAACACCAGCGTTGCGGGTACACCCACAACAACAGCCAATGCAATATAGGGAATCAGGAACCAATAACGTGCCTTGCGCACAGTTTCCTTGCCCTCATCGGCTTCCAGAGGCACACCGGACTGTGCTTCCGTAGCCGCAGTGAAAATCTCCGCAAAGATTTTTTCCTGACCGATTCGTTCTTCATAATTACGGAAAGAAGCCTTTTCCACATCCATGGGAGCTTCCTCCACAACGGGAGCTTCCTCCACAACAGGAGCTTCCTCCACAACGGGAGCTTCCTCCGCGACGGGAGCTTCTTCCTCAACAGGAGTTTCCTCCTCAACAGGAACTTCTTCCACAACAGGAACTTCTTCCACGACGGGAGCTTCCTCCACGACGGGAGCTTCTTCCACAACAGGAGCTTCTTCCACAACAGGAGCTTCTTCCTCAACGGGAGCTTCTTCCACGACGGGAGCTTCTTCCACGACGGGAGCTTCTTCCTCAACAGGAGCTTCTTCCTCAACGGGAGCTTCCTCCGCGATGAGCGCTTCTTCCGCAGCAGCCTTAGCTGCCAATTCTTCCTCCGTAGGTTCGGGGGTCGGTGTATATTGACGGTGCAGGGTAACCGCCAGTTTCATGGGAGTTCCCAATTCTTCCATGGTCTTCAGCCCGGTTTCGGGATGATTGATCATGGCGTTAATGCCTTTGAGTACCTCAGCCTTATCCCAAGGTGTCATATAAAACAACAGCTGGGTCAGCTCGGCAATATAGGATTCTTGACGAGTCATAAATACCTCCCGGTAGATTCTTTTCGTCTGAATATAGCCTCACCCATACGTGGGTTTCCGCCACAGGGAAACGCAAATCGCATGGATTTCTTATGGTGCGCTGCAGGACATACATGCGCATTTTTATGTAAGTATAAACGAAATGCGCCATGCGGTCAATGAATTTTCGCTGAAATATGTGGAAATTTGTCGAAAAAAGAGCCATTTTCATGGTTTTGTCCCATAATTTCATAAATTGTTTACATAATCCCGCCACATTTTCAGTCTTCCCCCCAAAGACAGACTTTATGCTTACGGCGATTTCACTTGACATTAAGGCTGTTGACATATAAAATAATAAAGTTAAAATGCATCTTTATATCATTTAATATAGAAAGGTCGTATTTGTTATGGCGAAAGAAAAAAAAGTAGAACAGATCACCGATATGGAGGTTGACTTTGCCCAGTGGTATACCGACGTATGCAAGAAGGCTGAGCTCATCGACTATTCCTCCATCAAGGGTATCTTTGTGTATCGTCCCTATGGCTATGCCATTTGGGAAAACATCCAGCGCATCATGGACGCAGAATTCAAGAAGCAGGGCGTTGAAAACGTTTACATGCCCATGCTGATTCCCGAATCTCTGCTGCAGAAGGAAAAGGACCACGTAGAAGGCTTTGCACCCGAATGTGCTTGGGTTACCTACGGCGGCAGCGAAAAGCTGGAAGACCGCTATGCGATTCGTCCCACCTCCGAAACCCTGTTCTGCGAACACTTTGCAAACGTACTGCAGACTCACCGTCAGCTGCCCATGAAGTACAACCAGTGGTGCAGCGTTCTGCGCTGGGAAAAGACCTCTCGTCCTTTCCTGCGTCACCGTGAATTCCTGTGGCAGGAAGGTCACACCATTCACGCAACCGCTGAAGAAGCACAGGCATTCACCGAAACCATGCTGAATGTTTATGCTGACTTCTGCGAAAACGTACTGGCTATGCCCGTTACCCGCGGCCGCAAGACCGAAAAGGAAAAGTTCAACGGCGCAGAAGCTACCTACACCATCGAATGCATGATGCACGA
>JAZREI010000086.1:0-32273 GCA_045660685.1 Oscillospiraceae bacterium
GGAGGCTATCCTATGACCCAATTCAAACGTGCCATTGCACGAAAAAAATCACTGCTGTCCACCTTTGGCTTTCTGGCAGCCATCTTTTTAATGTTCTATGTAACCAACAGTCCACACATCGTAGGAGCAGCTGCCACCCAGAGAGTACTGCCCATTTACAGCGTAGAGCGAGACAGCAAAACCATTGCCCTATCCTTCGATGCAGCATGGGGCAACGAGGATACTCAACTGCTCATTGACATCCTCAATCAATATAATGTAAAGGCAACCTTCTTCCTTGTAGGAGACTGGGTAGACCGCTATCCCGAATCCGTCAAGCAGCTATACGACGCAGGCATGGAAATCGGCAACCACTCGGACAATCACGCACATTATACAAAACTCACATCGGAAGGCATCACAGCGGACGTCACTGCCTGCAATGAAAAAATCAAAGCCATCACAGGTGTCTCCCCCACCCTATTCCGATGCCCTTACGGTGAGTATGATGACCATGTGGTTTCCGCCATCAATAATATGGGGATGCACGTGATCCAGTGGGACGTGGACAGTCTGGACTGGAAGGACCTAAGCGCAGAGGAAATCTATGACCGTGTCACAAGCCGCGCCGCACCGGGGAGCATCTGCTTATTCCACAACGCAGCCCTACATACCCCTGAAGCCCTTCCGTCTATCATTGAATACCTGCTCAGTGAAGGATATACCATCGTCCCCATCTCTCAGCTGATTTACACGGAAAACTACACCATCGATCACGCAGGCCGTCAGTGGCAAAGCTGATGTAGCATTTGTACAACATGTTAATTAATTAACTTTCGATTTTGTAAAATAACCATTGAAACCAAAACTATTTTCCATTATAATAAAGCCAACACAAGTGCAACACATTGCACAAAATCAAACACACAGGAGGTAACCTGTATGGAAAATATGTTCTGGATTGGTTTTATCGGCGCAATCGTGGCATTGGTCTTTGCGATGCTGCAGCGCAATAAGGTAATGAGCTACTCCGAAGGCAACGAACGTATGATTGAAATTGCACAGTCCATTCGGGAAGGTGCAAATGCATACCTGAAACGTCAGTACAAAACCGTTGCCATCGTTTTCGTCATCGTACTGGTTATTATGTGCGGATTGGCTGCTGTGGGTCTGCTGTCCAGCTGGCTGATTCCCGTTGCCTTTTTGGTGGGCGGTATTTGCTCCGCAACCGCAGGCTTCGTGGGTATGAAAATCGCAACCGCAGCAAACGCACGAACCGCACAGGCTGCCCATGAAGGTCTGAACAAGGGGTTGCAGGTGGCGTTCTCCTCCGGCTCTGTTATGGGCTTTACCGTTGTCGGTCTGGGTCTGCTGGAAGTCACCGCATGGTTCCATATTCTCAAGTATGTGGCAGGCTTTGATGCAATGCTTATGGGCGAATGCATGGTCATGTTCGGTGTGGGCGCATCCTTTATGGCATTGTTCGCAAGAGTTGGCGGCGGTATTTATACCAAGGCTGCTGACGTAGGCGCTGACCTTGTTGGTAAGGTAGAAGCAGGCATTCCTGAGGACGACCCTCGCAATCCCGCTACCATCGCCGATAACGTAGGTGACAACGTAGGCGACGTTGCAGGCATGGGCGCTGACCTGTATGAATCCTATGTAGGCTCTATCTACGCAGCTCTGTCTCTGGGCGTTGTTGCATTCAGCGGCAGCGCACTTATGTGGAACTCCATGCTCCTCCCCATCGCCATTGCAACTGTCGGTATTCTCTGCGCAGTCATCGGTTCCTTTATGGTACGCACAGGGGAATCCACCGACCAGATGACCCTGCTGAAAGCACTGCGCAAGGGCACTTACGGCGCTGCTGTCATGGCAGCCATTGCCGATATCGCTCTGGTTATGCTCATCATGCCCGGTCACTTCGGTCTGTACGTTGCTATTCTTTCAGGTTTGCTGGGCGGTACTCTGATTGGTTACTTCACCGAATACTACACCTCCGACACCTATAAGCCCACCCAGAAGCTGGCAGAAGCTGCAGAATCCGGCACAGGTCCCGTCATCATCTCGGGTCTGTCTCTGGGTATGAAATCCACCGCAGCCCCTGTAATCATCGTATCCGGTGCGGTTATCATCTCCTTCTTCTGCGCAGGCGGTACCACTGAATTCACCATGGGTCTGTACGGTATCGGCGTAGCCGCCGTTGGTATGCTGTCTACTCTGGGTATCACTCTGGCAACAGACGCTTACGGACCCGTAGCCGATAACGCAGGGGGCATCGCACAGATGTCGGGTCTGGGCGAAGAAGTTCGTGAACGTACCGACGCACTGGACTCTCTGGGCAACACCACCGCTGCAACAGGCAAGGGCTTCGCAATCGGCTCTGCTGCTCTGACCGCACTGGCTTTGATGGTATCTTACGTGAGCCTTGTCAGCGCAAAGGCAACCATCGACTTGTCTCTCACCAATCCTCCCGTTCTGATCGGTCTGTTTGTTGGCGCAATGGGTGCGTTCCTGTTCTCCGCACTGACCAAGAGCGCAGTATCCAACAGCGCACAGAGCATCGTTACTGAAGTTCGTCGCCAGTTCAAGGAAATCGAAGGCATTCTGGAAGGCACTGCAAAACCCGAATACGGCAGATGCGTCGACCTTTGCACCCAGAGCGCCCTGAAGGAAATGGTCATTCCCGCAGTTCTGGGCATCGTCCTCCCCATCGCAACCGGTCTGATTCTGGGTGTCAATGGTGTTGTAGGTATGCTGGGCGGCGTAACTGTAACCGGTTTTGTTCTGGCCATCTTCATGTCCAATGCTGGCGGCGCTTGGGACAACGCAAAGAAGTACATCGAATCCGGTCACTTTGGCGGCAAGGGCTCCGATGCCCACAAAGCCGCTGTTGTAGGCGATACCGTAGGTGACCCCTTCAAGGACACCGCAGGTCCTTCTTTGAATATTCTCATCAAGCTGGTATCCACCATTTCCATTGTATTCTCCAGTCTGATTATCAACATCAACCTCTGGAATCTCCTGTAATCAACATCAACTAACCATATCAAAAGGGCTCCGACATAAAAGTCGGAGCCCTTTCCTATTATAAAAATTGAAAAAATATAAATCCATCGGGCACAAATATACATTATCATGGAAATATTCATGCATATCTGAATATTTATGCATCATATAGGGCTCTACACGAATATTTTTGATTTTTTTCACATTTTCTGTTGACAATTTATGCAGTCGGTGGTAATATCACAACATACTTTTTCTTTAGCCGAATACACTGTTAAGTAGTAATTGACTAAAGTAACAAACGTTTATTTTGGAGGACACTAAAATGAAGAAGATTATCGCTATGATCCTGGCACTGGTCATGTGCTTCGCTCTGGTCGCTTGCGGCGGCAGCTCTGACGATTCCGCAGAAGCAGGCTTCAAGACCGCAGAAGAAGGCAAGCTGTACGTTGCTACCAACGTTGCTTTCCCTCCCTATGAATACTACGAAGGCTCCGAAGCTGTGGGCATCGACATGGACATCGCTCGTGCAATCGGCGAAAAGCTGGGTCTGGAAGTTGTTATTGAAGATATGGAATTCGACGCTATCAACGAATCCGTTAAGTCCGGTAAGTCCGACGTTGGCTTCGGCGGCATGACCGTTACCCCCGAACGTATGGAAATCATCGACTTCACCGCTTCCTACGCTACCGGCGTTCAGGTTGTTATCGTAGCTGAAGGCAGCGCAATCACTTCCGTTGACGATCTGTTTGCAGAAGGCACCAACGCAACCATCGGCGTACAGCGCAACACCACCGGCGACCTGTACACCACTTGGGACCTGGAAGACGCTGGTCTGGCAACCATCGACCGTTACTCCAAGGGCGCTGACGCTGTTCAGGCTCTGGTAGCAGGCAAGGTTGACTGCGTTGTTATCGACAACGAACCCGCAAAGGCATTCGTTGCTGAAAACGAAGGTCTGATGATTCTGGACACCGAATACGCTCTGGAAGAATACGCAGCATCCGTTTCCAAGGATAACCCCGAACTGTACGCAGCAATCAACGGCGCTCTGGAAGAACTGATCGCTGACGGCACCGTAGCTGCTATCGTTGAAAAGTACATCCCCGCTGCATAATCACAGCAAACGCAAAGCTTGTAACGAAAACATCCGCAAGGGGCTCAGAATTTGAGCCCCTTGTTTCATGATTCAATAAAGGAGAGAAAACATGAACAGAGGCACCCCCGGTCAGCTCTGGCCGCAGGTTGCACCCGATTGGATGCTGAACCTTCCCGAAGGTCTGGAAGAGCTGTTTTACAGATTTTATAAAAGCTTGATCTTCGATAACCGTTATGAAATGTACATCGAAGGTCTGAAGAATACCCTGATCCTTACCTTCTTCGCACTGATGCTGGGCATCGTGCTTGGGGTAATTGTGGCTTTGATTCGTGTCACTTGGGATAAGAACGGCGAAGAAATGACAGGCGCACCTAAGTTCATTCTGAGCATTGCAAACGCCATCTGTCAGGTCTATGTCACCGTCATCCGCGGTACTCCCGTTATTGTTCAGATCATGATTCTGAACTTTGTTATTTTTGCCAGCAGCAGAAACAAGCTCATGATCGGCGCACTGTCCTTCGGCATCAACTCCGGCGCATACGTTGCGGAAATCATCCGCGGCGGTATCATGTCCATTGATGCAGGTCAGATGGAAGCAGGCCGCAGCTTGGGCTTCGGCTATGTAGCTACCATGCAGCACATCATTCTGCCTCAGGCATTCAAAACCGTTCTGCCTACTCTGGCAAACGAATTCATCGTTCTGCTGAAGGAAACCTCCGTAGCAGGCTACATCGGTCTGACTGACCTGACCTACGCAGGCAACATCGTCGGCGGCAATAGCTACGACTACCTGTTCCCCCTGCTGGTCACCGCACTCATCTATCTGATTATGGTCATGTTCTTCACCTACCTTGTAGGCAGACTGGAAAGGAGACTGAGAAACAGTGAGCGCTAATCCCATTATCAAGGCTGTTGACGTCAAAAAACACTATAACAAGGGCACCATTCGCGCACTGGACGGCGTTTCCGCATCCGTAGAAAAGGGCGAAGTGGTTTGCATCATCGGTCCCTCCGGCTCCGGTAAGTCCACCTTCCTGCGTTGTCTGAACCTGCTGGAAAAACCCACAGGCGGCAGCATCTTCTTTGAAGGCCACGACATCACCGCCAAGAAGGCGAACATCAACCTGCACCGTCAGAAGATGGGCATGGTATTCCAGCACTTCAACCTGTTCCCCCATATGACCATTCTCAAGAACATGACCCTTGCCCCCATGAAGCTCCATGGCAAGAGCAAGGCAGAAGCAGAAGCAATGGCTATGTCTCTGCTGGAACGTGTCGGTCTGGCTGACAGAGCAAACGCATACCCCAGCCAGCTGTCCGGCGGCCAGAAGCAGCGTGTGGCAATCGTCCGCGCACTGTGCATGGAACCCGAAGTCATGCTCTTTGACGAACCCACCTCCGCACTGGACCCCGAAATGGTCGGCGAAGTTCTGGACGTTATGAAGGAACTGGCACACGAAGGCATGACCATGGTACTGGTCACCCACGAAATGGGCTTTGCTAAGGAAGTTGCTGACCGTGTCATCTTCATGGCAGACGGCAAAATTGTAGAAGAAGGCACTCCCGCCGAAATCTTCTCCAACCCCAAGCAGCACCGTACACAGGAATTCCTGGCAAAGGTTCTTTAAAATCATCACTCCCACAGCAAATGCTGTGGGAGTTTTTTATTGGAAAATCCTTCGACTTGTCAGCGATTGAAATCTATATTATAATATACCAAACCAATGAAACGAGGTACGACCATGAAAAAAGCCATGATCGGTATGAGCGGCGGTGTAGACTCCTCCGTTGCCGCATACCTCACTCTGAAAAATGGATACGATTGTCTGGGCATGACCATGCAGCTGTATGACCATGCGTACAGTGTAAACTATACCCCCAACAACGACGCGGAAGATGCTCGCCGCGTAGCAGAGCTCCTGGGTATTCCCTTCCGTGTATTTGACCTGCAGGAAGATTTCCGCGCAAACGTCATCGACCGCTTCATTCGCACCTATGAAGAAGGTGCTACCCCGAATCCCTGCATCGACTGCAACAAGCACATGAAATTCGGCAAGGTGTTCGAACTCATGGATGAGCTGGGCATCGACTATGTAGTAACGGGTCACTACGCCCAAATCGCCTATGAGAATGGCCGCTGGCTGCTGAAAAAGGGTCTAGACCACAGCAAGGACCAGTCCTACTTCCTGTATAATCTCACACAGGAGCAGCTGGCACGTACACTATTCCCTCTCGGCTCCATGAGCAAGGCAGAAGCCCGTCAAATTGCCGAGGAGCAGGGTTTCATCAACGCCCGTAAACGTGACAGTCAGGATATTTGCTTCGTTCCTGACGGCGACTACGTAGGCTTCATTGAGCGCTGCACAGGCAAGTGCTTCCCCGAGGGTGACTTTGTGGACTGCAGCGGCAAAAAACTGGGTACCCACAAGGGCTGCATTCGCTACACCGTGGGTCAGCGCAAGGGTCTGGGTCTTGCCCTCCCTGCTCCCATGTACGTCAAAGAAAAGGACATGGACGCAAACCGTGTCATCCTCTGCTCCAACGATGAACTGTTCACTTCCGAGCTGGATGCAAAGGACTTCAACTGGATTGCCTTTGACCGCCCCGACTCCCCCATTCACTGCAGCGCCAGAGTACGCTACAAGCACACAGAACAGCCTGCCGTGGTCACTCCCACAGGTTCAGACACTGTTCACATCAAATTTGAAACACCCGTACGCGCCATCTCAAAGGGTCAAGCCGTGGTCCTCTACGACGGTGACACCGTCATCGGAGGCGGAACAATTCTATAACCAAGAAAAAGCTCCTTCCCACAACAGGAAGGAGCTTCATTTTTAATTTCGACCCACCAGCAGCTTTTCAACACGTTTGTACAGCAAATAGGTGATAACGGAAACCAGTACACCCTTCAGCAGATTGAAAGGTACCACACAGAACATAACCAGAGTGCCTACACTTGTAACAGAGGGGTTGATGGCAGTGCCCATACCGACGATGGCATCCAGAGGCATACCAAACAGCTGGGCAAACTTGGGAATCAGGTAGTATGCATTGAACATACTGCCGAAAACAGTCATGCATACGGTGCCAAGTGCCATACCGCCAATGGCAGAGCCCTTACACTTGCGCACATGATAGAAGATGGAAGCAGGCAGAACAAAGCTGCAGCCCACAACGAAGTTTGCAAAGTCACCAACAAAAGCGGTGGTAGTGCCCTTCAGCAAAATCTTCAGAATAACCTTAGCCAGCTCAGTGGTAACCCCCGCAACAGGACCTAGGAAGAAGGTACAAATCATAACAGGCACTTCGCTAAAGTCGATTTCATAGAAGCTGGGAGCAAAAAACAGGGGAATTTCAAAGAACATCAATACCGCCGCAATAACGGAAAACATCGCAATGTAAGAAATGCGGCGTGCGGGAGTGACCTGCTTGACGGTCTTCAGCACATACTTTTCAAACAGGAAGGCCACCAGATACAGCCCCAGAAATACCAAAAGACAAACTGCCAAAAAGGCCAGATTTTCCTTTGCGGATTCAATCAGTTTACTCATAATTTTGCACCTCATACAGAAAATAAAAACGCCCATCAGACCATTGCCTAACGGACGCACACTTTTCAGCTGTGATGCAATCTTCTCTCATCCAGACTTTACTGTCGGTATCGGAATTTCACCGATTCATGCCCTTTCAGGCTCGCGGACTATACCGCCGGTGGGGAATCTCACCCCGCCCCGAAGACAACGATATTTGGTTGTTATGATTGTATTATACCCCAAGAAATTGAATTTGCAATATCGGAAAAATGCATATATAATATATTTAAAATTCTACGACGTGAGGTACGCAATATGGCAGATAAGAAACCCGCCTGCAGCTTCACGGGACACCGTGCCGCAAAGCTCCCTTGGGGCTTTAACGAGCAGGATCCCCGCTGTGTACAACTGAAACAGCAGATTTACGATGCCATTGATGCCATCTACGATTCGGGAGTTCGCCACTATATTTGCGGTATGGCAAACGGATGCGATATGTATTTCGGCGAAGCGGTGCTGGAACTCAAGAAGGCAAAAAAGGACATCACGCTGGAAGCCGCCGTTCCCTTTGCAGGGCAGGCAGACCACTGGAAGGAACCCGAGAAATCCCGCTGGCAGCGGATTTACAACAGCAGCGATTATATCACCGTGGTCAGCAAAACTTACACCAAGGACTGTATGAACAAGCGCAACCGCTATATGGTGGATAACTGCAATGTGCTGTTGGCAGCCTACAACGGCACCAAGGGCGGCACCCAGAACACCATACTCTATGGCATCCGCAGCAAAAAGGAAGTCATTCAAATCCCCATCGATATAAAATAAAAAAATACCGGACTTCGCCATCAGGTGAATTCCGGTATTTTTATTTATGTCTGAAATTAGTTCAGAGCAGCCTTAGCAGCTTCGCACAGAGCGGTGAATGCTGCGGGGTCGTGAATAGCGGTTTCAGACAGCATCTTGCGGTTCATGTCGATACCAGCCAGCTTCAGACCGTGCATCAGGGTGGAGTAGTTCATGCCGTTTGCCTTAGCAGCAGCGGAGATACGAGTGATCCACAGCTTGCGGAAGTCTCTCTTCTTCTGCTTGCGGCCAACGTATGCGTAACGGCCGGACTTCATTACCTGTTCCTTAGCCATCTTAAAGTGGCGAGACTTGTTGCCCCAGTAGCCCTTAGCCAGACCCAGGACTTTATTTCTTCTCTTACGGGTCATCATTGCGCCCTTAACTCTTGCCATATCTTAAAGTCCTCCTCGATTATTTGTAGGGAATCAGTTTCTTTACGGTTGCTTCGTTGGTTACGTCTGCGTATGCACCGTCACGCAGTCTGCGGCAACGCTTGGAATCCTTCTTGGTCAGGATGTGTCTCTTGTTTGCGTGAGCACGCTTTACCTTGCCGGACTTAGTCAGAGAGAATCTCTTCTTAGCACCGGAATGTGTCTTCATCTTAGGCATGTTGATTGTTCTCCTTCCTTGGTCGTAAGACCGTGTTAATTATGCGTCCTGTTCGGCTGCAACCTTTTCTGCAGCCTGCTTCTTAGCCTTCTGTTCCTTCTTCAGCTGATTCTGAGACTTGGGAGACAGGAAGATAGACATGCTTCTGCCTTCCAGCTTGGGCTCCTTGTCCAGATTAGCAACCTCTGCGCACTTTGCAGCAAAGTCACGCAGCAGCTTTTCACCAATGTTGGTATGTGCCATTTCTCTGCCGCGGAAACGTACGGTGACCTTAACACGGTCGCCGTCAGCCAAGAACTTCTGGCCATTTTTCAGCTTGGTGTTGAAGTCATTTTCACCGATGCCGGGGGACATGCGAATTTCCTTCACATCCATTACATGCTGATTTTTCTTAGCTTCCTTAACCTTCTTGTTCTGCTCGAAACGGTACTTGCCGTAATCCATGATCTTGCAGACAGGGGGCTTGGCGTTGGGAGAAATCATAACAAGGTCCAGATCCTGTTCATCGGCAATTTTCTGAGCTTCAGCAGAACTCATCAGACCCATCTGTTCACCGTCGGAACCGATCAGGCGGATTTCCTTCTCCTGGATCTCATCATTGATCATATTGACTTCGTTAGCGATGACTAAACACCTCCAAAAAAAATAGCGCGGACAGAACAATCCACGCATAAACACACAGCAATCACCCGCGGTGATCACTTGAATTTATTGACCCGGACTGGCCTTGAGTCGCCGGGTGAGGAAAGTCCTGCTTTGTTTTGCTTGATTATAATACCAGTACATTATAGAAATGTCAAGCACATTTTATTCGTTTTATAAAAATTATTATTCTGTTTTTTGTTGGGTATGCTATATTCCGAGGTGATTTTTCCACATGCTTGAATTATCCGCCGTATTCCTATCAGGCGCTGCCATCTATGGCACCATCGAAACGCTCACCCGCGGCTGGACCCACTGGTCCATGCTCCTTGCAGGTGGCATTTGCATGAGCATCATGTACCGCATCGCAAACCGTGCCCCCTACCCTCTCTGGCAAAAATGGGTGCTTTCCGCAGCGGTCATCACCACCGTAGAGTTTCTGTGCGGTGTCATATTCAATCTGTACCTGAACTGGCACATCTGGGATTACTCATCCCGTGCATACAATCTGATGGGACAGATATGCCCTGCCTACACCGCTATGTGGCTGGGTCTATCTGTCCCGGGGATTTGGTTATGCAGAAAACTGCATAAGTTATTGGATCAGTAAGTGCAGTCGGAAGTATCCTGTGCAGATGCAATCTTAACAATACGACTGGTACCCAGACGGTCTGCACCCAGAGCGATCATATCTTCCGCATCCTGCAGAGAGGAAATACCGCCTGCAGCCTTCACCTTCAGGTGAGGTGCGCTGTACTTACGCATGAGAGCAACGTCCTCACGGGTAGCACCGGACTTGGAGAAGCCGGTAGAGGTCTTGATGTAATCCGCACCGGTTTCGGAAACGACTTCGCACAGCTTGATCTTTTCTTCTTCAGTCAGCAGGCAGGTTTCAATGATAACTTTCAGAATCTTGCCCTCGGTAGCAGCACGAACAGCCTTGATATCCTCAGCAACCAAATCCCAGCAGCGATCCTTGACCATACCCAGATTGATAACCATATCAATTTCGTCTGCGCCGTTCTTTACTGCATCCGCTGCTTCAAACGCCTTCACAGCAGAAGTGGAGTAGCCATTGGGGAAACCGATTACGGTGCAAATTGCCAGCTTGTCCCCTACGTAACGCTTAGCCCCCGCAACATGAGCCGCAGGAATGCATACGCTTGCACAGTTATATTTCATACCTTCATCACACAGGTGACGAATTTCCTCCGCAGTTGCATCTACGCGCAGCAGAGTGTGGTCACACTTTTCCAGAATTTCTCTCAGTTCCATAGTGATCATCCTTTATCATATATTCGGGACAAACCCATCTGATATATTATACACCACTCTCCCTATGCTTTCAAGTCCACCCCCTGCATATCCCACAGCAAAGCCGAATAGGATTGTTGCAGGCAGCACCTTTGGGGCTGTCATACCGGAGGTGAACTATGGACGAAGCGATCAATAACAATTATGCGGAAATCAGTGGAACGCTGCTGCAGCTCCCCTGCCCATCCCACGAAAGCCGCGGAGAGCGATTTTACAAGGCTGTGGTTGCCGTACAGCGGCTTTCAGGCACAGATGACATCCTAAATGTGATTATACGGGAAAAACTGCTGCGAGGGCTTGTACTGAAGGAAAACGATCATGTACATATCTTTGGGCAGCTGCGTTCCTTTAACAACAAAAGCGGAGGCGGTGCCAGACTGGTCATTAGTCTGTTTGCAAGAGACATCATTGCCGAACGCTGCGAGGAGCGAAACGATATTCTTCTGAGAGGAACAATTTGCAAGCCCCCTACCCTGCGAAAAACGCCCTTGGGCAGAGAAATCAGTGATTTCATGCTGGCAGTCAATCGCAAGTACGGGCGCAGCGATTACCTGCCTTGTATCGCATGGGGACAAAACGCACGGGAAATTTCCGCAAAGCCCGTAGGAACCGTCTTAACAGTAAGCGGTAGATTTCAAAGCAGGCAGTACATCAAAACGGAAGACGGCGTACCCGTACACAAAACCGCATATGAAATCTCCGTCATTGATTTTGAAGCATAGAACAGCCAAACACCGCTGCCCAATGGACAGCGGTGTTCACTTTTGTATTTACTTATTTCCGTAAACCTTATACAGGAACGTCACCACCTGCGCTCTGGTGCAAGTATCGTTGGGACCGAACTTGCCTTCTCCAATGCCGCCTGTGATATTGTTCTCCGCAGCCCAGATAACAGGCACGGCAAACCAGTCGCTATCCACAACATCCGTGAATGTACTTTTACCATCAACCGCAGGCTTCTTTTCTGCCGCATACAGGAAGGTCACGATCTGCGCTCGGGTGCATGTCTGCTCGGGACCGAATTCCGTTGCACTGATGCCGCTTGTGATACCTTGTTCCACCGCCCACAGTACAGACTTCAGATACCATGCATCCGCAGATACGTCCGTGAAGCTATTGTTCATAGACTTCGGTTCGGGCTTACCGTTTGCCGCCCACAGGAAGGTCACAACCTGCGCTCTGGTACAGCCTTCATTGGGAGCGAAGGTAGTTGCGGTTTTGCCACCTGTCACATTCTCCGCCACTGCCCACAGAACAGGTTCATAGAACCAGTCTGCTTCCATGACATCCGTAAAGGGGTTTACAGGTGCAGGCTTGGTCAGAGGAGGGATTTCCATGTAGTCCGTCTTGCCGCAATCCTTGCAGACATACGCAACTCTGCCGGGGGTGTCGTAGGTGGGCATCGTTACGACAGATTCCTCCATACTGTGACTGTTGTTGGTACTGATGAGTGCCTGTTTCTTAATCACATAGCCGCACACACCACAGTGACTGCCTTCGGTCTTGCCCTTTTCCGAGCAGGTGGGCTTCACCGCAGGGTCAATGACAGGAGTGTGGTCAACGCTTTCGGTATAATCATCCACATAGCTGTCACCGCATTCGCTGCAGGTATAAGCAGTGTAGCCCTGTTCCATACAGGTAGGTGCAGTAACTTCGGGCACATACTTGTGCTGCTTAACATCGGTGTAGTCATCCTTGTAGCTGTCACCGCAGCCAGTGCAGATGTAGGTAGTATAGCCCTGCTCGGTGTAAGTAGGCTCGGTCACCACCGCCTTATAGCTGTGTCCTGTTGCGGTGTCGGGTGCAGTTACGGTATCCTTTGCGCCGCAGACAGTGCAGGTGCGGGTCTTGGTACCATCTGCGGTACAGGTGGCGTTGTTGTCAAACGAGTATTCCTCATAGCTGTGTCCGAGAGCGGGAATTATATCTTTCAAATATTCGCAGCCGCAATCATTACAAAAATACAGCTTCCCACCTTTTTCGGTACAGGTGGGATCTACCGTTTTTTTCAAATCCGATTGCAAATCTTTGCCGTTTTCCCAGATTCGCAACACAAAATCCGAATTGTCCAAAGGAAAATCCTGATTTCCAACATAATTGATGGCAAGATCCATACCTGAGGTATAATTTGAATTTCGATCTGAAACAACGGTTTTATTATCTAAAGAAGACTTCACTAAATGTTTGCTCAAGGGAACTGCTTCACACAAAATCTCCCCTGTTTCAGTTAGAAAAGCTGTAACATAGAACATATTGCTACCATCCGATGAAATGCGGTTTTCAATACGATATGTTATATATTCGCTTCCCACAGCTGTTTCATCGAACCCCAAACTCTGTCCTACGTTATTGGACCGCGAATATACCATCTCGCCTTCACCGTCCGGTTGCCCTTCCTGAAGCGTAATTCTCTCTACAAAATGCAGCCAAAGTCCATCGCATCCGTCCTGTAGAAAACCGGGCACCGCTCTGCTATATTCCGAAATCTGGGAAACACGCAGACTTTCCTTTGCAAGTAAATCATATTCTATGACCCAAGGTAAATCATGCTTCAACTGTACAGTTTTTTCCAATTGGAAGTAATATCCCGGTTTTTCCTTTCCAGAGATAGGGGTTGTTTGATTGGACGAAAACTCGTCCGTCTGCACAGATTGCAGCACTCGATTGACGCTATCATACCGCCAACAATAATCCGCGTATCCATGGCTACATCCATTGGGAACTTCGATTTCAAAAGACTTCTGAAAAATCCAGTCAAACGGTTTCAGCCCTATTGTATTCATCAACACCCCCATATTCACCAAAGCATCATCCTTGGAGGTGTTATATCCCTTGTCAGCAATGTCTTCATAGGTTCCGGTAAAGTCAAAAACATCTGAGACTTTCACCTGAATCTCATATACAGAGTTTTCTCCGGTAGAAGAAATACGTTTGACGGCAACATTTACTTTCACGGAGCCTGCCAAAAGCTCGAGCACTTCATCAAACTTATTGCTTCCTCCAGCGTATACTTCTTGACCTCCGCCATCTTTCGTCGACGCAAGAACGCCAATGTCGTTGGAAAAATCTGTTCCTTCTTTATTATAGCCTCGTAAAAAATAACTGTAAAAATAATTATGCCATCCAAGAGTCCCGTCAATGTGAATGGAGGTTTCATTGAGTTGCATCGCAGTACTCAAACCATTGGAAATAGCAGTACAAAGCGCCTCCTGCAGCAGACAAGAGTTGAACAGTGCTGACACCATGGCACTGTTTTCCTTCAGTATCATTTTCTTGCCACCGCCGAAAAAGCCATGCTTGAAGAAATCCGAAAAAGCATCGTCATCCGCATCAGTGTAATATACCGATTTCGAATAATCCTTTAGCGTTTTTTCCACTATAGTCTGTATGGTAATCTCTTCACTTGCACTGATTGCCATAGCAGGTATAGGAAGCAATGACACCATCATGGCAAGTGACAACATTATGCTCAAAATACATTTCTTCATGATTATCCTCCAATCCGGTCATAAAACATTTTATCCCATTATAGAGTCACATATAGAGATATTGCAACTTCTTTTCACCTCATTAGACTTTTGGCATAAAAAGCTCCGACCGAGGTCGGAGCTTTTTATGTGATGAAAGAATTATTCTTCTTCAGCGGGTGCGTTTTCCAGCAGAGCGCGGATGGACAGGGAGATCTTCTGCTTTTCGTTGTCGATAGCGGTGATCTTTGCATCTACTTCTTCGCCAACGGTCAGAACGTCACCGGGCTTGCCGATGCGGCGGTTAGCGATCTGGGAAATGTGGATCAGGCCGTCAACGCCGGGCAGAACTTCTGCGAATGCGCCGAAGTCCATCAGCTTAACGATCTTAACGGTAGCAACGTCGCCTTCTGCGTAAGTTTCGGTGAACTTAGTCCAGGGGTTGCCGTTGGGATCCTTGTGGCCCAGAGAGATCTTGCGAGCTTCCTTATCGAAGCTGATAACGTATACGCTCAGCTTGTCGCCAACGGAAACTACTTCTGCGGGGTTCTTTACGCGGCCCCAGGACAGTTCGGAAACGTGAACCATGCCGTCGATGCCGCCGATATCAACGAATACACCGTAAGAAGAGATGGACTTAACGGTACCTTCGTACTGCTTGCCAACTTCGATATCGTTCCATACCTTTTCAGCAGCTGCACGGCGTTCTTCACGCTGTACTGCACGGATGGAGCCAACAACTCTGCGGCCCTTAACTTCGGTAATCTTCAGGCGAACGGGCTGCTTCAGCAGGGAAGCCATTTCTGCTTCTCTGGGCAGGCCGGTCTGAGATGCGGGAACGAATACACGGTTGCCCTTAACGGTAACAACTACGCCGCCCTTGTTGTCTTCGGTAACAACGCCTTCAACAACTTCGCCGGATTCAGCAGCGTTTACGATCATTTCCCAGTTCTTAGCAGCGTCCAGACGCTTCTTGGACAGCTGTACAACGCCTTCCATATCGTTTACGCGAACGACAACAGCTTCAACCTTGTCGCCAATTTTTACGCATTCGTCGATCTTGCAGCCGGATTCTTCGGTGAATTCCAGAGTGGGGATGAAACCGGAGTACTTCATACCCAGGTCTACGTTTACTTCAGTAGTAGTGATTGCGACAACTTCACCGGTAACCTTATCGCCGTTATATATTGTCTTCAGAGACTCTTCCAGCAGTTCTGCAAAGCTCTTTTCTTCCATTTTGATTTCGCTTGTCATCGTTTGTTTTACCTCCTTAATGATCCACGACGGAGCCGAAGCCCCGGCAGTCATGCCGACTTTGTCTGCGCTTCGCAGCCGCTCCAAATCCAGTTCCTTGACATTTTCAATGAACTGCACATTGTCACAGTGCTGCTGACACAGCTGCGCAAGGTGTACGCTGTTTGCACTATCCTTGCCGCCGATCACAACCATGGCATCACATTCGGACGCGATTTTCACCGCTTCCGTCTGTCTCGTGGATGTAGCCTCGCATATTGTATCAAATATTTCGAGGTTTGTACACTCTTTTTTTATTTTTTTCTCACATTCTTCGAAATTTAAACGGGTTTGTGTGGTCTGTATAACCATGGTCACCGGTTTTTGTGCAAAATCAGGGTTCTCTGTGAGAAAGTTTTCCAATTCTGTGGCATTTTCGAAGACCAACGCCCCATCACAGCATCCACAAATCGCCACAACCTCGGGATGGGAGGGCTTACCGATTACCACAACCCGGCGGCCCTCGGCAGAAGCCTTCTTAACAATCTTATGAATACGCAGCACCTTCGGGCAGGTAGAGTCAATCACCTGTCCCGCACGGCTGCGCAGGGCATCTTCCACCGCCATGGATACACCATGGGCACGGATGATGACACGTGCGCCCTCGGGAACTTCTTCCGGATTCTGCACCACATGAAGTCCCTGACTGCGGAAACGCTCAACAACGTCATTGTTATGAATCAGATGACCGAGACTGTAGCAGTCTCCGCCCCCTGCCAGCATTTCCTCTGCCAGCTTCACCGAGCGGCTGACACCGAAACAAAAACCCGCGGATTCAGCCAGAATGATTTCCTTCATCCGACTTCCCTCCCCAGTCTTGCAATGGTATCCATCAGCTCATCGGTGACCTGCTGGAAATCTTCCGTATCTTTGGAAACATAGATAGGCTCCCCGATGACGATTTTCACTCTGCGGAAAATAACCTTCCGACGAGAGATATACACAGGAAGGATAGGTACACGGAGCTTGGCTGCCATACGTGCCGCGCCTGCCTTTGCCTGTACGGCACCGTCGGTACTGACACGAGTGCCTTCGGGGAAAATACCAACCTTCTCCCCTGCGCGGATGTACTTCATCACCGTACGAATGGCAGAAATATCAGCGCCGTCACGGTCAACACCAAATGCTCCCACTTGACCAAGGAGCTTTGCCATCCATTTGCGGCGGAACAGCTCGATCTTTGCCATAAAGTGGATAGGTTTATCCGCTCCGAATGCCAGCGCTACCAATACGGGATCACAATAGTTGGAATGATTGGCGCACACCAAACAGGGCGCATCCGTAACATTTTCCAGCCCATACACATGGGTGGGATACAAAATCGCCGCAATGGGCTTCAAGCGTGCATACCACTTTTTATAATGTTCGTGAGAGTACAGGGATTCGCTCAAGAGTCTGCCCCTTCCTTTCTCCGTGCATCAACCATATCAATCACAGCTTGGATGCTTTCCTCGGGAGTCATGTCACTTGTATCCAGCAGCACTGCATCCTCTGCCTGCTTGAGAGGTGCGGTCTCACGCTCGGAGTCACGCTTGTCTCGCTCAATGATTTCCGCCAGTACAGATTCATAGGTCTCCTCGGTGCCCTTTTCCATGAGCTGGGCATATCTGCGGCGTGCACGTTCTTCCGCGGAAGCGGTCAGGAAAATCTTCAGCTGTGCATCGGGCAGCACCACGGTACCGATGTCTCTGCCGTCCATCAGCACATCATAGCGGCGCGCCATGCTGCGCTGCATTTCCATCAGGAACGCACGTACCTCGGGCATAGCTGCCACATTGGAAGCATAGTGGGAAGCCTCGGGGGTACGAATCGCCTCGGAGACATCCTTCCCATCCAAAAACATCCGCTGCACACCGTCCACATATCGCATATCGATTTCCAATTCAGGCAGCATAGCCACCACCTGTGTACGGGCATCGGGAGCATAGCCTCTCTGCTTTGCTGCCAGACCCACAGTACGGTAAATAGCACCTGTGTCCACATATACAAAGCCCAGTGTCTGCGCCGCAGCCTTAGCGATGGTAGACTTCCCCGCCCCTGCTGGTCCGTCAATCGCAACAGAAAATCTCGTCATATGTACTCCTTTTGTACTTCTAATTACTGTACAGCATTGCCTGCCACATACGCAGTGGACCAGGCAATCTGCAAATTGAACCCGCCCGTGTAGGCATCCAAATCCAGCACCTCGCCTGCAAAGTACAGACCACTCACCAGCTTGGATTCCATGGTACGGGGATTGATTTCATTCAGCGCCACACCACCGGAGGTGATGATGGCTTCAGGGAATGGTCTTGTCCCGGATACACGCACAGGGAAATGCTTGAACAGATGTACAAGCTCCTTGCGCTGCTGTCTGGTAATGGAATGGACCTTGGTTTCAGGGTCGATACCCGACAATTCCACCAGCACGGGAATCATGGTACGTCCTGCCAGACCACCCAAAGCATTCTTAAATTCCTTATTCTTCTGCTCTTCAAAATCGCGGAGAATACGGGCATCCAGCTTTTCCTCATCCAGTGCGGGCTTTAGGTCAATTTCCAGAGAATACTCTGCCTGCCCCATCTTTCTCATATGAGCACTTGCGGAAAGCACCAGAGGGCCAGTGACCCCGAAATGGGTGAAGAGCATTTCACCCAGCTCTTTATAAATAAGCTTGCCGTCCTCAAAGGCAGACAGTGTCACATTGCGCAGAGAGAACCCCTGCATCTGCTCACAATAAGCATCGGGAGATTCCAGAGGCACCAGAGAGGGACGGCATTCCGTAACCGTATGCCCTGCCTGCTTGGCAAACTTCAGACCGTCACCTGTGGAGCCCGTCAAGGGATAGCTGAGACCACCGGTACAAATGACCGCATTTCTGCATTCAATCATACCGCCGGGGATGCGTACACCGGTGATGACACCGTCTTCTACACGCAGTCCCTGAGCCGCACGGTGAACAACCTGCACACCTGTGCCTGCCATATAATTTTCCAGAGCGGAAACGATGTCCCCGGACTTATCGGACACGGGGAATACGCGGTTACCGCGCTCGGTCTTCAGAGGGACTCCCAGATTTCCAAACAGGTCCATAACCTTTTCGGGAGGGAAGCGATTCAAAGCGCTGTACAGGAACTTGCCCCCTGTGGGAATGTTCGCCATGACCGTTTTGATATCACAATTATTTGTTACATTGCAGCGACCCTTACCTGTGATTCGCAGCTTTTTGCCCATCATACGATTGGGCTCCAGCAGGACCACATCCAGCCCCCGCTCCGCAGCCACCGCTGCGCACAACATACCTGCGGCACCGCCGCCAATTACTACTACATCAGTTCTCATCAGTTAAAAACATTGCATATTCGCTCCAGACATCCTCCAGATGGCGGAATGTCTCGGATATATTTTCTCTCGAACGATAACCGATCTCCGCAAGCAGCGCATTCAGTAAGCACATAGGCGCTACCAGAGAGTCGATAAAGGAAATCATGTCACTTTTTGCATACAAATTCACATCCGCAACACTGGTCAAAGGCGAAGCCTCGCTGTCGGTGATGCAGACAATTTTTGCACCGCGGGATTTTGCGTACTTCATAGCCGCCAGTGTTCTGCTGGAATATCTGGGGAAGGAAAAACTCACCACAACATCCCCTGCTTTCACACGGAACAGCTGCTCAATGATTTCACTGGCTGCTGTATCCTGTACCACATGGACATCCTCCCGAATCAGCCGCATATAATACCCGAAAAACAGGGCAAGGCTGGCGGAAGAACGGGTACCGATGATGTACACATGGTTTCCGTTGATAATGGAGTTCACCGCATGGTCAAAGTCATCCCGATTGATTTGTTCCATGGTTGTCTGGATGCGCTCGGCATCAGCGGTCATGACAGAGCTGATAAGATTCCGTTCATTGATTTGCTCACTGGCAACCTCAATACGCTGCACACTGGTCAGCTTGTTGCGAACCACATCCTGCAGCACACGGCGCATTTCGGGATATCCGTCATAGCCAAGCTCGGAGGCAAAGCGAACAACTGTGGATTCGCTAACACCAACGGTCTTGCCCAGCTTGCCTGCGGTCATAAACGCAGCCTTGTCATAATTATCCAGTATGTACTTAGCGATTAGACGCTGTCCCTTGGAAAAGCCCGGGATTTCCCGCTCAATGACAGACAGAATATCATTTTCCATGATTTGATCATCTCCATATCAAAAAATATGACAGATTCATCATACGCTCATCCGAACACTTTTGCAAGTAAAATTGCAAAAGCATTCAAAAATTCACGATTTGCTCACAGAATTTCAGGGATTAGTGAGCGGAAGTGACATATTTGATTTCTTCTTCCGTCAAATAACGCCAAGTGCCGCTGGGCAGATCACCCAGTTCCAGCTTGCCTTCCTTCACGCGTACCAGACGCTGTACCTTCAGGTCGCACTGTTCGCACATCTTACGTACCTGACGGTTTCTGCCCTCGCCGATGGTGACTTCCAGCTGACCTCTGCCGCCGCCCTGACGGAGCATCTGCACATCGATAGCCTTTACGGTATAACCGTCAATATCCAGAGGCTGCTTCATTTTACGAGTTGCTGCACGGATGTCCTCCCCAACAACGTCTACTATGTAGGTCTTTTCTACACGGTGAGAGGGATGCATCATACGGTTTGCTGCATCGCCGTCATCAGTCATAATCAGCAGACCTTCGGAATACATATCCAGACGGCCTACGGGGTACAAGCGCTTGCCCTTAATCTGTACCAATTCAGCAACGGTGGGACGGTCAGACTCGTCCTTCATAGTAGTCACGCGGCCCTTGGGCTTATTGAGCATCACATAGGTGCAAGGCTGCTTACGGGGAATGCGCTTGCCGTCTACGGTGATAACATCCTTTTCGGGGTCAGCAGTCTGACCGATTTCAGCAACCTGACCGTTGACAGCAACTCTGCCCTCAGCAATCATGGTCTCTGCCGCACGGCGAGATGCCAGACCTGCACCGGAAATAATTTTCTGCAAACGTTCCTGCATTTGTATTCTCCTACCTTTCTATTCCAAAGCCTTGGTGATTCAGCCAAGGCTTATCATTCACTGTTTTCCATATAGACCAGTGGAACCTCGTCCACAGTCTTTCCATTCAATCGTACCAAAATTCTGCCCGCTCTTTCCCCTGCATACACAGGTCCAAAAGCAAATCGGGGCAGTTCCACAGTATAGTCCGCTTGCTCATCCTCTGCGGCATATACCGTCACATCCCTTAAAGGCTCTACGGCAATTTTTCTGCCGTCACCATAAAACAGCGGCAGCAAATAACGAGTGCCTCCATCCACCAAAACACGGTGGTCATAAACACTGTACGCCCAATCGTACAAACTGCGATGGTCGTTCCAGTCATCGGGTGCGGACAGAGTCACGCAAATCAGTCTCCGCCCCTCCCGCTCACAGCAGGTCACCAGAGTACGGCCTGCCGCCATGGTATAACCGGTTTTACCTCCAATCACACCTTCACACTGCCACAACAGCTTATTGTGATTCACATAGGTAAGCCCCTTCACAGTCACATTGCGCGTTCCTGCAATTTCCATAAAATCCGAGCGTGACATGGCATAATCCATCAGCCACGCCATATCCAAAGCCGTGGAGTAATGGGCAGCTCCGTCCAAGCCGTGAGGATTTTCAAAGTGGGTATTTACCAAGCCAAGCTCCGCAGCCTTTGCGTTCATCAGCTCTGCAAAAGCTTGGATACTCCCCGCAGTGTGCAGGGCAATAGCCGTGGCAGCATCGTTGCCCGAGGCCAGCATCAGCCCGTACAGCAGCTCGCGCAGAGTATAGGTCTCCCCTGCCTGCAAATACATGGAGGAGCCCTCCACATTTGCCATTTCTGCTGTGACCTTTACGGTATCTTCAATATTACACCGTTCCAAAGCCACCACAGCGGTCATAATCTTCGTTGTAGATGCAATAAGCATCCGTGCATCGGCATTCTTTTCATACAGCACACGGCCGTACGCGCCGTCGTACACCACCGCAGCTTTTGCGGATACCGAGGGCTCACCCACAGCTCGGACAGGCTGCCCCGTCAGAAGTATAGTGGATACCAATGCAATCACTAACCATCGTTTCAATAAAAGCACCACCTTTTTTGGCAGTGCTTATTATTGACCGATTACAATCGGCTTATTCGTTGGGATTCTTCTTTGTCTTGACTTCCTTGACCAGCTTTTCTACACGGTCAAATACATCGGGAATCATATCCAGCAGACGGTCCAGAGAGGTATCTGCGGGAGCCTTTGTGCTGACAAAGCGAATCATGCCGTCCTTGATAATCAGGAAGCCCTGAGGATTCATCTTCACACCGCCGCCTGCGCCTGCGCCCATGACATTCTTGCCCATAGAGTCCGCACCGCCTGCGCCCATGCCCATGCTGACCTGAGTCACGGGAATCAGAGTAATGCCATCAGGGGTATAAATGGGGTCACCGATGATGGTGTTCACATTGACCATTTCCTTCATCTTGGTCATGGAAATGCCCATGACTTCGCCCAGAGTATTTCTTTCCATATTACACCGTCATTCCTTTCACTGTCGTGTTTTTTACGGTTGATTTTATTCTCTTTCTTCTGCGCCATAAAATGGGAATACATCCGCAAATCAGGCACACAGCAAGTTTCATGATATAATAAATTCGAATGGTTACGGACAGATATCCGTCCACTGCACAGGCTTCCTTTTCGAAGTCCATGCCCAACTGAATATCCGACTGCTTCAGCTGCGGCAGTCCCAATCCGTAAATGAGTGCTTCAGCATAGCCATACACAATGGCTGTCTTATAGGGGTCATCAAAAGCCGAGACAAAGTGCAGCTTCAGCTTATACAAGCGAAATCGCAGCTTCTTCACAGAACGCACTGCTACCCTAATGGCATCCAGCACCTCATCCTCGGTAATATCGGGCTTCCCCGTTTTTCCTGTCTTGTGCCTTTGCTTTTTCGGCTTTTTCTTTACCTTCTCTTTTCCGGAGGGATACAGACAAACGGTAAACCGAGACACACGGGCATAGACCCGCAGCCCTGTTTCGTCATATCCGACATCCGCTCCGATACGTATGGTAAGCAGCAAAGCAAGGACCGCAAGCACAATCATCAGTACCTTCAGAGCAATCACTCCTTGACAATCTGTTCCAGTGTCTGCTGATTTTGTTCCTGTTCCAATTCCATCTGCACGCCGTTTTCCGACTTGCGTTCAATGGCTGCGCGCAGTGCATCCACACCTTCCTCAGGTGCGATTTCGGGCAGTGCGGGCAGGTCATCCAGCTGCTCCAGTTCCATTACACGCAGGAAATTATCCGTAGTGCGGAACAGTGTGGGTCTGCCGGGAACCTCCAGCTTGCCACAGGGCTCAATGAGACCACGCTCGGTCAGCATATTTACGGAATAAGAGCTGTCTACGCCGCGCACATCTTCGGTATACGCTCTGGTGACAGGCTGGAAATACGCAACGATAGCCAGCACCTCCAATGCTGCGGGAGACAGCTTGGGGGGCTTGCGATGGCGCATGGTCTTTACAATGACATCCGCATATTCGGGAGCGGAACACATCTGATAAGCATCTTCCACACGTACGATGCGAATACCGCTGTGATTTTTTTCGTAGGCCATTTCCAGTTCTTCTGCGCAGTCGATAACATCTTCCCGCTCAATTTCCAGCACATCTGCCAGACGGTCGATGGAAACGGGGTCACCGGAAGCAAAGAGAATGGCTTCCAAAGCATGTTTCTGTTCCATAGTCGTTGTATCCTATCTTTATGAGTTTCATTCTTTTACGGGTTCCTGTTCTTCAATGGAATCCAGAATTTGGTCCAAATCACCGCCGACAAAGTGCAGCTCGTAGCCCTCTTGGGTATCACGAATCTCCACACTGCCCACGCTGCACAGTTCCAGCACAGACAGGAACGCAGTGATCATATCGGAGCGGTCTTCGCATTCTGTCAGCAGTTCCATCAAATCCGCAGGCCCCAATTCACGCAAACGCAAAAGAATATCACGGCTCTTTTGCTTCACGCTGCGGATAATGCGCTTGGGCGCAATGGTACGCAGAATTCCCGGCTGCACCGTATTGCGTTCACGGGAGAACACCATCAGCAGGCTTGCCATCAAATCCGCAGGGTCATGGTGGTAGCTGTATTCAGTGCGAGGCAGCTGAGGCAGCTTTTCGGGGAAACGGGTAAAGCGCTTCGCCCCCTGCTCATGCATGGCCCCCAGTACAGGCACCACACCGCGAATCTGGCTCAGCACAGACTTGCACTGCAGCTGTTCCAGAGAAGCGATCAGCTGTTCCAGTTCGTTGACTTCCTCATCATGGACATTCAGCAGCATCTTGGTCTTGATGTACAGCAAATGAGATGCCATCTGAACGAATTCACTGGCAACCTCCAAGTCCATATCCTCCATGCGAGACAAATACGCTGTGTACTGGTCCAGAATGTCGGAAATGTTAATATCGCGAATCTCTATCTTATTTTTAGAAAGAAGCATCAGAATCAGACTCAGAGGACCCTCAAAGTCAGATTCCCCATCTTTATTCTTTACAATACCTTCCAGTCGGTAGGTTGGATTTTCCAAACGAATTACCCCCACAGAAGCGATACGGTCCAATCCGCAGTCACCTGCGCAATGGGAAACAGCACATCAAAACAGAAGCCCGTCACATAGGACAAGGGTGTCCTCAAGATGCCCGTTGATACAAGAATCAGCATCAGAAGCATACCGTATCGTTCATAAATCATCAGTTTCAAATAGTTTCTGTCAGACAGCACGGAAAACAAAATCTTGGAGCCGTCCAAAGGCGGAACAGGCAGCAAGTTAAATACCGCCAGCGCCATACTCAAATATGCCGTGGTACTGACCATTTCCATTAAGATCTCCAAAGCCCAGCCGCCGTAGCCCATAGCAGTCAGAATATACAGGGGACCGTACAGCGCCAGCATCACAGCAGTCAGCAGCACATTGGAAGCAGGTCCTGCAAGGGCAGTCAGTGCCATACCACGCTTGGGATTTTTGAAATACATCATGTTCACGGGAACAGGCTTTGCCCAACCGAAGTGGAACAGCACCATCATGGCAAGCCCCATCCAGTCAATGTGCTTCACAGGATTCAGAGACAGGCGACCTTCCCGTTTTGCGGTAGGGTCCCCCAGCATATATGCAGTGAGACCATGACAGGTCTCATGAAATGTAATGCAAATCAAAGCCGGGACAATGGAGATAAGAATATCCAACGGATAAGACCAGTCCAATCCCTGCCAAATCGTGCGAAATGTGTCCAAATTTAAACACCTCCGTAATTTAACATTATATCAATAAATCCCACAAAATACAAGAAAAGAAACAATATCCGAAACCAAACAAAGGATTTCCATACTAATTTTACAAACTATGAAGCCAAACCGAAGCATGCTTCGTCCAATATACGAAACAATCAACATCGGAGGTGAAGCAATGACCAAACACCGCAAAAATATACGAGATACATTCACGGAGCAATTCCGTCAATTTGAGGCAGACCTATACCGTATGGCATACGTCTATGTCAAAAACGAGCAGGATGCCCTCGATGTGATGCAGGAGACCGCATACCGTGCCTATAAAAACTATCATACCCTGCAAAATCCCCAATACTTCAAAACATGGGTCACCCGTATCGTTATCAACTGCGCCATTGACCACATACGCAAAAACAAGGGTACGCTGCCTTTGGAGGATTATGCAGAAAATCTTCCCGAGCTTTCCCACAGCCAGGAGCAGCAAATCATTCTCAGCACAAGCCTTAATCAGCTGATGAATACACTTTCCCCTACGGAAAAATCTGTGGTGCTGCTGAAATATTATGAGCAGTACACCTTCCGTGAAATATCGGAAACACTCTCCCTGCCCACGGGCACCGTAAAATCCCTGCTATATCGGGCGCTGCATAAGCTTCGCGTCATCGCAAAGGAGGAACTATAACCATGAATGAACACATTGCATCTCAGCTCCACGAAATCCCCATACCCCAAGCCCTGCACGAACGCTGCGAAGCGGGCATCCGCCGTGCAGAGCATGAAAAGAAAGGACTTATTACTATGCTGAAATTCCGTAAATCCACCATTGCCGCCGCTGTGGCCTTGGTTCTCACCGCAGGTCTGCTCACTGCAGGCGGCATCACTTACGCCGACTCCATCCGCGGCGCATTCTCTGACATAGTTCGTTTCGACGGTGCTGTCGTGGGCACCGAATACCACAACGCCACCGAGGAAATCGAAGTTACCGCAGAAGCTGACGGTGAAACCGTAACCGTCAACGCACGATTCCTCTACCCTGCCGATGCGCCCTATGCCTTCATCACCGAGCTTTCCTTCAAAAACGTCACCCTCACCGACAGCAGCGGAGCAAAGCTGATGACCATCGAGGAGACGGAACTTGCAGACATTAACAACGGCAGCGTCTCCATACCGATTCCCGTTGGCACGGTAACCTTCTCCCCCAACACAGAATATACCATCACCTTTGATACCGTGGTGGGTCACGCAAAAGCAGAGCAGCCCCTTCCCATGAGCGGCAATTGGAGCTGCAGCTTTACCGTATCTTAATTCAATACTATGTAGGGGGCGGCGCCCTCACCGCCCCACAGCCACAGCAATTTTCTCTGCTGTGGCTGTTCTTGTATTACACAAAAGTCTATGATAAAATCTTTATAGAAGATGTTTTTACTTTTGGAATGCTATATACAAGGAGGTGTTCACTTGGAATTCAAGTTTGAAACAGCGTATAACCAAGAAGCGCTGACCGTTATGGCAAAAGCAATTAGAAAGACCGCACGCAAAAGGAGAAGCCGTCGCTCCCACATTTTCGGCACGATCGTCATTCTTTTTGCACTCTTACTCACATTACCCTTGGGAAACGAGGCATTTGTTCTCGATTTCAAAAAGGTACTCACTTGGTTGGTTTCAGCAATCATCTTTTTTACATTGATTTTTGAAGACCGAATCAACGGCTTTGTGGCAAGAAAGCGAATGCTTCCCGGCTTAGAAAAAGCCATGGTAACCTTCAAGGAAGATGGCTATCACTCAGAAACCGAGATTGGCAGCTCAGATTTCAAATACAGCACCATTCAAATGCTTGTGGAAACCGCCGATTACTTCGTATTTATCTTCAGCCAAAGCCATGCACAAATTTATAGCAAAAGCAGCCTTGCAGGCGGCACCCTCGAAGAATTCCGTACATTTATAAAGAATGCCACAGGCAAAGAAATTCAAACAATTTAAGACAACAAAAAAGCCAAGCTGCATTTCGCAGCTTGGCTTTTCTGTTATACATAGCTCTTAATGATTTCCAGCAGTTCGTCTCTGCCGTCGCCCTTTTCTGCGGAAAACAGAACAACAGGCACTTCCTCGGGCAGTTCCAAGGTTTCACGGATGCGAGCAACGTTAGGCTCGTATTCGCTTTTCTTCAGCTTGTCCTTCTTATTTGCCACAACCACCATTGCACAATCCGTATCCATAAAATACTGTGCCATGGTAATGTCGTCAGCAGTGGGCTTGTGGCGCGCATCAACAATCTGCACACCCAGGGTAATGGCACCTTCGGTTGCGAAGAAGGTTTCCATGAGCTTACCCCAGCGGTCACGTTCATCTTTTGCAACCTTAGCGTAGCCGTAGCCGGGCAGGTCAACAAAATAGCACTTGCTGTCGATATCAAAGTAGTTGATATGGACGGTCTTACCGGGGGTATTGCCCACACGGGCAAAGTTCTTGCGATTGAGCAGCTTATTGATGACGGAGGACTTACCTACATTGGACTTGCCCGCAAATACAATGGAAGGCTTGTCCATCATGAAGTCCTTACGATTTACAACGCTCTTGCGGAAAGTTGCATTATGCAAATTCATATCTGCCATATCTATCTCTCCCTTTACTGGCGTACTTCTACGCTTTTGCTCTTACGGCTGCGCTTGGGTGCAGCAGTTTTCTCTTTATCTTCGGGCATACGCAGCAGCGCCACATCCAGAATGTGATCCACATGGTCAGCGGTCACAAACTTCAGTGCGCGGCGTACATCGGGATCGATTTCTTCCAGATCCTTTTCGTTATCCGCAGGGATAATGACGGTGCTGACACCTGTACGCATAGCAGCCATGGTCTTTTCCTTCAAACCACCGATGGGCAGGATGCGGCCGCGAAGGGTGATTTCACCGGTCATTGCCACATCACGGCGTACGGGAATGCCCGTCAGTGCAGAAATCAGACCGATGCACATGGTAATGCCTGCGGAAGGACCGTCCTTAGGCACAGCGCCTTCGGGGAAATGGATGTGGATATCCTTGTTCTTATAAAACTCCTTATCCAGACCCAGTACGTCACAGCGGCTGCGGATATAGGTCATGGCAGCCTTAGCGGATTCCTTCATCACGTCACCCAGATTGCCTGTGAGTTCTACCTTGCCGCTGCCGTCAACAACAGCAACTTCCACGTCCAGCACTTCCCCACCAACAGCAGTCCACGCCAGACCGCGCACCAGACCGATTTCATCCTTGGGATAAATCAGGTCCTTGGTGTATCGGGGAGTACCCAGATACTTTTCCAGACTGCCTGCACGGACAGTCACGGACTTGCAGCTGCCTTCCGCAATACGGGTGGCAACCTTACGGCAGACCGCAGCCAGATTGCGTTCCAGCACACGGACACCGGATTCTCTGGTGTACAGAGAGATGATTTCACGGATGGCATCGTCACTGACCTTCAGCTGTGCAGCCTTCAGACCATGCTTCTTGCGCTGCTTGGGCAGCAGATGGTCCTTGGCAATGTGGAGCTTTTCTTCGTCGGTATAGCTGGACAGCTCAATGATTTCCATTCTGTCACGGAGGGGTCTGGGAATGGTGTCCAGAGTATTTGCAGTAGTAATAAACAGTACTTCGGACAGGTCGAAGGGCATTTCCAGGAAGTTATCACGGAACTTGCCGTTCTGCTCGGGGTCGAAAACTTCCAGCAGTGCCGCGGAGGGGTCACCCTTGAAGTCGGAACCCAGCTTATCGATTTCGTCCAGTACCATAACGGGGTTCATAGCCCCTGCCTGCTGCATACCTGCAATAATGCGGCCGGGCATTGCGCCGATGTAGGTCTTGCGGTGACCGCGAATTTCCGCTTCGTCATGGACACCACCCAGAGAAACACGGCACATCTTACGGTTCAGTGCCTTAGCCACGCTCATAGCAATACTGGTCTTACCGGTGCCGGGAGGGCCAACCAGACACAGTACGCCGCCCTTTACATCCGGAGCCAGCTGACGAACAGACAGGAATTCAATAACACGTTCCTTGACCTTGTGCAGACCAAAGTGGTCATCATCCAAAATCTTGCGAGCCTCTGCAATATCCAAGGTTTCAACGCTGTGCTTGCCCCAGGGCAGCTCCAGCGCCACATCCAAGTAATTGCGCAGCAATGCACCTTCGGAGGAGCCTACAGGCTGCTTGCTCATGCGGCGCACTTCCTTCAGCAGCTTCTCCTCGATTTCCTTAGCCAATGCAAGATTCTTGATTTTAGTGCGATAGGATGCGGCATCGTCGTCATCATCCTCACCCAGCTCAGTAGCAATGACCTTCATCTGTTCACGCAGATAGTAGTCACGCTGTGCCTGAGAAACCTGCTCATTGGTAGCGTCATCAATCTGACGGTTGATTTCAGCGATTTTGATCTCATGAGCCAGCATCTTGCTCAGCAGTTCCAAACGCTTGGAGGGCATAGTCTCACTAAGCAGTGCCTGCTTCTGGTCCGGCTTGAGATAAATGGTCTGGGCAATCACGTCTGCCACCAAACCGGGATTGGTATTGGTCATGGCAAACATGAAGCTTTCCTGAGGGACGCTGCCGGTGCGTTCGGCATATTCTCCAAACTGATTCACACAGCGGCGCAGCAAAGCTTCCGCCAGAGCGGGATTTTCTTCATCTTCTTCGGGTACGGAGGAAACATATGCATACGCACAGTCCCCCTTCATATACATGGCATCCATTTCACCGCGAACCAGACCGTCCACCAAAACGCGCACAGTCTTGCCATTGGGATTCTTCAGAATCTGCTTGATGCGGCTGATGGTACCCATGTGGTATACATCTTCGTCCTTAGGCTGTGCAATTACAGGGTCCTTCTGTGCGGTGAGGAAAATGATTTGGTCCCCTTCCATAGCAGCAGTCAGGGCAGCTTTGGACGCAGGGCGCTCAACGTCAAAGGTGAGCATCGTGCCGGGAAATACGGAAATACCGCGAATGGGCAATACAGGCATCAATCTGGAGCCAATAAAGTTGTATTCTTCCATTTGATTACCTCCTTAGGGATATCATAAAAACGGGACGGGGTGTTGACCCCGTCCCGTACGGTAACAGGGCGATTTTTATTCCCACTTAGTGCGGATCACAGTAGGTTCCGCAGTGCCTTCCACACACTCCTTGGTAACAATGACCTTTTCAATGGTCTTGTCGGAGGGGGTGGTAAACATAATGTTCTGCATAGTGCTTTCCATGACGCTGCGCAGACCACGGGCACCGATTTCCTTTTCCACTGCCTTATCAGCAATGGCTTCCAGAGCTTCATCGGTGAACTCCAGCGCTACATTGTCGTAGCTGAGCATAGCACGGTACTGCTTGGTCAGTGCATTCTTGGGTTCTGTGAGAACACGCACCAGGTCATCACGGGTCAGGCTGTGGAGACTGGTGAGCACAGGCATACGACCAATCAGTTCGGGAATGATACCGAACTTCAGCAGGTCCTGCTGCTGTGCGTGAGCAAACAGCTCGCCCACACTCTGGTCCTTCTTGCTCTTGATTTCCGCACCAAAGCCCATGCTCTTGCGGTCCAAACGACGTTCAATGATCTTATCCAGACCGTCAAACGCACCGCCGCAGATGAACAGAATGTTGGTGGTGTCAACCTGAATAAATTCCTGCTGGGGATGCTTCCTGCCGCCCTGAGGAGGCACATTGGCAACGGTGCCTTCCAGCATCTTCAGCAGTGCCTGCTGGACACCTTCAGCGGAAACGTCTCTGGTGATAGAGGTATTTTCGCTCTTACGAGCAATCTTATCCAGCTCGTCAATATAGATAATGCCGCGTTCTG
Source organism: Oscillospiraceae bacterium (assembly GCA_045660685.1). Classification (GTDB taxonomy): domain Bacteria; phylum Bacillota; class Clostridia; order Oscillospirales; family Oscillospiraceae; genus HGM13010. Next base: position 30,910 of record JAZREI010000086.1, read on the forward strand.
CTCTGGCTACGTCAAAATCAGCAGCCTGCAGCAGCTTCAGCAAAATATTTTCAACGTCTTCGCCCACGTAGCCTGCTTCCGTAAGGGTGGTAGCATCGGCAATCGCAAAGGGCACATCCAGCATTTTTGCCAGAGTCTGTGCAAACAGGGTCTTGCCGGAGCCTGTGGGACCGATCAGCAGGATATTGCTTTTCTGCAGCTCCACATCGCTGAGGTCGCCGTACAGAATGCGCTTGTAGTGGTTATAAACCGCAACAGACAGTGCGATTTTCGCCTTATCCTGACCGATGATATATTCATCGAGGCGTTCCTTCATTTCCATGGGGGTGGGCAGATCATCTGCATCCAGATCGAACTCCGCAGCTGCGTCGAAGTCCATATCATCGTCAGCAAACATAGCACCGTGAACCAAATCATAGCACAGACCGATGCAGTCGCCGCAGATGAAGGCCTCCTGACCTGCAATCAAGCGGTCAACCACAGACTGAGGCTTGCCACAGAAGGAACATCTCACTTCTTTATCATTATTTCTTGCCATAAATCATACTCCATTGCATGGATTTTGCCCGATTTTACAGCGGGCAGACACTATCCAAAATAGCAGTTACGGGGGATTTATACAAATCCCCCGAACCTACTTATCGTTTGGTAATGACCTTGTCAATCAGGCCGTAAGCCAGTGCTTCCTCAGCGGACATGAAATTATCACGTTCGCAGTCAGCAGTGACAGTTGCAACATCCTTGCCGGTGTTTTCGGCCAGGATCTTGTTCAGACGCTCCTTGATGGTTTCCAGACGCTTCAGGTGCAGAGACATATCGGTAATCTGACCCTGAGTGCCTGCGGAGGGCTGATGGATCATGATTTCGGCATTGGGCAGTGCGTAACGCTTGCCCTTTGCACCGCTGGACAGCAGGAATGCGCCCATAGATGCAGCCATGCCAATGCAGATGGTGCTGACATCGCACTTAACATACTGCATGGTATCATAGATCGCCATACCGGCAGTCACACTGCCGCCGGGAGAATTGATGTAGAACTGGATATCCTTATCGGGGTCCTGTGCTTCCAGATACAGAAGCTGTGCCACGATGAGGCTTGCGGTGGTGTCGTTGACTTCTTCGCTCAGGAAAATGATACGGTCATTCAGCAGACGAGAGAAGATGTCGTAAGAGCGTTCACCACGAGAAGTCTGTTCTACAACATAGGGAATGAAACTCATAATAACTCTCCTTTGTTATGTGATTTGCTTATCCAAGAGAGCTTAGCCAAAAGGCTTCTATCTTATTCGGTGATGGAGTTCAGAACTGCTTCTGCTTCAACTTCGGGAGACCAGGGCAGGTCCTTGCCGGAGTTGTAGATTACG
>JAZREI010000087.1:0-28363 GCA_045660685.1 Oscillospiraceae bacterium
TATCTGATTGACCTGCCCTGCGAAACCGATGATACCATCTACTCCATCGCACCGCAGGAAACCGGCAACATCACCGCAGAGGCTTTGGACAGACTGCTGTACAACCGCGGCATCGAAGACGCACTCATAATCGCTGACTACCCCAACTGGGTCCATCTGGCTGCCAAGCTGAAGCGAGAACGAGGCTTTGCCTTGATGACAGACTACATGGACGATTTCGGAGGATTTGACAACGCCGAACAGGCCATTGTGGTGTCTGCCTGCAAACAGCTGTTAGGTATCAGCGATCAAGTAGCCGCAAGCTCACTGTATCTGTTGGAACAGGCGAAACAACACTCCGACCGTGTCTGTCTGATTCGCAACGGTACGGAATTTGCCCACTTCCACCAAGCATACGGCCACAAGGAACCCACTCCCCGAAAGATTATCGGGTATTACGGTGCCATTTCTCACTGGTTTGACTTTGATATGATTGAGTATTTAAGCAATCGCTTCCCCCAGCATGACATCGTGCTGATTGGTGACCTTGTTGCAGGGGCAGATCGTTTGAAGCCTCTGAAAAATGTACATCTCTTGGGAATCAAGCCCTACACAGAGCTTCCCGACTATCTGAAAACCTTCGATGTATGTCTGATTCCGTTTGATGCTTCCATTAACCTGATCAAAGCAACCAATCCCGTCAAATTTTATGAGTATTTGTCTGCAGGCAAAAAAATTGTGGCCACGGAAATTCCCGAACTGGAGCCCTTCCGCAACCGCTATGCCTATCTGGCAAATGATCCCCAACAATTTGGCGACTATGTGGAACTGTGCTTAAGCGGAAACGACACACTTGCTTCCGGCTCAGAATGCATGGACTTTGCAAAAGAAAATGATTGGGACAACCGTTTCCATGTATTTGCCGACCATGCAAAAGCTTGTTTCCCCTCCGATTCTGATTAATGTAGAAAAACTTTACAAGGCGTGCTGCAAAAAGCAGCACGCCTTTTTTTATGCAAAAGCTCCCTTGTAATAATCTGCCCCATATTCGGCAAAATAATTTTATAAAATGACTGAACAAGGAGACTCTTGCACCAATATGATCAGCGTGATTGTACCCGTTTACAACGTAGAACCATATCTCCGCCGCTGTGTCCGTTCCCTGCTGCGGCAGACCCATACCGCCTTGGAAATTCTGCTCATTGACGACGGCAGCACTGACAACAGCGGCAAAATTTGTGACGAGCTTGCCGCCACAGACAATCGCATCCAAGTCATCCATAAGCCTAACGGCGGCTTATCCGAAGCACGCAACACAGGCATGGACATGGCATTGGGGGAATACATTGCCTTTCTGGACAGCGATGACTGGGCGGACCCCACATGGCTGGAGACAATGCATCGATTGTGCATCAGCAACAACGCCCAAATCGCCGAATGCAGCTACCGCAGCATATTTCCCGCAGGGATATATGCGGAAGGAAGCTGCAGCGGTGCGGTTATGGAATTTACCCCCATGCAAGCCATGGAATGCAACCTCAAATGGACCTACTGCAAGCCCGTGGCATGGAATAAGCTCTACCGCAGAAACATTACGGAAGGCATCCGCTATCCCGTAGGCAAATACCATGAGGACGAATTTACCACCCATCTGTTTTATCTGGCCGCGGAGAAAATAGTTTACGGTGATGTTGCCTTAGTCAACTATGAGCGGAGAAATCCCTCCAGCATCACCGCACAATTCAACTTACGCAATCTGGACGCCTGTCAGGCGCTGCGGCAGCGGCTGCATCTCATTTGGGGTCGCCCCGAGCTGTCCCCCATTGCAGAGCGAGCCGCAAACGTGTATTTATGGACAGTCTTTGACCGTTTGGAGCACTGCAGACTCCACGGACTAAAGGGCGAAGCGGTCACGCGCACCATCAACGACCTACTGGAGGACTATCCTCTGCTGCTCCTGCACCCCTTTGACCGCAGCTACATTCCTGCCATTCGCCGACTGGCGCAAGGAGGAAATGAACCATGAACACCCCTCTTGTCAGCGTCATCGTTCCCATTTATAATGCAGCCCCCTTTCTGGGCTACTGCCTCAACTCACTGGTGAGTCAGACCTATCCCCACTGGCAGGCTATCCTCATAGACGACGGCAGCACCGACGGCTCCCGTGACATTGCCCTGCGGTATACCCGTCTGGACACCCGATTTGTGCTGCACAGTGTCCCCAACGGCGGTGTTTCCAAAGCCCGTAATCTGGGACTGCAATACGCATCGGGCAAGTACCTGCACTTTCTGGACAGCGACGATGTCCTCGCCCCCGAAACGCTGGAACGTCAGGTAAGGGCTGCAGAAGAGACCCAAAAGCAGCTCATTGTGTCCGATATCCTCATTGCGGACTTCACCCACCCAGACCGACAGGGTCCTCGTCTGTCGGCCAAATGGCTGAACAATAAGCCTGCAATTCTCCATGGGGAGGAATTTCGAAACTGCCGTATGCGGCTCATTTGGCACACCGCCCTGTTGGAAGGACTATATGGCAAACTCTACGACCGCAGCCTGTGGGAGCGGCTGCAGCTGCGATTCCCCGAGGAAATGAACCTGGGGGAAGACTTCGTCACCAACCTCCGTTACTACGCCGCCTGCAACGGTGCGGTGTTTCTGGGGCAAATCGGACATTATTACAACAATGTGGAAGGCTCCGATTCTCTGACCCATCGCTACCGTCCCGATTTGTTTGAAACAAAAATGCATCTCATGGATGTGCTGTGGACCCATCTCCACACAGACAATGTCCCCAACGAGGAGGAGCGCATTTGTTTCCATAACTACGCCGCAGGCACAGGGCTGCTGTGTATCCATGAGGTACTGCACACAGATGCCCTGACCAAACGAGAAAAGCGAAAACGCCTTGGGGTCATGGGCAAATATCCTTTATTTTTGGCAAGCCTCCCCAAAGCGGAATATATCCCGACCGCTTATGAAGAATATGTGCCGCTGATTCTATCGGGGCGCAGTAAAAGTCTGCTGCATCTGGCCCTGACCAAACCTAAACAGACCACACTTGTGAACCGTGGCCTGCGGTGGAGTATGCGAAAAGCCTCTCCCCATCTAAGACCATCCGCCGCAGGCAAGCTGGCAGCATGGGAGCAGTCTCTGGCAGACCACGGCATTCGATACACCTTTTTCCCGAAGTCTCGTAAACAGCACACTGCCACTTCTCCAATTGCACCGCTCCTCCCCTGTCTTCTGACGGCACTGATTCTCATACTATCCCTGACCCAGCTGGAGCTGAGCTGCGGACGTACAACAGCCTTTCAGCTGCCCTATCTGCTGCTGAATCTGGCAACACTGCTGGCTGTGCGCAGTCTGTTTCAATTATTTTGCGGACGGGCTTGGCTGTCTGACCTGTTACTGATTCTCCTGTCAACGACCGTCTCACTGGTCAATTACTATGTCATTCACTTCAAAGGCTCTCCCCTGTCCTTTTTGGAGCTGCGAAATCTCGGTACCGCACTGGATGTGATCAGCGGCTATCGTATTCCATTCACCCGTGAGGCTGCGCTCATCCTGCTGTTGGGAGCCTTGGGCGTATGCTTGGGTATGCTCCGCCGCAGGCTGCACAAAAGCCCCCAATTGCCATGGTATCTGCGCAAGGCATCTCTGCTGCTGGTCATCCTTCTGACATTGGAGGTAGGTTACTTTGGCCCCGATGCCCTAAAGCCACCCCAAACCACAGGCTGGCTGTGGCGAGAGGCTTACAACAAATACGGCTACGCCCCGTGCACCGTGGAAAGCTTTCTGTCCCTGTTTCATGCAGTCGCCGAGCCCGAGGGCTATGATGCTGCAGCCATGGAAGAAATGGAAATCCCTGCCCCCACACAGGATAACACCCGGAGCCCTGACATCATCCTCATTCTCAACGAGAGCTTCTATGACCTAAACCTCATCACAGACCTTCACGCAGACACCGACTATCTCCAAAGTCTGCATATGGACAATTTCTATACGGGCAATGCCGTTGTACCTGCCTACGGCGGCGGCACCAACAGCTCGGAATATGAGCTGCTGACCTCCAACAGCATGGCACTGCTGCCGGGTGTAACACCCTTTAACATTCTGGATTTGACCAACGCCAACAGCATCGTTTCTCATCTATCCGCATTGGGCTATGACACCTTAGGCGCTCACAGCGAGTCGGGGGAAAATTATTACCGCAGCCGCGGCTATCCCGCATTGGGATTCGACCGCATCTTCTTTGATGAGGACTTCCAAAACAAGACCTATCACCATGACCGCTACTACGAAAGCGACGAGAGCCTGTACGCAAATCTCAACCAATGGTACGGAGAGATGTCCGATGCCCCTCGTTTCCTGTATCTGCTGACCATCCAAAATCACGGCAGCTGGGACCAAAACCCACCGAGCGCCGATACGGTCCACGCACTGTCTGACTATGGAGAATACGACGACGATGTAGACGAGTTCCTCACTGCCATCTCCCAAACCGACGAAGCATTCCGCAATCTGACGGAGTACTACACGAACATTGACCGTCCCGTCATCATCTGCATGGTAGGGGACCACTGTCCCAACTTCGCCGACCAAGTCACAGACAGCAGATACAGTGCAGAAGATGCAGAGCTGCTGTATCGCAGCACACCGCTGCTCATCTGGGCAAACTACGACTTGAACTTGGAAAACCATGATTTGGGCACCATGAGTCTAAACTTCGTAGTCCCTACCCTGCTGGAGATGGCAGGGGTATCTCTGTCTCCCTACTATCAGACCATACTGGAGCTGAAGGAACAAATCCCTGTCCTCACTGCCTACGGGATTTGCGCAGACACCCAAGGTCAGCAGCATTCAATGGCCGAGGATTTCCCATATAAAAATGCGGTTCAGCGCTATTTTCATTGGGAATATAACAATCTCTCCCCTCGCCGCCGACAAGCACTTTTCTCACCTTATAAATAAAAAATCCCTGCGGAACTAAATCCGCAGGGATGATTTTTTCTTATGCATTGGCAATCTTGTTCAAAATCTTGCCATATTCGGTCATTCTCATGGATTCTGCAATTTCGTGGAGCTGTTCGGTATCAATAAAGCCCTGCTGATACGCAACTTCTTCAGGGCAGCCTACCATACGTCCTCGCTGCTGAATGCGGCGGATTTCTTCGGAAGCCTGGAACATGCTCTCCGCATTACCCGTATCGTACCAACAGAATTTGGTGCCGAGCTTAATGACGTTCAGCTCACCCATTTCCAAATACGCATTGTTCACGGAAGTGATTTCCAGCTCACCTCTTGCAGAGGGCTTCACATTCTTGGCAATTTCCACCACACGGTTATCGTAGAAATACAGACCGGGAATGATATAGTGACTCTTGGGCTCAGCGGGCTTTTCCTCAATGGAAATGGCCTTGCCGTCTCTGCCAATTTCCACCACACCGAAGGGACGAGGGTCTTCCACATAATAGCCAAACACCGTTGCACCTGTCTTGTTGCGCACAGCCTTACGCAGGTCAATGGAGAAACCGGGACCATCGAAAATATTGTCTCCCAAAATCAGACAAACACTGTCATCACCAATGAACTCCTCACCCACAATGAATGCGTCAGCGATACCACGCTGCACCATCTGCTGCTTATAGCTGATGGAAATCCCCCACTGACTGCCATCACCCAGCAGCTGACGGAAGGGCTCCTCCCCATCGGGGGGCGTAATAATGAGGATGTCACGAATCCCCGCCCGCATCAAAACAGACAAGGAATAGTAAATCATAGGCTTGTCATATACAGGAAGCAGGGGCTTATAGCAGCATTTGGTAATGGGATACAGTCTTGTCCCTTTGCCCCCTGCCAGAACGATACCTTTCATATCAAAGGCCTCCTTACAGTGATAATTCATTTTACATTATGCACAGATATTTGTCAAATTTATTCGCAATCACCACAAATCCCTATGTTCTATTTGGGTGAAAATGCATATAAAAAACCTTGGCAGCGCCCAATTGCGACACCAAGGTTTTTGCAATTCAGAAATTATAATCCAAACCGATTTCGTGGAGCAGCGCACGACGGGCCGCAACATTCTCCTCAGACAAAGCCTGCAGATATTGTTCCTGCGCCCCCAGAGTATTCCGTTCAACCAGCACCTTATAGAAAGGTCGAACCAGCCACACCAGAGGCAGCAGCCAAGGGGCTTTTTTCAGCACAGTGTACTTGTCTCTCAACACCATCACAGGGGGAAACGCCGTCTGCCACAAATACAGCAAGCGGCTGTTAATACCAAGAATAGAATGCCCCTTATCTCGCACAGCACGGGAAACCACTCGCTGATCGGATAAGCCAAAGCTGCCGCTGTTGAACACGACATCCGTCAGGAACGCGGACATATTTGTTTCGGGTGCATCCCCAAACCACACTTCCAGCAGCTCACGTGTATGCAGATAAAACTTCAGCATACCGAATTTCTTCAATTCACGCTGAACATAGTCTTCATCCAGCCCGGATACAGAACGCAAATACACCCACAAATCCACCACATGGCGGCAGCCGATACCGCCGTCACGAAAATGCTTGGCATAGTGGGTAAACAGATAGACTATTTCATCCTCGGCAGTCATGGAATATTGACTGCCATTGCGGACCTTTGCCAAACGCCAGCTATCCCCAAAATACACATGGAAATCCTTGTTGTAGGAAGGAATCAGCCGCTTATGCAGCTCCAAAAATAAATCATTGTGGGTCCATACCAGTTCGTGGTCCGTTTCATATTTTTCACAGAAGCCCAGCTCATTCAGAATCGGAATAATCTTAGCATACTGTTCCGGGCGAATCAGAATATCCGCATCCCCCATAACCCTCAGTTCAGGCTTTGGATAACGCGCCTTCATGACACAGCCCTTGAGCAGCATATGGTCCACACCCGCCTGCTGAAAGGCTGCGGTGATTTTCTCCACCTGCGCCATCTGGCGCTCACTGATGAGCATCAGCTGCACATAGTTTTGAAACAGCTTATGCATCACGGGAAGCCCACGGTCAATACCGCAATGGACCGCCCCATCATACACAAGGGTGGACATATGGTGCCGTTTCAGAACAGAATAAGCCTCTGTCATATCAAAGCCTTCAGGCAGAGCATAGGCTTGTCCCGTCACGGCACTTTTCAGCAGCGTAATGATTCCACGCTGTATGGTGTTCATGTTATCGTCCTTTCATCACTTGGGCGCATAAAACAGCTCCAAAGACAAATCACGCAGTTGGTCTTCATGAGCGTAGAATTCAAAATACTGATCCCCCATTACATTATCGCCCTCGGGGGTCATGATACGGTTGATGGAATAGTCACCGTAATGCTCAACCATACCGTTGAGCACACTCATAGACAGGTCAGTGACCAAATAGGGAGAAATTTCTCCGTACAAATCCTGAACCATGCCCTTGTCCGCATCATAAGCAACACGGAAAGCAGTGGCAAAGCTATTGATATAATCTTTTTGACGTTCAATACGGGACAAATTCAGCTGGTCGCCAACGTCCTTTCTGGTACGGACATAGTTCACAGCCTGTTCCCCATCCAGCGTAACGAGTCCCATGGTAATGGTAGGATCCACATGAGAGAAATCCTCCTTAACCTCTACCGTCACACCGCCAACCGCATCGTTCAGAATGGAAATGGTATCCATATTCATGGATACATAGTAATCGATATTGATACCGCCCAGCATATCGGAAACAGTCTGTTTGGAATTTTCACAGCTGTCCTCCAAACCACTGCCGTATGTATGGGCCAGTGCAAGCTGACCGAAATAAGTACCGGCCTGACGACCGCCCACACCAAGCACAGGCATTTCCACCATGGTATCACGGTTCAGATACAGCAGGTCCACAGCCTGTGCAGACTCGTCGATGATGACAAGCACATTAAAGTCCGCAGCACCGCTGTTGCTATAAGCCTCGCTGTCTTGAACAGGGCCGTAACGGTCAACGCCCATAATCAACACCGTAGTAATATCCTGTCTGGGGAAGTAATCCACCCCATCCACAGTTACAGTCTTGGATTCAAAGCCGACCTCACCCGTATCTCTCTGAAGCACAGTGCTTTCCAGCAGCTTCGTACCGCTGAAAATCAGCGAAGCCAACAGGCCAAGCATCAACAAAAGCAGTAAAAACCTTTTGCTATGTGTAATTCGCATGATTGTTCCTTACTTTTCTTCTTCGTCGGAACGCTTGAACACAACCAAAAGAATCAGCAGCGCAGCAACAGAGCCTGCCATAATAGAGCCCCACAGGAAAATACGCTGACCTGCGGTATCGCCGGTCTGGGGAGGTGTTACCTGACTATCCGTATCCACACAGAATGCCACAGGGCAGATTTCTTCAAATACAACGGTCACATTGCCATTGCCGCGATTGGTCACCTTTTCCGCAGGGACCCACTGACCGTCCAAATATACCAAAACCAATACATCCGCACTGCTCTTCACGCCCAGTTCAAAGTCAATGGTCACAACGGTATTGTCCTTCTTCAGCCATTCCTCATGTTCATGGGAACCACTGCAGTTGCTGTGCATAAAGCTAACGTCCACCAGCTCACGAATCACATACTTATCATTTTCGATAGGCAGCTTCATTTCGCCGCTGTTCAGCTTGGCATACACGTCCAGCAGGAGGTCACGGTCATCCTGCGTAACGTCCGTGGCCTTATTTTTTGCTTTGGAAATAGAAGTCACAACCAAACAATCCTTCACATTATCGCCATCCATTGTAGCGGTATAAATGTCAGGACCATCCTTATAGGTAATACTGGGCACAAAGGTGTCCGCTGCTGCGACGGGCAACGCCAAGCTCATTGCGACAGCCAGAACCATCAGCATGCAAAACAGTCTCTTCATTCTATCACTCCATTCAAATCCAGTCGATTTAAAATTTTGTATTCCATATCACTGATACGGGAAAGCGCCTCCCGTCCCAGCTTACGTTCAATTTTTTCCGCCGCTTCCTTCACATTGGGTCGGCGGCTTTCCATTCCGTGACAGTCGCTCCCAATCAAATGAATGCGTCCCGCCTTAAGCAGCTTCATAGCCATACGCTCCGTTTCACGGCGAATGAAAAAGTTCCCGTTGGCCTGCACAAGCACGCCGATTTCTTCCAGACGCCGAGGAATACCATAAGTGCGCAGAGGTCGAATATAGCGGTCTATATGTGCAATGATGGGCATCAAGCCCCATTCCTCACGAATGGCCCGCAGGTCACGCCATACATAGCGCGGCCAAGGGGCGGGAGGCATCTCAATGAGAATACAGTCAGTCCCTTCCAGTGCCAACAGAGGCAACTCCTCGGACTGGCTCATACCTAAATAATACGCTACTTCAGCCCCTACCGTCAAGACGGGAAACTCGCGTCCTCCCCCAATGGCTGCCCGAAGCACCGCCTCAGACGCATTTCTTCTTTTCAGGAAATCCTGAGGGGTTTCATTTTGGGGGTAGAAATGCGGCGTGAGCATTACCCGCTCTACCCCTTGAGCAGCCTCCAGCTCCAGCAGTGCGATGGATTCTTCCACACTGCTGCTGCCGTCATCCATATTGGGCAGGATGTGGCTGTGAAAATCACTGATGTGTAACATTAGTTTTTCTTCTTATTGCTATCGTAGTAAGCCTGACCGTAATACTTTCTGTAGTACTTGTTGTATCTGCCACGTTCACCGGAAATACCGTTGAATACAATACCCAGAATTCTGGTACCCACAAATTCAAACTGACGGGTAGCATTGCTCAGGCTGACACGGTCACAGCCATTCTGACGAACGACCATCAGAATGCCATCCAGATACTTAGCTGCAGCCAGTGCATCGCCTACTTCCTCTACGGGAGGCAGGTCCAGAATGATGTAGTCGTAGTGACCGCGCAGACGTTCCAGCAGCTTTTCCATTTTCTCGGAGCTGAGCAATTCCATAGGATTGGGAGGAATACGGCCCGCACTGATGACATGGAAAGCCTGTTCGTCACCCTTAATATTGCACATCTGGATGACCTTGCCGGAGCCCTCCTGACCGGTCAGATAGTCGGACAAACCGGGAGTCTTGGCAACGGGCAGCTTCTTGGGAACAGTGGGACGGCGCATATCGCAGTCGATCAGCAGTACGCGCTTGTTCAGCTGGGACATGGTGTATGCCAGGTTTACAGAAGACACGCTCTTACCTTCAGAGTTAATGGCAGAGGAAACGCCTACTACATGGCAGCCGCCATCGGTAAAGGAGAAGGTAACCTTGGTACGCAGCAGCTTGTATGCTTCGGAAGCCGCAAAGGTAATGTTGGGGCCAACAATCGCAGGCTTGCCATCCTTGGGCTTCTTGGTTGCACCATAGCCATACCCATACCCATAGCCCTTGCGATAACCATAGCCGTAGCGATAGTACTTGCCGCCCTTACCGATTTCCCTCATATCGGGCACAGCTGCAAGAATGGGGTAGTTAACGGTAGACGCAATGTCTTCTTCACTGCGGATAGTATTGTCCAGCAATGCGGTAAGCAAAATCACAGCCGCAGCGAGTGCCATACCCAAAGCAAAGCCGATCATGGTGTTCTTGCTGTAGCTGGGAGAGCTTGCCTTAGTGGGCATTACCGCAGAGTCAACGACCTTCGCGGAAGTACCCTCAATGATGCTGGAAATACGCTTGGGCAGGATATGCGCAATGGCATCGGCGATTTTTTCAGCCTCGGCAGGGTCCTCGCTGGTAACCACAACCTGGAAAATTTCCGTAGAATCCACTGCGGCGGCAGAAATCATGTTCTTCATCTGCCCATATGTACGGTCTACACCGGAGTAGTCAATAACATCATTGATAGTCTCACGGGTCTCCAGAATAACTATGTAGGATTTTACAAGACCGCGGGATGCGGAAATATCCGAGGAGCTGATGCTGAGAGAAGCCTCGCCGATGGAAAAATTGTTGTTATTGACATAAAACATTGCCGCGGACTGATACTGAGGGGTGACAAACAGCAGAGTCCCCAGGAAGGTAACCACCGCAAACAGCACCGCAACGATACCAATCAGCCAAGCCTTATTCACCAGCGCACCAAACAGCCGCTGCAGATCGATCTCTATTTCATCGTTGTTAATTATTTTCTCATCCATATGGAACCTCCATATATTCTATCTTACACTCTTATCTCTCTTAAAATAATCAATTTTTCGTTTTTAATGTTCTCATTATAATTGAGCACAACTCAATTATCAACCTCGGATCAAAACCTTTCAACAAAAGTTTATTGTTGGGTCGAATGGGTTTGAGAATAAAGCCCATAATAAAATTGGTAAAGATTTGTGTCAATACCGAAGCAAATGCAGCACCACACGCCCCCCACCTGGGGATAAACAGTGCATTCAAGATTACGTTTGTAATTGCACCAGTCATATTGATTCGCCAAAGAATGCTGTACTTTTCCTCTGCCAAAATCCAAATATTTCTCAACGTCCCCATATAGGAAAATGCCTGTTGCCATACAATAATGCGAAGTATCGGAATCGCCGACAAATACGCTTGCCCATATAGCACAAAGATAATAGGTTTTGCCAGAAACGAGAACACTAAGCTTTGCAATACAGTCATATAAATAATCACACAGTACAGTCTGGACACATTTTTTTCAAACATCGACTGAGACTGTTGTTTACTTTCCAGAATCACTGGTCTGGCAGAATCTATAATGGCAGAATATACAAACGAAACAACAACAGTACATGTAATAGCTGCCGTATAAAATCCGTTTTCCGAGTCCCCCACCATAAGTTTTAGCATAACATGGTCAACGCTTTGAAAAACAACAACCATAAGACTTGCAATTATGTAATGTTTGCTGCGGGAAAACATATCCAAAGCACACTTTCGTGAATAAGCGATTTTTCCGCCTGACTGCAGCAAATAGGTCACAAGTAAAATCGCACCAACAACACAGTACTCAACAGCGTGAGACAGAGCAAACCAATAAACCGATTTTTCTGTAACTAACAAGTATATTTTGTAAATAGATACAGATATGTGCCCAATCAACATTGCGATAGCGGAATACTTTGATAAAAGCTTAGACTCGTACCAATACTTGATCATCTCAAACGCTTGGAAAGATAATGTTAAGCTATACAACAGGCACACTAAAACAGTTTCCCTTTCTCCTGCATGTACAACCGCAGAGAAAGAAACCACACCTATAATACAGGCAAAACTGGAAAGCAGATTCACGACAAGGGCCGAGCCAAGAATCTCTCCCTCTCGCTCAGGATTGACAATATACTCTTGAACCAAGGTTTCTGCCATCCCCAACTGCATAAACGGAAGCGCAAACGCAACCAATGAGGAGGCATAGCTAATCAATCCATAGTTAGAAGGCCCAAGGTAACGCGCTGAAATCATCCCGACAATCAACTGAATCAGGGATTGCGCTACCTTACAAACAACAATCCACTTGGCATTATTAAATATTTTAGCAGCATTCATACGCTATTCTCTCATTTGTCTCAAGCCACTTTTTCTGTCGCGCATGCCTATCATACACAAAGGGAATCGACATAACAAAATACGCCATATAACCTGCCTCTGTGCGCAGAGACGAATTATAAATTGAAATTACCATACATACAATGGCCATAATTCTCGCAAGTCGGCAATAAGTCACACCATCAGCGGAAACACGCTTTTGTATTTTAATTGCCTTGAAATATACAAAACCAAAAAATCCAAAATAGAACAGCAGCCCAAGCCATCCGCATTCCAGATACATATGAGCATAAGACAGCCATGTGTAATGCATATAGCCGTTCTCCACAAAAAACGGAGTATTCAGAAACGCATAGGTCGCAGTGTCACAGTTGCCCAAGCCAAGTCCAAATATTTGAGTAGGTAAAGTAGTCAACCATAAGTTATTGATAACAGGAATCGCTGTTAATCGGTTGATATCCCCCGCTGAGGTATAGCCTTTATCAGAAGTAATTTCCTGCAAAGCACCTGCAATAGACAACAATCCCGAAGAATTAGGAAACATTTTGATCAGAAGCATGCCCCCTGCAAGAATGCATAGCCCACCGCCTATCAAAAGCAACAACTTTCTCCAACTGAATTTTGTAAACAGGAAAACCAGACCAACAATCATCGCCGAAACGAAATAGAAGAATTTGATTTCACACATTGCAGAAATAATAAAAACAACAACGCATTTCAAGGCACACAGCAAAAGACTTTCCTTTTTCTCAATGCAACAAATAAAAGAGTAAGATAACACAATAGAAAAGAATATCGTTGTATATCCATTCACACCCTGCTCAGTACCAAATATGCCACCCAAATAGTCGCCATTTACATTCAAAACATAGAACTGCCAAAGTGAAACTACAGCATTAACCCAGAAAAAAGCATTCATTGCGCGGAAAACATCTTTTACCAGAGAGCATCTCATAAAATAGATAAAGGCAAAGAATGCCACATAAAACCGGAAGTTATTTCGAAGTCCCCACAGCCAGTATAATACAGACTGATACTGCACACAGTATGTTAAGCCAATATAAAAGAAAAACAAAAGCACCCAACATAAAATAATTTTTATATCATTACTGTCGGTAACTTTCAAAGAGGGATAAAATTTTATTATATATACCAAAATAACCGCCCATACCATATCCAATGTATATTTGATTATTCTCGGTATCCCAAAAAACTCTATCAACAGAGCAAAAAGCAGGGGCATTATAATCAAAACCAACAAAAGCCATTCTGTCTGTGATCGCTTCTTTATCCTTATCATCACATCAATTTCCAATCCACTCTAATTTCGGTCATTCAATCCATTCCGTAGTTTCACAAAAATGTATGTCAAGTCATACATTCTTTTACGCATAGCCAAAAACAATAGTCGTTTCTTCAGATTATAGGGACAATCCTTTTGCTCCTTCAGAATTCGCTGAACCAAATCATTCTGCAAAAAAGTTTTCAGACGTTTCCTTTTTGCGCTGTAGCTTTGAGGGCTGTCCACTTCCTGTTTCATAACTGCAATCAGCATACCCAAGAAAATATCTCCAAACTGTTTTCTGATCTTATCGGAATAATTTAATTCATAAATCAGCTCCATCATTTTAACATAAAACCAACATATTTTTTCAAAACGATCAGGATAATAGGTATGGGTAACCGAATTCATATTTTCGCAATAAAAATAGAGTGCCTCAGGAACCACAGCAACGCTTTTAACGAAATGCATTATTCTCATTATCGAGTAAAAATCCTCGGAGATAATTTCTTTTTCGGATACAAATCTCCATCCAATCGCTTCAATCAGTTCCATTGAATACAGCTTACAACAAGCGCTCAAGGGAATCTGACACTGCTCTCCTGTATCAGGGTTATTGCCAATCATCTGCAACAACAAATCATCCCGAATTTCCTCTCCAAAATATACCTGCTTCATTCTTTGAGGAACATAACTATTTACAATTTGACCGGAACCGCTGACACAGCTCATTCCAAAACAGACCACATCAGCTCCGTATTGCTCTGCAGCTAAATATGCTTTTTCAATGGTGTCTCTTGCAATATAGTCATCGCTGTCAATAAAACAGATATATTCGCCTTCACTATATTCAATCCCGGTATTTCTTGCACAACCAAGCCCCTCATTAGTTTTGTGGACTACGTGCACTCTAGGATCTCGTTTGGCCCAAGCATCACACAAATGAGGACAGGCATCAGGGGATCCATCGTCAATCAAAAGGACCTCAATATTTTGATATGTTTGATGAACGATGGAAGAAATGCACCGTTCTAAATATTGCTCCGCCTTGTAAACCGGAACAACTACCGTAACCAAGCCTTTTTTCATCAACATCTCCTATACGAAGGTTACTAAACCACTTTTTATAAAAGCGAGTTATAAATCCTCTGATAAATCTCCATCTTGCGTTCCCATGAAAATTCAGCAGCTCTTTTTCTTGCGTTTTCCCCTCTTCTTCGAACTTCCTCAGGGGCTCTGATACACGCAAGCATTGCCTTAACCAGCCCACAAACAAACGCCTCACGGGAATCTCCATCGTACAGCCATCCACATTGCTCATCCAGAATCATGGCCCCACCAAATCGATTCATAGTAATCACAGGCTGACCCATTGACATTGCTTCTAAAATGACCGTCCCTGTTGCCTCACGAAAACTGGGAAACAGCAACACATCCGATTTATTATAAATCTCAGATATTTCCGTATAATTTACTTCACCTATAAACTTAACTCGATTGTCCAAGTTATACCGTTTACATTTTCTAACCAATCGTTGTTTCTCCGGGCCTTCACCAACAATACAACATTCATATTCCATATCGTTGGGAATTTGTTTTAATGCGTCCAACAGCAAATCATGCCCTTTAATCTTAACTAATCGCCCAACAACTACAAAGCGCACTTTATCATTATTAACAATACGTCTTTCATCTACAAAAGTATCATTTTTTATTGACACATCCGTCATCAAAGAACACTTTGTTGATAAAGAAATCTTATCTGCCAAAAAGTTTCGAGTTTCAACATTAGCAAATAGCAAATGATTGCAATTTACGAGTTTTTTATTAAAACGAAGTCCTGCGCGATATATGCAATTTAAAGTCAAGCGCAATATTTCAACATGAGCATAGCTAAAGCAATAACTCCACAAACCGCGAGGTATTGTCTGCCCCCCTGCAATCGGACCGCATACAAATTTCACATTGGGAATCTTTCCATAATCGCCAATACTCCGGAACTCAATGGGAGTAATTTGGTGTATCACATCTACATCATATTCTTCGCACAACTGCGCAGCGATAGTGAAAGCTTGCTTGTGCCAAATGTTAAGTCGCCCGGAATACAGTGGTCCCTTGAATATTTTTTTGTATACCGTAGGAATATCCACATAATAGAAATGAAGATTGGGTATGTCATGATCTTCGAAATACTTATCTACATACGTTCTTTGTTCTTCTTTGGTTATCACAAATACTTCATTTCCGAAATTTGCACACTGCAGCGGAATATTCCATCCAATAGCATCCTCACTCCCATGATAGGGAGAACAAGAATACGCAATATACAAAATATTCATCCCATCTGTCCCTTCACATCCGCGTCCACGATTTCCTCGCCGGTACGGTATTTCAGCTGTTCCTTGGAAGCATAGGACAGGCCGTCGTTGACACTTGCACACAAATCGCAGGTGGAGCACTTGTCCAGTTCTTCCTTGGTCACCTTCCCGTCGCGGTAATCACGGACAATTTTGTTTTCATACATAGAATAAGGCTTCTTCATAAACAGGGCCTTAAATTTATGCCATGCCGCCCAGATTGCAGGCTTCCAAATATACTTATGCATAGCGGGAGACACGGAACCGATCATCCAGCAGTCACGGTCACAGCAGCGCACCTTGGCACGTACCTGTTCCGCCTGCTCACTATTCCACAGCTCATCCCAGCTCTGGTCGTTGAGATTACCCATGACTTCCTTATCCTTGGTACCGTTGCAGGGCATCACATCCCCATAAGGGTCAATAAAAAAGGTATCAAAGCTCATATCGCAGGGCAGCAATCGTTTCTGTCCGTAAATGTAATTAATCAGCCCATGATTAAAATACGCACGGAACCACTTCTTGGGACTCCAGGACTTCAGCAGTTCGTTGATAAGGTCCTCGAAATGTGCCGCAACCATAGGACGGTCATGGATGATGTTCTTCGCTTCTACAAAATAGAAGCTGTTATGCAAGGAAGCGGTTGCAAACTCCATGCCCATTTCGTTGGAAATTTGGTACAGAGGCACCAAATCGGGAGCGTTGCGGTCCTGCACGGTCATGCCGAAGCCAACGTCCTTCATGCCCATTTCCCGCAGTTTCTTCAAGGTAGTCAATCCACGGTTGAAACCATCTTCCAATCCACGAATGGAGTTGTTTGTATCTTCCAAGCCTTCGATGGAAATACGAATGCCGATTTCGGGGAACTCCTTACACAAGTCAATGATTCGGTCAGTGAAGAAGCCGTTGGTAGAAATGACAATGCGGTCACTCTTTTTGTAAAGTTCCCGTACGATTTCTTTCAAATCGGAGCGAATAAAGGGCTCGCCCCCGGTAATATTGGTAAAATACATTTCCGGCAGCTTCCGAATGGTCTCGATGGAGATTTCCTCATCGGGTCTGGAAGGAGCCTTATATCGATTGCACATATTGCACCGTGCGTTGCACCGATAGGTCACAATCACAGTGCCGTTTAATTTTTTAGCCATGATTAAGCCTCGTAATACTCCATCAGTTTCTGCACATAACCACCCACGTCATCAAAGCCGTGGTCCTTACAGTGCAGTGTATATTCCTTCAGCCTGTCGGCGTCGTGCCACAGGCTGTTGATTTTTTCTTTCAATTCTTCCACATTGCCGCTTTCGAACAATTCCCCGCTCTCGCCCACGCGAATCAGCTCGGGAATGCCGCCAATGTTCGCGCCTACCACAGGCGTTCCATACATCTGGCTCTCCATCACAGAAAATGGGCAGTTTTCGTACCATTCAGAGGGATACACCGTAAACTTCGCTTCACGAATAAGTCGTTCCAAAGCATCTCCGCTTTGGAAGCCCACGTTGGTGATATTGGGAATATCCCGCAGTTCATCCTCCAGCGGTCCGCTGCCTGCAAATACAAAGGGAATCCCGGGCAGAGCCTTTGCAGCCTCGATCAAAGTACCGATGCCCTTTTCCAGGGAATACCGTCCGAAGTACAGCACATAGTCTTTCTTCTCGGTTTCCTTCCACTCTACCGCATCCACAAAGTTATGCAGCGCAACAGTCTTTTTTGCCAGCACAGAGTCTGTATCCAGCAGCTTCTTCATAAAGTGTGAGCAGCAGATAATCGTATCGATTTGATTGTACACGCCCGCCGCTTTCCACAAAACAGCCTCCACAGTTCCAATGGCACTTTTCGCCAAACTGCCGTGGATGCATCTGCCCTTGATACAATTGAGATAGTGACCACCAAAACACTTTTCGCAGATTTCTCCCGTATTGGGATTCTTGCACATGTGATTGGGACACACCAGCTGTGGGTCATGTGCAGTATAAACGATCTTGCACTTATGTCCCGTCTGCTTCTCCCATTTGCGAATCTCCAATATAATACTTGGAGTCAACTGGTAGTTAAAGTTGTTCAGATGGCATACCTCTGGCTGAAAATCATCCAGCACCTGACGGATTTTCTTCCGCGCTTCCACAGAATACACGGTTTTGATGGCGTAACTCGCCTTACCCAACAGTCCACCGTGGAAGTCCATAGTGCTTGTATAGGCTTCCGCACGGTTGCCCACAACACGGTCCGTATGTTCCATGCCAAAATACTGCACCTGATGCCCTGCGGACTGCAAATAAGCACCGAGTTTGAATATATAGGTTTCCGAACCCCCGTTGGGATACAGAAACTTATTAATCATCAAAATTTTCATTGATAAAGCTCCAATGTTTGTTGTGTGACTTCGTCCCAGCTGTATTTGCCGCAGATAAAGTCTCGGGCACCGGCTTTGTACATAGCCGTTTCCACAGGTCTGTCGCACAGCCGCTGCAAGGTCTCGCCCAGCGCAGAAATATTGCCCTTGGGGAAAGTCACTGCCTTACCCTCCACGGGCTCGGCACACTCGGGAATATCCGATACCACACAGCAGTTGCCGTAGCTCATAGCCTCCAGCAAGCTCAAGGGCATCCCCTCCACATCGGAAGGCAGCACATACACATAAGCATTGCTGTACAGTTCTTCCAGCATCCGTCCCTGGACAAAACCCGTAAACAGGATGCGGTCATCTTCCGCCGCCAGCTCTTTCAGCCGCACGGTATAGTCATCGGTGTCGGAGCTGCCCCCCGCAATCACCAATTTTTTATCTGTTTTCATCTGACGAAATGCATCAATCAGATAATGCACACCCTTTTCGGGCACCAATCTGCCCAGAAACAGGATGTACCCGTCTTTTTCCAATCCGTATACTTCCGTAATTTCCCGCGCTTCCGCAATCTCGGGACGGCTGACTCCATTGGGGATATAGCGTGTTTTCCGACCATAGGTATCCGCAAAATACTGCTGCACACTGCGGCTAAGCACAATGATTTCATCGGCAAAGCGCACGGCCATCTTCTCACCCATGTGGATGTACTTAGCACCGAAGCCGTTCTTCCACTTTTCTCGCTGCCAGTCCAGCCCATGTACCGTCACAATAACGCGCTTGCCGAACAGTTTTGGCAGCCAACTCATAAAAGCAGGTCCTTCCGCATGGATATGCACCGCATCATACCGTCCAAAAGCACAACACAGCGCCGCGAAAAAGCTGGAGCTTACCGCAGCCAAGCCCTTCTTATCCAAAGTCAGAACCGTACGCAGCTTGACACCGGGGCAATTCCCCGATGCGTCGAACTCCGCACCGCTCACATGATGTCCTCCACGGTTATAGCAGGTCACATCATGCCCCATAGCCGCCATCCGTACAGCCAGCTGTTCCACAACGATTTCCACCCCACCCTCACGGGAAGGGATGCGCTTGTGACCGAACATTGCAATTTTCACATCGGGCACCTCATTCACCATTCATCCCAATGACTGCACCAACGGTTTTGAAAATAATCTTCCAGTCCGTCAGGAAGCTGCGCTCACTGATATACTTCAAATCCAGCTCCAGCCATTCCTCAAAGCTCAATTCGTTGCGGTGAGGCTGGATTTGCCAATAGCAGGTCAGACCGGGGGTGATCAGCAGACGCTGCAAAGCATACGCATCATACTCTGCCACCTCACGGGGAAGGGGGGGACGGGGGCCCACAATGCTCATTTCCCCACGCAGAACATTCCACAGCTGGGGCAGCTCGTCGATACTGGTCTTGCGAATAAATCGCCCCACACGGGTAATGCGGGGATCGTCCTTAATTTTGAAGCAGGGACCGTCCATCTCGTTAAATTGCAGCAAATCCTCCAACTCCGCCTCCGCGTTGGCACGCATGGAACGGAACTTATAAAACCGAAACAACTTACCATCTCTGCCCACTCGTTCCTGTGCAAAAATCGGACCTGCAGCGGGATCGTCCAGTATGATTACCAACGCCACAATCAGCATCACAGGCCACAGCACCAACAGTGCCGCTGCGGACAGCACAATGTCCTGAAAACGGCGAAAACGCCAATAATCCCTGCCGCGGTTAAGCACTTGTTCCCGCTCCAACAAATTCAGCTGTTCTATCTCTACTGCATTCATTGCTTTCTCCTCTTGAATCGATCGCAGATGCCATGATTGCAAGTATGGCAACTGCACCGATTTATATCAATCATAATCATTGAAAACCAAAGTCTGCTATGATTTCTACCATATTTAATGTGAACTGCTATATAAACAATCGTTCACCTGTGTGATTCTATCACAATCTGATATATTTCGCAACACTTTCACCCGTTCTGTAACCAACAGATTGTTGTTATTTCAGACGAAATCAAGGGTACAGCAATGCTTTTTAATAAAAATTCATAGATTATTCACAAAGCGGCAAAATTACAGGAACAATTTCCCAAGCAAACCGTCATAAGGAGAGAGCAATCACATTTGCCATTTCTGTATTTTTTTGTCACTTTTAATTTGATTTCCCTGCAGTTCGTAGTATAATCTCAGTAATATCATCATTGCCATCAAAAGGAGACCAAACCATGAAACGATTGATCGCAGTCATACTGACCGCTCTCATGATTCTGACCCTGACCGCCTGCGGAAGCAAAACGGGCGTATACGTGCAGTCCGTAGCCTCTCTCATGTCTATGGGCGGCATCGCACCCGGTGACCGCTTTGCAGGTGTCGTCGTATCCGAAAACGTCACCGAGATTCCCAAGGACGCAGACAAGAGCGTAAAAGAGCTGCTTGTCAAAGAAGGCGACAACGTAACCGAAGGACAATCTTTGTTCTCCTACGACACTGATGAGCTGCAGCTGAATCTGGACAGACAGAAGCTGGAGCTGGACCAGATGTACGCCACCATCCAGAGCTACCGCAATCAAATCGCACAGCTGGAGCGAGACCGCAACAGCGTAGGCGAAGCCTCCAAGCTCCAGTACACCATCGAAATTCAGTCCACTCAGCTGAGTCTGAAGGAAGCTGAACTAAATGTAAAGAACAAGGAGCAGCAAGTTGCCCAGGCTCAGGAACTGCTGAACAATTCCACAGTGGTCTCCCCTGTCAGCGGACGTGTGCAAAGCATTAACGAAAGCGGCATGAACAGCTACGGAGAACCCATTGCATACATCACCATTCAGGAGTCAGGCTCCTACCGTATCAAGGGCGTACTGGGTGAGCTGCAGCGCGGCAGCATTGCGGAAGGCAGTGTACTCACCATCCGCTCCCGCACCGATGACACCGTCAGCTGGCGCGGCACCGTCACCTTGGTAGACTACGACAGTCCCTCTCAGGGCACCGATGCGGACCGCTATTATGGCATGGGGGCCGACGAGCTGACCTCTTCCAGCAAGTACCCCTTCTATGTACAGCCCGAAAATACCGAGGGTCTGATTCTCGGTCAGCATGTGTACATGGAATTGGAAACCGAGTCCGAGGAAACCGCAGGTCCCTCCATCAGCAGCGCATTCATCTGCTATAACGACGACGGCTCTGCCTATGTGTGGGCAGAAAGCCGCGGTAAGCTGGAAAAGCGCAAGGTAGAGCTGGGTGAATACAACATGATGGCAGACCTGCAGGAAATCACCAAGGGTCTCAGCCCCGATGATTACATTGCGTTCCCCGACTATGAGCTGTGCGTGGAAGGCGCACCCACCACCCATGAGCAGACCGCTGTCGAATCCCCCGATGCTGGCATGGTCGCTCCCGACGCAGGCATCGCCGTTGACGGTGCAGTTATGGCGGTGAGCTGATGGCATTGCTGCAATTAACGGACATCTGCAAGGACTATATGCAGGGCAAGCAGCCTGTCCGCGTACTGAAAAACATTAACCTCACAGTAGAACGTGGGGAGTATCTTGCCATTATGGGCCCTTCCGGCTCCGGCAAGACCACACTGATGAACCTGATTGGTTGTCTGGACGTACCCACCTCAGGCACCTACATACTGGACGGCAAGGACCTGAAGGACATGACCGACGATGACCTTGCGGACATCCGCACCCGCCACATTGGTTTCGTGTTCCAAAGCTTCCATCTGCTGCCCAAAATGACAGCCCTGGACAACGTGGCACTGCCCCTGCTGTACGCCAATGTCCCTCTGGCGGAACGTCGTGCGCGAGCAGCCGAAGCACTGAAGTCCGTAGGTTTGGCCGACCGTATGAACTTCCTGCCCAACCAGCTGTCAGGCGGTCAATGTCAGCGTGTTGCCATTGCACGCGCTATGGTCACCAAGCCCGACCTGCTTCTGGCAGACGAACCCACAGGGGCACTGGACTCCAAGTCGGGCAGTCAAATCATGGACATTTTCCGCAGTCTCAGTGAGGAAGGCATGACCATTATCATGATCACCCACGAACAGTCCATCGCCGACTGCGCAAACAAAACGTACCGCATACTGGACGGTGAATTGTTCACCGAGGAAAACGGAGGAATGCCCCATGAAAGTTGACTTCCGTAAATACAAACCTAAGCTCCGCAAGCTGAAGCTTGACCCCCAAAAGCTGAAGCACAGCATCAAACTCCAAAAGTTTGACTTCCGCAAGCACAAAAAGGCAGTTGCGGTCATCACCCTTGCCGCCATCCTTGTTGTAGGCGGCGGAACCCTGCTGCTGCGCAGCCGCAGCGGTGCGGGCGAACCTGTGAATGTCTATCCCTTCCACTACATCGGCATGACCGAATACTGGGGTGACGCACAGGAAAGCTACGGTCCCGTCAACAGTGACCGTGTGCAGACTGTATTCCTGTCCGAAAGCCAGACCATCACGGAAATCAAGGTTGCCGAAGGGGATACCGTAAAAAAGGGTGACCTGCTCATGACCTATGACACCACCCTGTCCGATATTTCCGTGGAGCGCAAGCGTCTGCTGGTGGAACGTCTGAAGCTGCAGCTGCAAAATGAACAAGCACGTCTGCAGGAAATCAACGCCATGGTCCCCATGGACCCTTCCGCGGAAACACCCAACACCCCCGATTACGGTCCTCAGATAACAGTGCCCTACAGCATTTCTCTGGACACAAAATACGACGGCAAAACCCCCGAAACCGCACTGGTTTGCCATGTGCGAGACGACACAAATATTGACAACACCCTGCTGGCAGCGCTGTATACAGCCGCAGTGGTCTATCAAACAGAAAATCTTGCCGCTGCCCCCACACCAGAAATCACCCCCGCACCCGAGGTTACACCCGTACCGGAAGTGACTCCCGAACCCGCCCCCGAAGGTCCCGCAGAGGTCACAAACTTCTACGCAATCATCAAGGGCACAGCAGGCAACGCCCTGAGCGGTCCTTGCAACCTTTGGCAGGGCATGCACATTTCTCTCGCAGCGGGAAGCACCTACGTGTTCAAGTTCTTTGATGCATCCCACATCCCCGACCACACCATAGCCACTGAAGACGGAAGCAATCCCGATGGTCCTTCCTCGGATATTGGCTACACTGCAGCGGAAATCGCACAAATGCGTGCAGAACAGCAGCGCACCATCAATGAGCTGAACGTGGAAATCAAGATGGCAGAGTCTGAATACAAGCTGGCAAAGCTGGAAGCAGACAATGGCAGCATCTATGCGGAAATCGACGGTCAGGTGGTCTCCCTGCTGTCGGAAGAACAGGCGCGCATGGAAGGTCAGCCCTTGATGAAGGTATCCGGCGGCGGTGGCTTTTTCGTGGACGGCAGCATCAGCGAGCTGGAGCTGCACAACATGAAGATTGGTCAAGAGGTAGAGGTCAACGACTGGAATACAGGCATGACCTACATCGGCACCATTGAGTCCATCGGCAACTTCCCCGACGGGGAAAACGGCTGGAACGGCATGGGCAATCCCAACGCCTCCTACTTCCCCTTCCGCGTATACATTGACGGCAGCGCCGACCTGCAGACGGGTCAATATGTCAGCGTCATGTACTCCGCATCCGCAGCGGAGAACGGCATTTATCTGGAAAATCCCTTCCTGCGCACAGAACAGGGCAACAGCTATGTATATGTCATGGGTGAAAACGGCCGACTGGAAAAGCGCACCGTCACCACAGGGAAAAATCTGTGGGGCAGCTATACGGAAATTCGAGGCGGATTGAGCCCCGATGACCTCATCGCATTCCCCTACGGCAAGAATGTCCGTGAAGGTGCCAAGGCAGTGGAAGCGGATATTTCCGCTCTGTACGAATAAGGAGGCTTGTCTATGAAAGAAAATATCAGACTGGCCTTCCAAGGCATTTGGGGGCATAAAATGCGCTCCATGCTCACCATGCTGGGCATTATCATCGGCATTGCCTCCATCATCACCATCGTGTCCACCATTCAGGGCACCAATGAACAAATCAAGGAAAATCTCATCGGCGCAGGCAACAACGTGGTCACTGTACAGCTGAATCAGGACGGTTACCCCTATGACATGAGCTGGAGCCCCATTCCCAGCGGTGTCCGCATTATTACAGAGGACACTCGTAAGGAGCTGTCTGAATTGAGCGGTGCGGAAGCGGTGTCTCTGTACACCCAGCGTCAGTACATGGACCAGCTGTTCTATTTGAACACCCAGTTCAACGGTCAGATTTTCGGCATCGACGAGCATTATCTGAATGTTTACGGCTACCAAGTCAAGAGCGGACGTGGCTTCACGGAAAAAGACTTTGCGGACTGCCGCAAGGTAGTACTGGTAGACACCACCACCGTCACCAACCTGTTTGGGGGCAATAACCCCGTAGGCAAGTCCTTGGAAATCAAGGGCGATGTATTCACCGTCATCGGTGTGATTGCCCTGTCCGAGGAATTTGCCCCCACCATCACCAGCCTGCAGGACTATTACCTGTACGCCGACACCTCCGCAGGCAGCATCTATATGCCCGACCGCACATGGCCCACAGCCTTTTACTTTGACGAACCCCAAAGCGTTGCCATTAAGGTGGACAACACCGACGCCATGGCAAAGGTTGGTCAGTCCGCGGCAGAGCTGCTGACCAATAAGCAAATCGCCAATGCCGACAGCAGCAATCTTGACTACCGCAGTCAGGATATGCTGGAGCAGGCACAGCAGCTGCAAAAGATGAGTCAATCCACCAACGCACAGCTGGTATGGATTGCAAGCATCTCCCTGCTGGTTGGCGGCATCGGCGTTATGAACATCATGCTGGTGTCCGTCACGGAACGCACAGCGGAAATCGGTCTGAAGAAGGCCATCGGTGCTAAGAAGAAGCAAATTCTCCTGCAATTCCTCACAGAATCCGCAGTACTGACAGGTCTGGGCGGCATCATCGGTGTCATCACAGGGGTTGTCATGGCACAGCTCATTTCCCGCATGATGCAGATTCCCGTATCCATCAGCGCACCTGCCGCAGCCGTTGCGGTGGTATTCTCCACCCTCATCGGCGTGGTATTCGGTATGCTCCCCGCAGTACAGGCAGCAAACCTGAACCCCATCGACGCACTGCGACGGAATTAAACAACATTTATGGCTCCCTTGTGTAAGGGCATCCTAATTTTTTACATTTTCTTAACCATCGCTGAATGGGTTCTACTGTATAATAAACTTAGGAAAAAATTCGTTTTAAGGAGTTGTACATATATGCACAGTTTGATTACCGACCTTGCGATTATGCTCCTGACCGCAGGTGTTGTAGCCGTCATTTTCCGACGGTTCAAGCAGCCTCTGGTACTGGGGTACATTCTCGCAGGCTTCCTTGTAGGGCAGTATATGCCCTACTTCTTCACCGTCGCCGACTCCCACTCCATCGAAACATGGAGTGAAATCGGCATCATCGTCCTCATGTTCAGCTTAGGCTTGGAATTTAACCTCCACAAGCTGGCCAGCGTTGGCAGTACCGCCATTATTACCGCATTGACAGAAGTCTTCGGTATGCTGGTGGTTGGCTATCTGGTTGGTCAGGCCCTTGGCTGGGGCATGATGGACTCCATCTTCTTGGGTGGTATGCTCTCCATGAGCTCCACCACCATCATCATCAAAGCCTTTGACGAGCTTGGTGTCACCAAAGAAAAGTTCGCGCAGCTGGTATTCGGCACACTGGTCATTGAGGACATTGCGGGCATTTTCATGATGGTCATTTTGTCCACCGTGTCCGTTTCCCGCAACATCAGCGGCGGCGCACTGGCACTGCAGATTGGTATGCTGGTGCTGTACTTAGCACTGTGGCTGATTCTTGGCATTTACATTCTGCCCACCCTGCTGCGCAAAGCCGCAGACTTTATGAACGACGAAGTTCTGCTGCTGGTGTCTCTGGGCATTTGCTTCGGCATGGTACTGCTGGCAGAGCATCTGGGCTTCTCCGCTGCGCTGGGTGCATTCCTTGCAGGCTCCCTGCTGGCAGGCACCATCCACGCAGAGCGTGTGGAGCATCTCACAAGCGGCATCAAGGACCTGTTTGGCTCTGTGTTCTTCCTGTCCGTGGGTATGCTCATTGACCCCGCTATGCTGGTGAAGTACGCAGGCCCCATTCTCATCATCACCGTTGTGACCATTCTGGGCAAGCTGTCCATTTCCGCACTGGGCGTGCTGCTGAGCGGTCAGCCTCTGCGCACCGCCGTACAGTGCGGCAGCTCTCTGGCACAGATTGGCGAATTTGCCTTCATCATCGCCTCTCTGGGTATGTCTTTGGGTGTCATTGCGGACTACTCCTACCCCATCGTGGTAGCGGTCTCCGTCATCACCACTTTGACCACCCCCGCCTGCATCAAGGGCGCGGATAAGCTCTACGAAGCAGTCGTGAAGCTGATTCCCAACAAAATCGCAAACAAGCTGGACCGTTACACCGATGAAGATGTAACCGAGCAGGACCGTGACTCCGACTGGGGCAACTACCTGCGCCGCTATGTAAAAATCACCGCCATCTACGGTGTGCTGATGGTCGGTGTTCTCATGATTGGTCAGCTGGTGCTGCTGCCTCTGCTGCAGGGCACAGGCATGGATGAGCGCTTCTCCCGTGTACTGGCAACCCTGTTCTGTCTCATGGGCATTGCACTGTTCATTCGCCCCATGTTGGACCTACACTCCACGGAATATACCATCCTGTGGGTAAAGAACCGTTTCTTCCATCTTCCCCTCATCACCCTGACCGCGCTGCGATTCATGGCGGTGGTACTCATGGCATTCATTCCCATGCAGACCATTCTGGGCATTCACGGTGTGTGGCTGCTGCCTCTGATTATGCTGGGCGTTTATCTCATTTACCGCAGCGGCTGGCTGTCCTCCGCGTATATCTCTGCGGAAGCACAGTTCATGGCAAACTTCAATGAACGTATCCTGCACCGTGAAGAAGGCGAAGACGACAACACCGAATGGCTGGACGATCAGCTGCTGGTACAGGAGCTGTATTGCACTGCCGAGCAGGCAGGCAAGACCCTGAAGCAGTTGGGCTGGGGTCGTCTGTTCAGTGTAAACATCATCAAGATTCTCCGTGGCAAGAAGCATCTGAATATGCCCTCCGGTGACTTGACCCTTCACAGCGGCGACCGCATCTTTGCCATCGGCAAGAGCGAGGACCTGCGCTCCCTGCGCATGAGCATGGGACTGCCCGAAAACGAAGATTTGATTACCCTGCATCGCTTTGTTCA
Organism: Oscillospiraceae bacterium; assembly: GCA_045660685.1. Classification (GTDB taxonomy): domain Bacteria; phylum Bacillota; class Clostridia; order Oscillospirales; family Oscillospiraceae; genus HGM13010. The sequence goes on from JAZREI010000087.1 coordinate 27,718, forward strand.
GGGTCAGCCCGATGGCACAAATGCGGTCTACGCCTTCCCCCTGCCCGTCACCAAGGACTCCTCCCTGCTGGGCAAGAGCATCAAGACCAGCCAATTGCGTGAGCAGTACGACTGCATGGTGCTGGGTCTGCAAAGAAACAGACTGCCCATCCTGCAGCCCGATGTAAATATGACCTTCCAGACCGAAGACCTTGTTTGGGTCCTCGGCACACAGCGCATGGCTGAAAAGCTTCTGGCAGGCGAAATGTCCACATAAAAAATGCCGTGGTGCAAATTGCACCACGGCTAATTTTTTGTTCTATTTACAAAATCTCACCTGCAAAGCTCTTTGCATCCACAGCAAAGTCCACATTCAGCAGCTCCGCAGCGGTAGCGGCGATGCAGTGGAATCCCTTGCGAGTGCCCAAATCCGCAGGCTTCACAGCCTTGCCCATCACCAGCAGAGGCACATACTCTCTGGTATGGTCGGTGGTAGCCAAATATCCGGGGTCACAGCCATGGTCGGCGGTAATCATCACAATATCGTCCTCGCCCAGCTTCTCCAGAAACGCAGGCAGCCATGCATCAAACTCGCTCAATGCCTTTGCGTAGCCGTCAATGTCACGGCGGTGACCGAACAGCATATCAAAGTCCACCAGATTCACAA
>JAZREI010000088.1:0-18879 GCA_045660685.1 Oscillospiraceae bacterium
CAAGGGCACCATTTCCGTCAAGGGCAATGTACTGTTTGATGCAGACGACCTGAGCACCCACAAGGAAAAGGACATCCGCAAGAAGCGACTGCACTTCGGCATGGTGTTCCAGAACTTCAACCTGTTCCCCCAGTACACCGCACTGGAAAATGTCATGCTGGCAAACCAGCTGCAGGCAAAGCAACGCCCCGACTTCAAGAAGAACAAGAAAGCGATTTTCGCAGAAATCGAAGCCCACGCCCGTGAGCTGCTGGACCAGATGGGTCTGGCGGACCGTGCCGACCACTACCCCCACCAGCTGTCCGGCGGCCAGCAGCAGCGTGTGGCAATCGCCCGCGCACTGGCTATGAAGCCCGATATCCTGTGCTTCGACGAGCCCACCTCCGCACTGGACCCCGAGCTGACCGGCGAAGTTCTCCGCGTCATCCGCTCTCTGGCAGACCAGAAAACCACCATGGTCATCGTTACTCACGAAATGGCCTTCGCACGTGACGTAGCGGACACGGTCATTTTCATGGACGGCGGCGTGATTGTAGAGCAGGGCGATGCCAAGCAGGTCATCGAGCACCCTCAGCAGGAACGCACCAAGCAGTTCCTCCACAGATTCTCCGAAAATTGAATCAAAAACCGCAACACCCCCGAACATTCGGGGGTGTTTTTTCGTCTAATATTGCAGCAGAAATGCTCGCGATTTACTTGACAACACGGTCTATTGATGACAGACTAAACACAAGAGTTCTATCGTCAATAAACCGAAAGGACTGATTCCATGACATATATTGCAAACTTCCTCCACGACCACAAAGCCCTGTGCATTGCCGTGGGCATTCTTTGGCTCATCGGTCTGTTTATGATGCTGATTATGACGGGCCATGACTTCCTCGGTCTTGCCCTCATTGGCATCGGGGCGCTGATGATTTTCTACTCCCTGCCCACTTTCCCCGCTCTGCGGATCCTGCGGATGGTGGTGTCGGTGATACTGGCCATCTGCGTGGGGTACTTCTGTGTGGTAGAAAGCTTCATCATTCGGGATGCCCGCACGGATACCGACCAAACCGCCGATGTCATCATCGTATTGGGCGCAGGGGTCAACGGCACACGCCCCTCCCTGTCCCTCCGTGACCGCATGGTGGGTGCATACGACTATCTGACTGCACACCCCGACTGCATTGCCGTAGTATCGGGCGGACAAGGCCCCGGGGAGGATATCACTGAGGCACAGTGTATGTACGACTGGCTCACGGACAAAGGCATCGCCCCCGAGCGCATCATTATGGAGGACAAGGCCACCAGCACACTGGAAAACCTGCGGTACTCCATGGAAATCATCGACGAGCTTCCTATGGACGAGCCTGTGATTGGCCTTGTGAGCAGCGAGTATCACCTGCACCGCGCTAAGCGGTTAGCGGGCTATGTAGGAATTGACGTCATCGGTGTGGCGGCACGGACCAGCTACCCCACCGTAGCGGCCAATTACTTCATCCGCGAAGCCTTCGCCATGACGGAGCAGTATGTGTTTGGGTATGAAGGCGTATAAAAACAAAAAGCACCTCGTTTCCGAGGTGCCTTTTTTATTTACTTGCTGCTCTTCAGAGCCTTCATTCTCATGCTGTGGTCCAGAATGCGCTTGCGCAGGCGCAGGGTCTTGGGGGTAACTTCCAGCAGTTCATCGTCTGCCAGGAATTCCAGACACTGTTCCAAGCTCATGTTCTTGGGAGTTACCAGACGCAGTGCATCGTCGCTGCCGCTTGCACGCATATTGGTCAGCTGCTTGCGCTTGCAGACGTTAACGGACATATCTTCCGCCTTGGGGTTCTGACCAACGATCATACCTGCGTAAACAGGTACACCGGGACCCACGAACAGAACGCCGCGTTCCTGTGCGTTGAACAGACCGTAGGTAACGGTTTCGCCGGTTTCGAATGCAATCAGAGAACCGGTGGAACGGCGAGCGATTTCACCCTTGAAGGGTTCGTACTTTTCGAATACGCTTGCCAGAATGCCTTCGCCCTTGGTAGCAGTCAGGAATTCGTTGCGGTAGCCGAACAGACCACGGGAGGGAACCAGGAAGGTTGCCTTGGTGCGATTGCCAACGGGCAGCATTTCCAGGAATTCGCCCTTGCGGCGGCCCAGTGCTTCGATGACGGAACCGATGTTTTCGGAGGGAACGTCAACGACTACACGTTCAATGGGTTCGCACTTCTGACCGTCGATTTCCGCAAACAGTACGCGGGGAGGAGATACCTGGAATTCGTAGCCCTCACGGCGCATGGTTTCAATCAGAATGGACATGTGCATTTCGCCGCGGCCCGCAACAACGAAGCTGTCCATTGCGTCGGGGTCGTCGGTAACACGCAGTGCAACGTCCTTCAGAGTTTCGCGGTACAGACGTTCACGGAGCTGACGAGAGGTAACGAACTTGCCTTCACGACCTGCGAAGGGAGAGTCATTGATGGAGAAGGTCATTTCCATGGTGGGCGCGGAAATCTGAACAAATTCCATGGGTTCCACTGCGCCAACTGCGCAGATGGTGTCGCCGATGGAGATTTCACCCAGACCGCTCATAGCAACGATGTTGCCTGCGGAGGATTCGGTAACGGGAGAACGTGCCAGACCTTCGTATTCGTACATGGATACAGCCTTTGCCTTGCGGGTTGCGGAAGCATCGTGGTAGTTGCAGACCATGATTTCCTGATTCTGCTTAATGGTACCGCGTTCGATGCGGCCGATAGCAATACGGCGAACAAATTCGTTGTAGTCAACGGAGGAAACCAGCATCTGGAAGGGTGCTTCGGTGTTGGTTTCGGGTGCGGGGATGTAGTCCATGATGGTGTCGAACAGGGGCTGCAGGTCGGTGCCTGCAACGTCGGGAGAGTAGGACGCAGTGCCCTGTCTGCCGGAGCAGAACAGCATGGGAGAGTCCAGCTGCTCGTCGGTAGCATCCAGATCCATCAGCAGTTCCAGAATTTCGTCGATGACTTCGTGGATACGCTGGTCGGGACGGTCAATCTTGTTCAGGACAACGATGACACGGTGACCCATAGCCAGAGCCTTGCTCAGAACAAAACGGGTCTGGGGCATGGGGCCTTCCGCAGCGTCAACCAGCAGGATAACGCCGTTTACCATCTTCAGCACGCGTTCTACTTCGCCGCCGAAGTCAGCGTGGCCGGGGGTGTCTACGATGTTGATTTTGGTGCCCTTGTAGCGAACAGCGGTATTCTTAGCCAGAATGGTGATGCCGCGTTCACGTTCCAGGTCACCGGAGTCCATAACGCGTTCCACAACTTCCTGGTTTTCGTGGTATACGCCGGACTGCTTCAGCATTTCGTCAACCAGGGTGGTCTTACCATGGTCAACGTGGGCGATGATTGCAATATTTCTCAAGTTCTGCAAAACAAACACTTCCTTCAGACAGTGTAAATATCATAATAAATTAAGCGTTTTATTATACTCCGAAGGCTCACAAATTGCAATGACTGATTCTATAATTTTCATAAAATCCACACATTTTTTGCACCTTATGGTATAATGGAGAAAAATACCGCAAGGAGGACGGTTGTATGAAATTCATCGGATTGTTTGTTGTATCTTGTATTTTGCTTGTCATTGCCGTTTCCGTGTTCGGTAATCTCTGGGGCGGTGCGGGACTGCTGACACTGCCTGCCTTCTTTATGGCAGCGGCACTACGGATGTACATGAGCATCGACGAGCGACTGGAAGAAATCGAACGTAGATTGGGCATCATCCCCGAAGAAGAACAAAAATCCTTCTCCGAACAGGTCATGGAAAATAATAAGGACGCAGAATAAATCGCACGCACAAAAAACGGCACCCAAAATTGGGTGCCGTTTCTTATTCTTCTCAAATTTCGGGGAGCTGATGGGCCAGTGTCGCCAGCATCACAGCCTTGATGGTGTGCATACGGTTTTCCGCTTCGTCAAAGACAATGGACTGGGGTCCTTCGAATACGTCGTTGGACACTTCCATAGAATCTCTGCCGAACTTTTCCCCCATCTCTCTGCCAACCTTGGTGTTCAAATCGTGGTATGCAGGCAGGCAGTGCATAAACTTCGCCTGAGGTCCTGCGTTTTCCATAACAGCGGCGTTCACCTGATAGGGTCCCAGTGCTTCAATGCGCTCTGCCCAAACTTCCACAGGCTCGCCCATGCTGACCCAAATATCCGTATAGATGACATCCGCGCCCTTGGTAGCTTCCATGGGGTCGGTGCAGAGGGTAATGCTGCCGCCGCTTTCCGCTGCCAGTGCCTTGCAGGTTTCCACCAGCTCGGGAGCGGGGAAATATGCCTCGGGGGCACAGGCGGTGAAGTGCAGCCCCATCTTGGCGCAGCCCACCATGAGGCTGTTGCCCATATTAAAGCGAGCGTCGCCCATGTATACAAACTTGATACCCTTGAGCTTGCCGAAATGCTCCCGGATGGTCAGGAAGTCCGCCAGAATCTGGGTGGGATGGAATTGGTCGGTGAGCCCATTCCACACGGGGACACCTGCATAATCCGCCAGTTCTTCCACGATATCCTGTCCGAATCCACGGTACTCAATGCCATCGTACATTCTGCCCAGCACACGGGCGGTATCCGCAATGGACTCCTTCACGCCGATTTGGCTGCCTGTGGGTCCCAGATAGGTGGTGCCCATGCCCAAATCATGGCCCGCTACCTCAAAAGCGCAGCGAGTACGGGTACTTGTTTTCTCAAAAATCAGCGCAATATTCTTGCCCTCCAAGTGTCTGTGAGGGATGCCCAGTTTTTTCTCCTGCTTCAATTTTGCCGACAGCTCCAGCAGATAGCCGATTTCGTCGGATGTAAAGTCCAGCAGCTTCAGAAACGATTTTCCTTTCAGTTCCATATTGCTGACCTCCTATGCGATAATGCATGATTATACACCATATACACGAATTATGCAATAGTTTCTGCATACTATTTCACGCCACGCAAAAATATGTAAACTTAGTATGAAGTAAATTGACAAATGCTCCGCGGTGAATAAAATAGTAGTATAAAGATTTTTTGATAGATTTCCTAACGGGATTGGAGTTATATGAAAAACAAACTGCAACAGTTTATGCAAGGCCGATATGGTGCAGATGCCCTGTACCGCACCCTGCTGATGGGCGCGGTGGTGTGCTCGGTGCTTGGCGTGCTGACCATCCGCCGAGCTTCCGTCAGCGGCCTGTTCAGCGCCGCATCCATAATGCTGATTGGCTGGGCAATTTTCCGCGCCTTGAGCCGCAACATTGAAAAACGCTATCTGGAAAACCTGCACTATCTGGAATGGCTAAGCTCTGTGCACCGCAGCATCCGCTTCAGACAAGAGAAGCACCGCCAGCGGAAGGACTATAAGTTCTTCGTGTGCCCCACCTGCCAGACCAACCTGCGTGTCCCCAAGGGCAAGGGTAAGGTGAATATCACCTGCAGCAAATGCGGCACCCGTTTCCAAGGCAAAACCTAACCGAAGCAGCTCTCGTTGCTTCGGTTTTCTTTTTTCCTGTAAATACTTGCATTTTGTGCCAAAACCGTAGTATTATGAATTGTTATGTGATCCCCTTTGCGAAAGGAAATTTCTTTATGACCGAACACAAAACCAAGCGGAATTTGTGGGCTCCCCTATTCTTTCCGCTGACCATTTTATATGAAGAACTGCTGCTGCGTCTGTTTTCGGTGGATGCCGCCCGCTTCGATTACCACTACCTGTATCTGCTGGTATTCTCCGCAGCCTTCGGCAGCCTGTTCTATGCCATTGCCCAGTGTCCCAAGTCCCGTAAATGGAGAGTGGGCCTCACAGGGCTGATTGCATTTGCAGTGATCGTGGTATTCTGTACGGAATACTGCGCCCACTCCTACTTCCAAATCTTCTTCGAGGTAGGGTATATGCTCAGCATGGCAGGCAACGTCACCGCAGACTTCGGCGGCGACACCGTGAATACCGTCATCCATGGAATCCCCTATATTGTGACCGCACTGGTTCCTATGGCTATTCTGGCGTGGAAGCACAAGAAGATCGTTCCCGCCCGCCGCAGCGCCGCCAAGAAGCGGGCAATTTCCGCAGGTGTATTTGCTGCACTGGAAATCCTCACCATTCTGCTTCTGCTGGTAGGCAGCGGCGATTTGGAAGAAGACCGTGAATACTTCACCGCAGACTACGCCATCAACCCCTCCATCACCCGCTTCGGGCTCATGTGCAGCCTGCAGCTGGAGGCTGCCTACAGCATCTTCGGTGTCCCCGAAGTCACCCCCGGCATTGCAGCAGCCCCCACTCCCACTGTACAGCCTACACCTGTTGTGACTCCCGACCCCGTGTACGGAGCAAATGTGCAGGACATTGACTTTACTGCCATTGCCGACAGCACCTCCGACAAGCTGGTAAAGGAAATGAGCCAGTACTTTGCCGCAAAGACCCCCACGGATAAGAATCAGTACACAGGCATGTTCGAGGGCAAAAACCTGATTTTCATTGTAGCGGAGTCCTTCTCCCCCTATGCAATCAGCGAGGAGCTGACCCCCACCCTGTATAAGCTGTCCACAGAAGGCTTCGTCTTCACCGACTACTATCAGCCCGACTGGCACCAGAGTACCACAGGCGGCGAATTTGCCTCCGTCAGCGGTCTGCTGCCCACCAATGTCAACGGCGCTCTGTCCTTCCTGTCCAGCGCATCCAAGTCCATGCCCTACGCACTGGGCAACCAGTTCTCTAAGCTGGGCTACGCCACCCGCGCATACCACAACAACACCTGGAATTTCTATGAACGCCACCGCACCCACCCCAATCTGGGCTACGTCTATAAGGGCTTGGGCAACGGTCTGGAGCTTCTCAGCAGAAGCACTTGGCCCAACTCCGACCATGAAATGATTCTGGTCACCGCCGATGAATACATCGACAACTATGTAAACAACGGCGAAAAGTTCCACACCTACTACATGACCGTCAGCGGTCACGGGGCATGGGGCTTCGGCGCTCACCGTATGTGCGAAAAGCATCAGGAAGAAGTTGCCCACCTGACCCAGTATTCCACCACTGTGCGGGCTTACATCGCCTCTCAGCTGGAGCTGGAGCTGGCATTGACCGAGCTGATGAACAAGCTGGAAGCCGCAGGCATCGCAGATGACACCGTCATCGCCCTGACCTCCGACCACTATCCCTACAAGCTCACCCCCAAGGAATATCACGAGCTGGAGCCCGTGGCAACAGGGGACCGCGATATGCTGCGCTACCGCAACAGCTTCATGGTCTGGTGCGGCAGCATGGAAGAACCCATCGTGGTCAATGACCCCTGCTCCTCCATCGACATTATCCCCACCCTGTCCAACCTGTTCGGTCTGGAATTTGACTCTCGACTGTTCAGCGGCCGTGACATTCTCTCCACCAACTACAACGTGGCTGACCCCAACTCTCCTCAGCCCTTCGCCATCGGCGTGGATGCGGGGATTGGCAGCAGCTGGGTTTCTCTGGCAGGCTCTTACGATGCCACCACAGATGTCTTCACCCCTGCTCCCGGCTATGAAGAATATGCCGACAATGAGGAATACATCGATGCCATGAAGGACAAGGCAAAGGAAATGTTCAAATACGCCAAGAACATCCTCTACAAGGACTACTACAAGCTGGTAGACCAGCAGCTGAATCCTCCTGCAACCGAAGAATAAAAAATACCGCCTGTCTCTGGTGAGACAGGCGGTTTGTATTTTATTTCTCGCAGAAGAATTCGATTTCTTCACCCATGGGCCCGATGCAGAATGCAATACGGGCAGGCAGAGGAGGCTCGGAGCCGATGACAATGTCCTTGGGCTCGATGGTGATGGCATAGCCCGCTGCGGACACAGCCTTCACACAGGCATCCACATCATCGGTAGCCAGGGCAATGTGCTGCCAGACACCCTGAGGCAGGGCTTCGGCGCCATTGGAGAAGACCTCCAGCAGGCTGCCGCCCAGGTCATACATGACCCCTGCAGCCCAGCGGCGCACTTCAGTCAGACCCAGTACAGTGCCGTAAAACTTCTGTACCTCGTCAAACTGTTCCGCGGTAACGCACTTCATGCACACATGATGTACACCTTTGATCAATGCCATATATATTCCTCCCTTTAGACTTCCAGATTTGCCAGTCTTTCGATAGCGGTGCGGTAAATCTTACGTGCCAGATAGATGTCTTCCAGATAGACGTATTCATCCTTCTGGTGTTCGGTGCCCTCTCTGTGGGGCTGCAGCATGCCGTATGCCACGATGCCGGGCATTGCGCGTGCGTAGGTGCCGCCGCCGATGACCATAGGCTCGGTCATATCGCCGGTGAACTCACGGTATACATCGATCATGGCAGTGATGACCTTGCCGTTCTTGTCCATGTAAATGGAGGGAGTGTATGCGCTGTTTTCCACTGCAATACCGTAGGGCGCAGCAGCAGCTTCAATGGCACCCTGTACCTGTTCCAGAGTGAAGGTAACGGGGCAGCGAATGTCGATGACCAGACGCAGCAGACCGTCCTCGGTGCGGAGAGTGCCTGCGTTCAGAGTCAGCTTGCCGCTCTGTTCGTCTTCGAAGCCGCAGCCCATGAGACCACCGTTGACATCGAAGCCGATGTGCTTGTTGTAGAATTCAGCGAACTTGCCGGGCAGCTCAGCCATGAGCTTGCTGATGGCGTTGGTGCCCTTTTCGGGGGTAGATGCGTGAGCGCTGATGCCTTCCGCAGCATATTCCTTGCCGCCTGCAACAGCCTTAGCCCAAGCTGCTACCATGTTGCCTGCGTCGCCGCCTTCTGCCATGTCCAGACCGCTTTCGGAAACAGGCATGGTCAGTTCAAAGCGCATGATGCCCTTTTCGCCGTAGATTGCGGGGAATTCTGCGTCGGGGGTGAAGCCGAATACGGGCATTTCTTCATGTTCGCAGTAGTACTGCATATCGGTCCATTCGCCCACTTCTTCGCACTGACCCAGAATCAGGCGCACACGACGGTTCAGCTTCACACCTGCGTCCTGCAGGTCCTTCATAGCAAACAGGGCTGCCAGAGTGGGGCCCTTGTCGTCGGAGGTGCCGCGGCCGTAGAGCTTGTCCTCACAAATTTCGCCGAAGGGATTGTGGGTCCAGCCTTCACCAACGGGAACGATGTCCAGATGGCCCAGAACGCCAACGATTTCGTCGCCTTCGCCGATTTCGCACCAAGCAATCTTGCCGTCGCGGTTGACGGTGCGGATGCCCAGTTCTTCGCTGAGGTTCAGCACATAGTCCAGTGCTTCGGATACCTTCTTGCCGTAGGGGTGTGCTTCGTCAGCATCTACATATGCCACGCTGTCGATGGCCAGCAGCCCCAACAGGCTGTCAATAAACTGTTTATTTTCCATAGTATGATTCTCCTAAAAAATAGACCGCTGCGGCATATGAACAGCAGCGGTCATTGTTTTCGTAACGTTGCGCAGAGTTATCTTCTTCTGCGGCTGGACTTATGGTCTGCGTACATCTTATTGCCCGCAATACGGCTGTCGGATTCCTGCATGAATGCCTTCAGCTTATCTTCAAAGCTCACATCCCCGGAGCTGGTCTTGACTTCGCCGGTACGACGGTCATCATTACGGGGCGCAGAGGTTCTGCGGGGAGGACGAGATTCGAAACCGCCCTGGTTGCCCTGTTCTCTGGGCTCACGCTTGGGACCGTTGAATTCACGATTGCCGCCTTCACGACCGCCTTCGCGATTACCGCCCTCACGGTTGTTATTAAAACGAGGTCTCTGGGGGCGAGGCTGGGCCTGTGCTTCTGCCTGCTTCATGGACAGATTCACCTTGCCGCCGTCACCAATGCCGATGACGCGCACTTTGACCACTTGACCTTCCTTCACAAACTCGTTGATGTCGTTTACATAAGTGTTTGCGATTTCGGAAATATGTACCAGACCGTTCTTGCCGTCGGGCATAGCAACAAATGCGCCGAACTTGGTAATGCCTGTTACCTTTCCTTCAAATACTTCCCCTACTTCCAGAGCCATATTAGCGTTTTCTCCCTGCTTTATTTTTCTCTCTTATTCCTCGGCGTTATTCCGCGCCGCAGAAAATCAGTTCTCCCGGGTACACCAGACCCAGTCGGGTTCTGGCGATCCGCTCCATCACTGCGCCGTCCTCGGCCATTGCGATTTCCCGCTCCAGCCGTTGATTCTCCGCAGCGATAGACTGCGTCTGCTGTATGAGCTCCAAGCGGTATTCCTCCGCCCGCATCAGGTCCCGCCGCACCGCTGCGATATTCCACAGGGCGTAAATCACCATCAAAGCGATGATGAACGGCGCAATCCATCCGATCCTTTGGGCAGTCATCCGACCTCCCCTCCTTTGTTGGGGTACGGTTTCGGGATGGATGCCGCAGAATAAAACTATACCCATTCATTTTACTCCAATCTTTACGTTTTGGAAAGAACTTTTTTCCTGTTTTCAGAAAATTTTTTAGCTTTCCCATAGCCTGCCGTGGGATGGATAGCACACGCAGGACCACACGCACACAGCGAGTCAGCACAGGCACCGTATAGCGGCTGCACACACGGCTGTAGCCCACCCCTCCGCAGCCTGTAGCCACAGGCATAAACAGCCGCAGCTGCCCCTCTCCTGCCAGCATCCCCAGCACAAACAAGGCTGCGCACACCCCTGCGGCAAACAGAATATCCACCCACATCCCCACACGGCTGCCGCAGCAGCGGCGAATGGCTCTGCACACATCATACACCAAGCCTGCCGCAATGCCTGCCGAAAGGAATACCAGCGCCTGAAAAAGCTGTTGCGCGGGAGGATTTGTCATCAGCCGAACAGCTTCGCCCAGAATCCGCCCACAGGTGCTGCTTCCTCATAGCACAGCTCCCGCACCAAACCGTCAACGCTGACCTCTCCGCTGTCCAAGGTCAGCTTGCCGATATGCAGCCCCGTACCGCGGATAATGAGATTGCCTTGCGCGGTATGGGCAATGATTTCGTTCTCGTCGAAGCTGATTACGTCTTCCACCCCCGTCACCGACAGCTTGCTGCGGTCCTCCATAATCACATGATGGGGCTTTGTCATCGGTCTGTTCTTTTCTTCAAATGCCATTCCTTGAACCTCCTAAGGTATAATTCCATTGGATTATATGCAAAATATCCCTAAAACTTGTCCCGAAGGAGTCCATTTATGAAAGGAAAACGAATCGCACTGTGTATTACTCTTGCCCTGTTGTTCATGGCAGCAAGCTTCCGTACGGGCTGCCGCATCATCGTAGACGGCACGGTGATTCCGGGAATTCACGACCTTGCCACAGCACGCAAATGCGCCGAAATGGCAGAGCGTACCGCGGAAGAAATCACCCGCACCGCAGAAGCCACGCCCTTTACGCTCATTCCCGTGCTGTGCCATCAGCGAGATGTAACCGACGAGGAGCAGCTATACCATGTGCTGCTGGAGTCTTACGATGGCGTGGAGAAGCTGTACGCCGTATACGCAGATGGCAGGCAGGTGGGTCTGCTGGAGGATTTATGGGAAGTGACGGCACTGCTGAAGGAGTACCCCACAGGCAGCATCCAAATCACTCACACCTACTCCCATCCCGATGCCGCTGACGGACTGCGGTATGTACGGGCAGCGCTGCAGGAAATCAATGGGGAAACGGTTGATTTCTAAGCAAGCGGAGGGTACAATGGTGCAAAAGGAGTGATGTGCCTATGACCGAACTGGAAAAATTGCTGGCAAAAGACCAAATCCGAGAAAGCATTTACTTATACAGCCGCTGCATGGACCGCTGTGACAATGACCTGTGCGACCTGATTTTCACCGCCGACAGCGAGCTGCACTATCCCCCCGACTTTGAGGGTACGGGACGGGAATTTTGCGCATGGGCAGAGGGCAATCACCGCCGTATGTATGATTACACCTCCCACCAGTACACCGACGTCATCATCGCCTTCAAAAGCGACACGGAAGCCGTCAGCGAGACCTACGGCATTTTGAGTTTGTTCGGTCGGGAAGGTGCTATGGGCGCCAAGCCCAATAAGCGGAAGGTGCTGACCATTCACAACCGCTACATTGACCGCTGGAGACTGTGTGACGACGGACGTTGGCGCATTTGTGAGCGGTATATGCTCAACGAGCAGAACAATCTAACGGATGTGGGCTACTACGCAGGCAGCCATCTCAGCCGCCGAGATAAAGAAGATTTGGTCTACAAATTCTTCAGCTCGCACTGACATTGTGCGTATCGTCCCGATTTTGCCCGGTATCGTTTCTTCCCACGATAAATAAATACAACAAAAACACGGATGCGAAAATAATCGCATCCGTGTTATTTTATGCTTCATCGGGCTGTTGTCCGTCATGGGCAAGCCACTTACATTCCGTCAGCTCCATATGGGTAAATACCGCCGTAAAGGAGGAATCCTCGGGGCTGCAGGCATATACACCGAAACGCACCGCACCTTTTGCCTCATGCATATGACAAATGCGCATCTGCTTAAAGCGCACACCATCCACAGAGGACTCTACACAGAAGTCATCTTCCCGTCGGCTGAGCCGATACCACATAGACTTCACCGCTGCATCCATCTCCACCGTAGCCCAGTCGGAGTAGCCATGGTTGGTGACCACACTGCCCAAATGCTGGAATTCCTCATTCTCGTATTCCACAGAGGCCTTCAGCCAGTTTTCGCTGTCCAAATACATGACCACACCACACTGGTCAAAACGATGCTTGCTCGCAAACTCCGTTTTAACCGTGAAAGAGAAATACTGCTCCTCCGTAGTCATTTGCAGCACGGGAGCATTGTCATTGCGGAAATGATAGTAAGTGCGCTGCCATAAGTCTGTGTGGGGCATGGTAACAATCTCAATTCTGTCAGCCTCAATGGTATAGTCCTTAGGCTGTCTTGTCCATTCCAGTGCATTCACATTAAACATCATGCTTCCGTCCTTTCACCATTGCAATCACAGCAAAAACCACTGCAGGCAGCAGGAAATAAACTCCATTCACCAGAATCCACACTCGAAAAGGTGCGGAGTTCAAGGTAGTGTTATAGGTGTGCCAATCCAGCCCCGTTTTCACGAAGAAGACGAGGACAAGAATCGCCGCAATGGTCCATAAGATGTTAGATTTTTTCATATCACGCGCTCCTCCACCTGTAGGGGCGAACATTGTTCGCCCGATCCATCATTCAATAAAAAGACATGGGGACAGAAAACCGTCCCCATGTCTTTTATGCGTTTGCCAGCGCGTTTTCGTAAAACTGCTTGGTCTTATCATCGAAGCATACCATGCGTACCCGTTCGATTTCGGGGTGGTCAGCCAGATATTCCTTGATGGTGGTGATGGCAATGACGGATGCCTTATCCAGAGGGAAGTGGTATACCCCTGTGCTGATGGAGGGAAAGTCCACGGTCTTGCAGCCGTTTTCACTTGCCAGCTCCAAGCAGGAGCGGTAGCAGCTTGCCAGCAGCGCAGGCTCGTTATTCTTGCCGCCGTGCCATACGGGACCGGGGGTGTGAATCACGAACTTTGCAGGCAGCTTATAGCCCTTGCTGATTTTTGCCTTGCCTGTTTCACAGCCGTTGAGGGTGCGGCATTCTTCCAGCAGCTGAGGACCTGCGGCACGGTGAATCGCGCCGTCTACCCCACCGCCACCCAGCAGCTTGCAGTTGGCAGCGTTGACGATGGCATCTACATTCTGCTTGGTGATGTCGCCCTGAATGATTTCAATGATACCCATATTACTTCTCCTTGGCAATGTCTGCTCTGACCATCTCAATGGTCACGGGCAGGTCGATGGTTTCGCTGATAAAATCTTCCGCTGTGGCAATGACAGCCCCGATGGTCTGCATCCCCAGCATATTCACACGCTGTACTTCCTCATTGACGGAAGAAGTGCAGTCATCCAGTACCACGGTGTTGTAGTCCAGACTGATGGAGTCAAATACGGTGTGTCGGATGCAGTTGGGGGTGGTGGTGCCTGTGACCACCACAGTGTCAACACCCTGTCGGCGGAGAATGCTGTCCAGATTGGTGTTGAAGAAGGCGGAGTAGCGAGGCTTCACCAGCACGGTGTCCCCTTCCAGCACTTCAAATTCCTCGGGCATATTCCAGCCCAGAGGACTATCTGCAGTGGAGCAGGGCTTGCCACCCTCCTTCCACGCAAAATAGCGGGTGAACTCCACGTCTGTGCCGTCGGGAGCGTACTTGCGGATGATAAAGTACACAGGGATGCCCAGCTCACGGGCTTTCTTCTGTACCGCAGCACAGGCAGGCACGGTGTCCCATGCCATGGGGATATAGGTGGGGGATTCGGGGTTCAGGAATCCCTCCTGCATATCAATGACCAGCAAAGCGGTCTTGTTGGGGTTCAGCATCATTCGGACTGTACCTGTACCTTACCGTCAACCACAGTAACGAATACCTTGCTGACGTTGCCGCGGCGGCGGTCCACCATTTCGGTAGCCACTGCGTCTTCGATTTCACGCTGAATCAGACGGCGCAGGTTACGGGCACCGTATGCCACGCTGTAGCCCTTTTCCACCAGATAGTCGGGGACGGACTCGTCGTAGGTCAGGGTAATCTTCTTGTCTGCCATAGCCTGTGCGGTTTCGCCCAGCATCAGTACAGCAATGTCGCGCAGGTTTG
Source organism: Oscillospiraceae bacterium (assembly GCA_045660685.1). Taxonomy (GTDB): domain Bacteria; phylum Bacillota; class Clostridia; order Oscillospirales; family Oscillospiraceae; genus HGM13010. The sequence continues at coordinate 14,617 of JAZREI010000088.1, forward strand.
CTTCGCTGAGAGCATTGAAGCAAACAATTTCGTCCACACGGTTGATGAATTCGGGGCGCAGGAATTCGCCCAGAGCCTTCATGCTCTTTTCACGGCTCATATCCGTCAGACTTGCGCCGAAGCCCAGAGAGCCGCTCTTGGAGTTGCTGCCTGCGTTGGTGGTCATAACAATGACGGTGTTTTCAAAGTTCACCACTCTGCCCTGTGCGTCGGTAATGTGACCGTCGTCCAGAATCTGCAGCAGAATGTTCAGCACGTCGGGGTGTGCCTTTTCGATTTCGTCAAACAGCACCACGGAGTAGGGACGGCGGCGAATCTTTTCGGTGAGCTGACCTGCTTCGTCATAGCCCACATAGCCGGGAGGAGAACCTACGATACGGCTCACCGCGAACTTTTCCATAAACTCGGACATATCCAGACGAATCAGAGATTCGGGAGAGTCAAACAGGTCTTCTGCCAAACGCTTCACCAGCTCGGTCTTGCCCACGCCGCTGCCGCCTACGAAGATGAAGGACAGGGGCTTGCGCTTTGCCTGCAGACCCACACGGCTGCGCTTGACCGCTGCGGAAACGGTGTCCACAGCTTCGTCCTGACCCACAATGTGGGACTTCAGACGGTCGTTAAGACCAGCCAGACGAGCAAATTCGTCTTCCTTGATGTTGGCTGCGGGAATCTTGGTCCACAGCTCAATGATACGGGCAATGTTATCGGCAGTGAGCTTGGGTCTGCCCTTTGCCTTCAACTGCAGCAGCTCGTCGTTGAGCTGCATGGTCTTGCTGCGGATTTCCGCCAGACGGGCATAGTGTTCGTTTTCGGTATCAGCCAGCAGCAGCTCCTGCTCCTTGGCATAGTCCGCCAGCTCCTTTTCCACCATCATGCGGCGAGTCAGGTCACGGTCCTTCAGATTGACGTCGGAGCAAGCCTCATCAATGAGGTCGATGGCCTTATCGGGCAGGAAACGGTCGGTGATGTAGCGTTCGGACATGGTGACTGCCAGACGGCACATTTCGTCGGAAATGTCCACCTGATGATAGTCTTCATAGTAGCTCTTAATGCCCAGCAGAATCTCGATGGAGTCTGCAATGGAGGGCTCTGCTACGGTAACGGGCTGGAAACGGCGTTCCAGCGCGGTGTCTTTCTCAATAAACTTGCGGTATTCCTTGAAGGTGGTGGCGCCGATGACCTGGATTTCACCGCGGCTCAGTGCGGGCTTGAGAATGTTGGCGGCGTTCATGCTGCCTTCCGCATCCCCCGCACCCACAATGTTGTGGATTTCATCGATGACCAGAATCACATTGCCCTGCTTCTTCACTTCGTCAATGAGGCCCTTCATACGGGATTCAAACTGACCACGGAACTGGGTACCTGCCACCAGAGCAGTCATATCCACCAGATAAACCTGCTTCTCACGGAGCTTATAGGGCACCTGACCCTTGGCAATGGCCATGGCCAGACCTTCCGCAATGGCAGTCTTACCAACACCGGGCTCACCGATGAGGCAGGGGTTATTCTTCTGACGGCGGTTGAGAATCTGGATGACACGTTCCAGTTCTTCCTTACGGCCAATCATATTGTCCAGCTTGCCTTCACGGGCACGCATGGTCAGGTCAATGCAGTAGCCGTCCAGGAACTTCTTTTTGCCGGGACCCTTGGACTTCTTATCGTTCTTGGGTGCCTTGCCGCTGTCCTGCTTGCCGCTTTCGGGAGCATTCGCACCGCCAAACAGACGGTTCATAAAGGGGAAGGTTGCAGTCTTGCCGCTGTCTTCTTCGTCCTCATCGTCATCGCCGCCCATGCCGCCGGGCAGACCGCCGCCGAACATGGAAGCCAGATTGCCCAGCTCACCCAGAGCGCCTGTCATTTCCTCCTGAATGGAGTCCAGGTCTTCCTCTGCGATTCCCATCTTTTCAAAAATATCATCAATGGGCTTGATACCCAGCTGCTTTGCGCACTTGAGACACAAACCCTCGTTCTTGGACTCACGTCCGTCGAACTTGGTTACAAATACCACTGCGGGGTTTTTCCCACAGCGAGCACACAGTTGAGGCTGCATAGATTCAATCTCCTATAGAAAAATTACATTCAAACGGGTATTTACACGCCCAGGAAGAAGGACACAATGCCAATCTTCTCAAACAGGCGGGCAATGATGGTGGCACTCAAGGTATCTTCCCCAATGAGCAGCCCCATAAACTTCAGCACCCACACTGCCAGCATTCCCAGCAGCACACCGCGCATAATACCCACAAGGGCGCCGCCAATCTCATCCACTTCCTCCATATTGGGCAGACGGAAGGAAATATTGGGAATGTTGCCCAGCACGGTGAGGAAAATCAGAATGATTACAAAGAACAGCGCCACAGCACCCGCAAACACCACGGTATTGCAGGTAACATCAATGATGGCAGGTCTAAGCCCCACATTGTTGGCTGCCTGATAATCCATAACATCCTGTGCCAAATCCGCAGCGGTCGCTTCATAAACACCCATGCAGCGGAAGGTCATTTCCGCAACCTCAAAGGCCTTTTGGGGGTCATTGGCAATAATATCGCTGATGGAATATTCATCTACATCATAGCCCAGATGCTGGGGCACATCATCGGCAATAACAGCTTCGATGAAGCCGCCCGCAAAGGGCTTTACCGCGGAAACCACCTCAAAGGAAACGGTGTTTGCAACCATGGTAGCCGCATATAAGGAAACCAGCAGGCACAGCATGGCGCCGATTTCGTTGATGAGACCTCTTTTATAGCCGTTATAGGCGCTCAGCAGCACCACAGCCAGAAGGATCAAGTCAATGATCCATTTCATCATAAGTAGCAACCCTTTCTTATTCTTAGGTATTCACTTGGTACTCTATTCGGGACAAACCGCCCTATATAACAGATATACCATAAAATTATGAACAAATAAACATACGGAAGTCAAAGCCTCGCAGAGTTTCGTCCGCAAGGACGTTCATCGAAGCGCGTCAGCGCTGCATCATTTCCCCTACTTCGCCCTCATACCAGATGCGGTTCATGTACAAGCCCTGAGGGGGCATGGTAGGTCCTGTCAAACGGCGGTCGCCGATTTCCAGCAGGTGGGGGATTTCCTCGGGCTCCAGCTTCCCGTGGGAAGCGTACACACAGGTGCCCACAATGGCGCGGACCATGTTGTACAGGAAACCGTCAGCACACACCGCAAGGGTAATGATGTCGTCCTCCTGTGTCACCTCACACCAGTACACAGTGCGGACGGTGGTGCGGGTTTCGGTGCCCACACTGCGCACAGCACGGAAGTCGTGGGTGCCTACGAATGCGTGTGCTGCCCGCTGCATACGGTCAAAGTCCAGTCGGGAGGGATAAAAGCACACACGATTCTGCAAAAACGGATCGCGAATCCGTGAATTTTTGATTTTGTAAATGTACTCCTTCTTAATGCAGGAGCCGATGGCGTTGAAGTCTTCGGGAGCTTCACAGGCATCCACCACCGCAATATCCGCAGGCAGACGGGAGTTCACCGCCAGAGGGATGCGGTCAATGGGGATACGGGAGTTGGTGCGGAAGTTGGCACAGTAGCGGTTGGCGTGAACACCTGCATCGGTGCGTCCGCAGCCCACCACCTTGATGGGCTCGCCGCAGATTTTGGTCAGTGCCTTTTCCAGGGTTTCCGCCACGGTAACTTCCGTCTTCTGTACCTGCCAGCCATGGTAAGCCGACCCGTCATAGGTCAGTCTCAATGCAATATTTCTCATAAACCAATCACCTGCAGTCCAATCATCAGCACATTCAGCAGCACACCAAACAGCAGTGCCACATAGTCAGCCGCCTTGTAGCGCAGCTGCTTCATACGGGTACGACCTGCACCGCCGTTGTAGCAGCGGCTTTCCATCGCGATTGCCAGCTCATCGGCACGGCGGAATGCGGACACAAACAGGGGTACCAGAATGGGCAGCAGCGCACGAGCTCTGTCCATGAGGCTGCCTGTTTCAAAGTCAGCACCGCGAGCCTTCTGTGCGGACATAATCTTGTCGGTTTCTTCAATCAGTGTGGGAATGAAGCGCAGCGCCATGCTCATCATCATACTCATTTCGTGAACGGGCACTTTCAGCTTCTTCAGAGGATTCAGCAGCATTTCCATACCATCTGTCAGTGCTACAGGCGCAGTGGTATAGGTCAACAGGAACGTGCCGCAAATGAGCATCACAATACGCAATACCATAAAGACTGCGCGAATAATCCCCTCATAAGTAATCTTCAGCTTCCAAATCTGCACCAACAC
>JAZREI010000089.1:0-4328 GCA_045660685.1 Oscillospiraceae bacterium
CTCCGTCACCTACAAATGCGACAAGGAAGGCACTGCGCTGAACTACGATGTCCTGTCCGAGGCCATTGCCGATGTCCGTGCCTGCCGTCCTATGGCCGCCGGCTGGAGTGACCGCATCAAAAACGACGTTAAAAAGAGAGGCAGATAACATGAACAAGCTCAACGACGCCATCCTGTACGCCGCCCAAATGCACAGCGGTCAGCTGCGCAAGGGTACAAATCTGCCTTACATCGTTCACCCCATGGAGGTGCTGAACATCCTCATCCGCATGAACGCCCATGAGGAGCTGCTCATGGCAGGCGTACTCCACGATGTTGTGGAGGATACCGATGCCACCATTGAAGACATTGCCGAACGCTTCGGGAACACCGTTGCGGAGCTGGTCAACGCTCACACAGAGCAGCACAAGGAACTGCCTTGGTGGGAGCGGAAGCTGGCCGCTGTTGCGCATCTGCGCACCGCGCCCCGTGACGTAAAGCTGCTGATTATGGCGGATAAGCTGTCCAACATCCGCTCCATGGCCGCCGACCATGCCCGCATAGGCGACAAGCTGTGGGAACGATTCTGCGCAGACAAAACCATGCAGTCCCGCTACTACGCCATGTCTGTTGACGCATTGGCGGATATGGCAAATGACCCCGATGCCAAGTGGGCGTATTGGGAACTGAAGGACCTGTACATAGAGGTATTCGTTACGTTCTGCACAGACAGCGAAGACGAAGACAACCAAAGGCTGACCCTCTGCGGCGGACACCCCTTCTCTGACATGCTCTTTCCTGACATTCCATGGGAATTTGCACAAAATCAAAAGCCCTAAACCGCAAAAACAGCGAAATTGATATATCACATTGCTATTCCTTTGACAATACATTTGTCTGCATGGTAAAATATACGCAAATATGGCCTACCATATATTTAAAGGAGGATTACTATTATGGATTATCTGAAGAGAGCATTTGAACTGAAGGACGTTATCGTTGCTGACCGCCGTACCATCCACCAGTTCGCAGAAATCGGTATGGACACCGTTCAGTCCGCTGACTACGTAATCGCTGAGCTGACCAAGCTGGGCTACGAACCCAAGCGCTGCGGCGGCAACGGCGTTGTTGCTACCATCGGCAACGGCGGCAAGACCCTGCTGCTGCGTGCTGACATGGACGCACTGCCCTTCCCCGAAGACTCCGGCGAAGAATTCGCAGCTACCAACGGTCACTCCCACTCCTGCGGCCACGACATGCACGCTGCATGGCTGCTGGGCGCAGCTCGTATGCTGAAGGAAAACGAATCCGCACTGGAAGGCACCGTTAAGTTCATGTGGCAGCCCGGCGAAGAAACTTTCCAGGGCAGCAAGGCTATGATCGCTGACGGCGTTCTGGAAGGCGTTGACGCAGCTATGGCTTGCCACGCTGCTGCAGGTCAGATTCCTCTGGGTCTGGTTATGTACAACGACAAGAACACCATGATGTACTCCAACGACTCCTTCAAGATCACCTGCGTTGGCTACCCCTCTCACGGTGCATACCCCGAATACGGCATTGACCCCATCAACATCGCTGTTCACGTTTACCAGGGTCTGCAGAACCTGATCGCTCGCGAAAAGTCCAGCACCATTCCCATGGTTCTGACCGTTGGCAAGATCAATGCAGGCGTTGCTAACAACTCCCTGCCCGGCGAATGTGTCATGGAAGGCACCATGCGCGGCACCGATAAGGAACTGCGTGAAAAGCTGAAGGCACGTCTGGTTACCACCGCTGAAAAGATCGCTGAAGCATTCGGCGGCAAGGCAATCGTAGAATGGACCGCAGAAGTTCCCCCCGCAATCTGCAACCCCGAAATGGTTAAGTCCGTTATCGGCTACCTGGGCGAAGTTGGCGTTCAGGGCTTCTACCCCGTTCCCGATATGCAGGCTTCCGCATCCGAAGACTTTGCATGCGTTCTGGAACAGGTTCCCGGCGTTCTGCTGTACATCTCCACCGGTTACATCGATCGTCCCGTTGCTGCTGCTCACGACCCCAAGGTTATCTACAACGAAGACGCTCTGTGCCAGGCTGCTGCTTACATTGCACACGCTGCAACTCGTTGGCTGGCTGACAACAAGTAAGTTAAAAACCACCAAGACCTCCGTCCAAAAGAGGGAGGTCTTTTTTCGCTGATTTTCAAGCACACTCCCTACAAATTGCTCCCCTCTTGTCATTTGTCTCGTTTTCGGGTAGACTGATGCTATCTCACCAAGGAGGGCATCCATGTCCAACGATGAACTGATACTCAAAAAACGCCTGACCGAGCTGGCAGAAAAAGCCTACGGTCAGGGTACTTATACATTTTCCACATTTCTGGGCCTTGCAGAGCAGGACGTACTCATGCGCCTGGAGCGTGACATTCGCCACGTACCCAAGACCCTGTTTGGCGGTGCGGAAGGCTGTCAGCGCGTCATGTGCCGCTTCGGGGACGAGGACCTGTGCGGCTACGACCTGCCCTTCCCCATTGTGTGTCTGAAGGCAGCGCCCACCGCCCCCAAGTACGCCGACAAGCTCACCCACCGTGACCTGCTGGGTGCCATTATGAATCTGGGCATTACCCGTGAGCAGGTGGGGGACATCGTCCTGCGAGACAACGTGGCATACATCTTCGCCACGGAGAAAATCGCCCCCTACATCGCCGACAACCTCACCAAAGCCAAGCACACCCAGCTCACCGTTACCGAGGTAGAGGAGCTGCCCCACGGTGCGCTGTTCACCTTAGAGACCAGACAGTGCGTGGTAGCCTCCGAGCGTATTGACGGTGTGGCCGCCCATGTGTATAAATACAGCCGCAGCCAAATCAATGAGCTGTTCCGCGCAGGGAAAATCTTCCTCAACGGCAAGTGCTGCGAAAACACCAACACCATTCTCAAGGAAGGTGACACTGTCTCCGTCCGCGGCGAGGGTCGCTTCATTTACCGTGGTGCCGTCCGCACCACCAAAAGCGGGAATTTGAGCGTAGAAATCGATATTTATGTATAAAAAGAGAGCGTTTTCTTTTGGAAACGCTCTCTTTATTATCAAACTTTTTCCATGTTCGCCGCTGCGACCTTCAGCATCAGTCGCTTGGTGCCTACGGAATCGAATTCGATTTCCACCAGCGCATCGCCGCCCATGGGGGTCTTCTTCACGATTTTGCCCATGCCGAATGCCTTGTGCTTTACGCTGTCGCCTACGTTGAAGCCGCCGCCTGCACTTGCGGATGCGGATGCAGCAGGTGCTGTGGGACGCTTGGGAGGCGCAATGGTTGTTTTCTTCTTTTGATAGCTTGTACCGCCGTAGCCACTATACCCGCGGTTGCCGTAAGAGCTTCCGCGATAGCTCGCTCTGTCGAAAGCCTCATCACCAAAGCCGAAGCTGTCGTCATCGGCAAACAATTCCTTCCGCTTGGGAGGCAGGAAGCCGCCCTTGTCCATGTGTTCTTCGGGAATTTCGTCGGTGAATCGGGAGGGCAGGTTGCTTGTGGTCTTGCCGAAGAGCATACGCTGACGAGCGCACAGCAGATACAGCATCCGCTTGGCGCGGGTCAGTGCCACGTAGCACAGACGGCGTTCCTCTTCCATTTCCACAGGGTCGCCGATGCATCGGGAGGAGGGGAACATATTTTCTTCCATACCCACAATGAATACCGTGGGGAATTCCAGACCCTTTGCGGAGTGCATGGTCATCATGGTGACGCAGTCTGCTTCATCCATGTTATCCAAATCGGTGTACAGGGCAACTTCATCCAAAAAGCCTGCCAGAGTGGCATCTCCGCTCTGTTCCATGTAGGAGATGATGTTGGACTTCAGTTCCTTGATGTTTTCAATGCGGGAGATGGCTTCGTCGCCCTTCTTGGCTTCCAGTGCGGTAATATAGCCGCTCTGCTCCAGAACCAAGTCATACAGCACATCGGGTGTCACGGACTCGTTTGCCTTCCGCAGGAACTCCATCATATCCACAAACTGAATGAGCTTGGGTGCTGCACGCTTCAGGTCGGGGTAGTGGTTGGCATTGCGGATGACATCGTACAGGCTGATGTTTTCCTCACTTGCAATCAGTGCAGCCTGATCGATGGTGCGCTCACCGATGCCGCGAGCAGGGGTATTGATGATGCGGCGCAGACGCAGGTCATCCTCGGGAGAGTTGATGACGCACAGATACGCCAGCATATCCTTGACTTCCGCACGGTCGAAGAAACGCATACCGCCGTAGACCTTGTAGGGAATGCCGTTGCGCTTGAAGGCATATTCCAGCTGGTTGGACTGGGCGTTCATACGATACAGTACCGCATGGTCGCCGAAGTTTTCCCCGCGGCTGCGTGCTTC
>JAZREI010000090.1:0-15954 GCA_045660685.1 Oscillospiraceae bacterium
CTCTTTTCGGAGCGGCAGTTGTAAACAACCTTAGCGCCTGCCTGTGCCAGTGCGGAGCCGATTGCGAAGCCGATGCCGTAGGTACCGCCGGTAACCAGAGCAACCTTGCCTTCCAGAGAGAATGCGTTCTTGATATCCATAGTATACTTCCTTTCGTTGGTTCGTGTGGTTGACAGTTTGTTTGAATGTGATATTATTATATTGTGAACGAAACGAAATTTAAAGCCATTATAGTATGTAAAAATATCATAATCGTAACATAGGAGCGAATATGGATAGACAAGTCAGAGGGAAAGATACAATTGTAGACTCCGCGTTGAAGGAGGTTAAAGAGCATGGTACCGCAGGGATGCCCTTTGCGGTGTACCTGAATGACTTCGCAAGCTTCCAAACGGACGGCATTTGCTGGCACTGGCATGATGAGCTGCAAATTACCCTGATTACGGAAGGGGCTTTTTGCTGTCAGGTGGGCAGCGAAAAGGTGATGATGGAGCCGGGGGAAATTATTTTCTTCAACAGCCGCGCCCTCCATCAAATCAGCCCCTGCAAGAAAGGGGAAGGGAAGCTGTATTCCTTTTTGTGGAGCCCCGTATTTTTGAGCGGAACCACAGAGACGGACCTGTATCGCAACTGCATCGAGCCTGTGATGGCATCCCATTTGAAATATGCGTTTTTCGGACTGTCCCATCCCTCCAACAAACAGATGCAGACCCGTTTGCGGCGTATCATCAACATCATGCTGGATAAGGAGCGGTTTTACGAGCTGACCGCCTGCGAACAGATGCTCAAAATCTGGATGGGCATATGCGAATACACCGACAGTGACTTGCAGCGCAATGCCAAATCCATCTCCCGTTATTTGGCGGAGGAAAAGGACGAGGAAAAGGTGAAGAATGCTCTGGCGTTTATTCAGGGGAACTACGGTGAAAAAATCACCTTGGAAGTCATTGCCAAGGCGGCTATGACCAACCGCAGCGAGCTGTGCAGGTGTTTTCGCCGTGTGCTGGACACCACGCCCAACGAATTTCTCACACGGTATCGTCTGGATCGGGCGCTGGAGCTCATGGAAAATTCCGAGCTGCGGATTGGCGATATTGCGGAGCTGACGGGTTTCTGCAGTCCCAGTCATTTCGGGAAGCATTTTGTGGAGTACATGGGCTGCACACCTTTGCAGTACCGAAAGACCGTTTTGATGACATAATACAACAGCCGAGAGCAATTCGCTCTCGGCTGTTTTTATATGGAGCTTACTGCTCCGCAGTAGGGTCATTAATTTCAATATGGTTGCCGAAGTCCAGTACTTCAAAGGTCTGTACATTCAGGTACTCTGCTTCTTCGGGATACATGGCAATGGCATCCTCCAGAGTCATGTCGAACATCATGGAGGCATAGCGGTTGGCGTAGGTGTAGGCAATGTTCATCCAGCGGGGAGAATCGCCGCTGTCGGTGACAATCTTCACGGGAAGGCCTGTTTCCTTGTCCAGCCAGTAGGTCAGAGAAATGATGCTGCCGCTCAGCAGTTCGTTTTCTTCGTCGGTGAGGTTGAAGTTTTCGGGAACGGTCCATTCATAGGAAGTGGTATATACTTCACACAGTACATCACCGATGGTTTCTTCACCCTGCAGCACCAGATTTTCATGGTAGCTGGGGGTGCCCAGATAGCCGCTGGTCAGTACCCATTCTCCTGTGTTCATCAAAAGCTTCACGCGGGTGGTGCCGTTGGAGCCTTCCTCGGCGTAGCATTCGGTCCAGCTGAGGGTGTAGGGGCATTCCACATACTCGTAGGCTTCCTTGGCGACCTCGCCGTTGGTGCGCTTGCCTTCGATGACGGTTTTCACCGCGTTGCCGTTTTCATCCAGGGTTTCCTGAGTAGTGCGGTATTCGTAGTTGCCTGCAAAGAAGGCATCCACGCAGGCTTCGGGAGTGGCGGGCTTTTCGGGGGCTTCGGGGACGGTGAGGGCTGCAATGAGCATAGCGAAGATGGTCAGCAGGCTGATGACCAAAGTAAGCAGCTTGTGCTTGGGATTGGGAGGCTGTTCATTGGGGTTCACCTTGCCTTTGGCGATGTCGCCGCCGCGCTTCCAGTCCATGAAAATCAGAGCCAGCCAAGCGATTTCAGCCACGGCAGACACCGCAGCTGCACCCAGAAACAGGGGAGATGCCATGGAATAGCCGCTGTACACCGCTTCCAGCACCGCAAACAGTGCCACCAGCAGAGCCAGTGCGAAGAAGGGCTTTTTGCGGTCATGGGCTGCAAGCTCTGAGTCCTTTACGTAGGAAGGGGCGGGCAGGGCAGTTTTGTCCTGAGATTCGAAAATGTACAGCTTACCCCAGTAGTGGCTGTAGCCTGTGACCTTGCCCTCGGGAATGTAGCGCACACGGTAGTGGTACTGATGGTCGATGTATTTTTTGAAGGTGGGGAATACCCCGTCCATTTTGGTGAGGCGATATCCTGCCATGGACTGCTTGTTCAGCCAGTCCTCAATGGCGCGGACGTCATATTGCTGATAGGGGAGAAATTTGCGCATGAGCCGATGCTCCTTTTTGTAATGTCGTAATGGCGACAGTATAACACAAGAAACGAAAATGGGGAACATAAAAATCGAATAGGGGCGGTTTTCTGCCTTATTATTTTCATTTGAAACATTCTTTCGGTTGAAAACGTCGTATTTTGTGTTATAATACTATATTGCAGTATTATGTAAAATTGCGTGTACTGTATTTTCAGGTATATTATTATTTCATATACAGGAGGCCAATATGGCAAAGAAACAGTTTAAGGCAGAATCCAAGCGTCTGCTGGATCTGATGATCAACTCCATTTACACCCACAAGGAAATCTTCCTGCGTGAAATCATCTCCAACGCATCCGATGCAATCGACAAGCTGTGCTACGCTTCTCTCACCGACGAGAATGTACCCTACACCCGTGACGACTACAAGATCAAAATCTTCGTAGACCCCGAAGCACGCACCATCACCGTCAGCGACAACGGCATCGGCATGAATCAGGAGGACATGGAAAAGAATCTGGGCGTCATTGCACAGTCCGGCTCTCTGAAGTTCAAGTCCGAAAACGGCGAACTCATGGAAGACACCTCCATCATCGGTCAGTTCGGCGTTGGCTTCTACTCCGCATTTATGGTATCTGACTTTGTGACCGTTAAGAGCTTGAAGTACGGCGAAACCGTAGGCGCAAAGTGGGAATCCACCGGCACCACCGGCTACACCGTAACCGAATGCCCCGAAAAGACCACCGTTGGCACCGATGTGATTATGCATCTGAAGCCCGACACCGAAGGCGAAAAGTTCACCGGCTACATGGATAAGTACAACATCCGTGACCTGGTACGCAAGTACTCCGACTACATCCGCTGGCCCATCGCCATGGACATCGAAGACCCCCACTGGGTAGAATCCAAGGAGCTGGACGAACAGGGCAGACCCAAGTACGAATTCATCACTGACCTTGTTGAAGTGGTCATGAATACTCAGGTTCCCATCTGGCAGCGCAGCAAGAGCGAGGTATCCGATGAGGAGTGCGCGGAATACTACAAGAAGATGTTCTACGACACCAAGGACCCCGTTTCCGTCATTCGTGTCAACGCCGAAGGCAGCATCAGCTACAAGGCAATGCTGTTTGTGCCCTCCATGCCCTCCGGCGACTTCTACTCCCGTGACTACAAGCCCGGTCTGCGCCTGTACTCCAACGGCGTTATGATTATGGAATACTGTGCGGACATTCTCCCCGACTGCTTCCGCTTTGTGCGCGGCGTGGTGGACAGCCCCGATCTGAGCTTGAACATCTCCCGCGAAATCCTGCAGCACGACCGTCAGCTGCGTGTCATCTCCAATAACCTGACCAAGAAGGTTAAGAGCGAGCTGATGAAGATGCGCAACTCCGACCGTAAGAAGTACGAAGAATTCTACGCAGCATTCGGCCACCAGCTGAAGTTCTCCACCGTTTCCGCTAAGGAAGATATGCGTGAAATGGTTCGTGACCTGCTGCTGTTCCATGTGGATGCGGACCGTCAGTGCACTCTGCAGGAATACGTAGACAATATGCCTCCCTCTCAGGACCGCATCTACTATGTCTGCGCCGATAACCTGCGCACCGCTATGCGTATGCCCCAGACCGAAGCAGTTCGCCGCAAGGGCTATGAAGTGCTGTACCTCATCGACCCTGTGGACGAATTCGTGATCCGTGCTCTGGACCATCAGGGGGACAAGTTCTTCCAGAACGTTTCCAAGGGCGACTTGGGTCTGTTCACCGAGGAAGAAATGGCAGAGACCGCAAAGGCTATGGAAGAAGAAAAGGAACTGCTGGCGTTCATGCTGGATACCCTGAAGGGTCAGGTTGTGGACGTACGCTTCTCCACCAGTCTGGTGTCCTACCCCGTATGTCTGGCCAGCGAAGGTCAGATCACTCTGGAAATGGAACGCTATTTCCGCTCCGTACCCGGTGATGACGGCACTGTCCGCGCTGCCCGTGTACTGGAAATCAACGCGAAGCACGCCTCCATCGAAAAGGTGCGCGAGGCTTACAAGAACAACAGAGAACGCTGTGCGGACATGACCAAGGTTCTGTTCGGTCAGGCTTCCCTCATTGCGGGTATGCCCATTGACGACCCCGCAGAATACACCGAGCTGGTCTGCTCTCTGTTCTAATCTAACTTTAAATGGAAAGGGGCGGCTGCTATGCAGACACCGCAAACCTTAGGCTTATATATCCACATCCCCTTCTGCGCAAGCAAGTGCGGCTATTGTGACTTCTATTCCTGCGCCGGCAAAGAAACCATGATGCAGGAATATCAGGATGCCCTGCTGGCCCATATCGAAGAATCCCTGCCCCGTATGCAGCCTTATTTCATCGATACGGTGTACTTCGGCGGCGGCACGCCCAGCTACTACGGCGCGGAGTTCCTGTGCGAAATTCTGCAGGTCATTAAGTCCGGCGGCAGACTCCTGCGTGATGCGGAAATCACCGTGGAAATGAACCCCGACAGCATGCAGCTCAGTGACCTGCGTATGCTGCATAAGGAAGGCTTCAACCGCATATCCATGGGTGTGCAGTCGGCAAACAACGAGGTTCTCAAGACCATCGGCCGACGCCATACCTATGCACAGGCCTTCAAGGCTTATAACTCCGCAAGACAGGCGGGCTTCAAAAACATCAGCGTAGACCTGATGTACGGTTTGCCCGGTCAGTCCAAGGAGGACTGGGCAGATACCCTGTCCAAGATTATCCGTTGGAAGCCCGACCACATTTCCTGCTACGGTCTGCGTCTGGAGGAAGGTACCCCCATGTATGAGGTGTACCACGATACCCCCGTCATCCCCGACGACGATACCCAGGCGGATATGTACATCTACGCCGCGGAATTTTTGGAGCGCTTCGGCTTCAAGCGGTATGAAATCTCCAACTTTGCCCACCGTGGCTTCGACTCCCTCCACAACTCCCGTTACTGGAAGCAGGAGGACTACATGGGCTTCGGTCCCGGGGCACATTCCTACGTAGACGGGCTGCGATACAGCTACGTCAGCGACCTGAAGCAGTACATCGACGGTGTGCTGAAGGGCGGAGAAATCGTAGACGAATACGAAAAAATCGACGGTCTGGAAGTGGCCAATGAATATGTCATGCTGCGTCTGCGCATGGCGGAAGGCATTGATCCTGCGGACTATACCAAGCGCTTCCGTGCCGACTTCGGTCCTCTGGAGGAAAAGCTCCGCTTCTTCGGGTCAAAGGGCTGGACCGAGCAGAATGAAGACGGCCACTGGTGCTTTACCACATCGGGCTTCCTGGTGTCCAACATCCTCATCAATGAGCTGCTGGATGTACAGGCACAGCAGAACGCCATCGGTGTACCCTATATTCTGGACATTCTGGAGCAGCGTGAGCGGGAAGAACTGCCCATGAGCGACGAGGAATTGTTCCTGCAGTCCATGAGAGGACTTTAATACTCCCGAAGGAGGGAACCAATGAACAAGTTTGAACATAACGAGGAAAACAGCGCCCTGCTGGATGCAGAGGTAGATGCCATTCTTCGTGAAATTGCCGCGGAGTTTGGGGAGGAAATCCCCGCACCTGTGGGTAAGGCAGAGGAAATCCCTGCTCCCGAAGCAGTGACGGAAGAACCTGCCATTGCAGAGGATGAAGCATCCACTGTGCTGTTTGGTGCGGTGGAAGCGGAAGAAGAATCCGACGAAGCTGAGCTGACCGCAGCCCAAATCGAGGCATCCTGCCGTCAGGCACTGGATGAGCTGCTGCCCGAGTCCGCACCCGCAGCACCTGTGGCACCTGCTCCCGTGCAGCGCAAGAGCCATGTGAAGGCTATTGTGGCGGGCATCGTTGCCGCACTGGTGATTATGTGCGGTGTGGCGGTTGGCGGCGTGGTCATGCACATTGCCAATCTGGATACCGTGTACCCCAATGTGTCCATTCTGGACGTTGAGCTGGGCGGTTTGACCATTGAAGAAGCAGAGCAGCTGCTGGAAGACAAGGGACTGGGCGTGGCGGCTGATACCGCTATGAGCCTGAAGTTCCCCGGGGGCAGACTGGCTCTGACCTATGCGGATGTGGGCGTGACCGCCACCGCTGAGGAAATGGCGGAGGCTGCCTTCGAATACGGCAGAAGCGGCGGCGTACTGAGCAACGCACTGCAGTATATTCGCAGCGGCACTGTAGGCACTGACCTGTCCGAGCGGGTCATCAGCAAGCCTGCGGAAGCCTATATCAAGTCCCTGCTGGACGAAGCGGCAGATGCCGCACTGGAGCAGCTGGGTGATGAGGTGGCACTGGACACCGATGCAAAGACCCTGACCTTTGTGAAGGGTGCTGCCCGTGTGCATTTGGACCGCAATGTTATGCTGGATATGCTCATGGAGGCTATGGACGACCATAAGTACGGCCCCATGAACTATACTCCTGCCGCAGATGAAACTCTGGAAAACGAAATCCCCGAAATTTACGCACAGTATTGTGTGGAAGCTGTGGATGCGGTATATGATAAGGAAAGCGGCGAAATCCTGAAGGAAACCATTGGTCTGGAATTCGACAAGGCTGCGGCCATGGCAAAGTGGGATGCTGCCGCTATGGGCGAAACCATCGTGCTGGATGTGACGGTGACCATGCCCAAGTACACCAAGGCTCATTTGCAGGAAGTGCTGTTCAGCACCCAGCTGGCAGAAAGCGTTACCACCATTGAATGGAGCAGCGACAAGCGCAAGACCAATATCGCTTTGGCTTGTGCGGCGCTGGACGGTATGGTGCTGATGCCCGGTGAGCAGGTGGACTACAACGCCGCTCTGGGTGAACGTACTCCCGAGCGTGGCTATCAGATGGCAGGTGCGTATCAGGCAGGTGAAGTCATTGCTGCTTATGGCGGCGGTATTTGCCAGGTGTCTTCCGCGCTGTATTACTGCTCTCTGCTGAGCAATCTCCAAATTGATGAGCGCCAGAACCACAGTATGCGCGTTAACTACATGCCCATGGGCTATGACGCTACCGTATCCTGGGGCGGTCCCGAGCTGAAGATTACCAACAACAGAGAGTACCCCATCCGCATCAGTGCTGTGCCCGATGACAAGAACCTGACCCTGTCCATTTGGGGCACCGACGACGGAACTTATGTCAAGCTGAGCCGTGGCTCTTGGGGCGCATTCACCGACCCTGCATACCCTGAGGTACAGACCGGCAACTATGCACAGGCAACTCGCAAGGTATATGACAGTGCGACCGATGAGCTGATCAGTGAGGAAAAGATGGGCATTGACCTGTATCTGTTCCCTGAGGGCGAGGTCGAATATCCCATTGACGACACTGCGCAGACTCCTCCTCCCGAGGCAACCACACCTCCCGAGGTCACTGCGGCACCCGAAGTGACTCCCACACCTGCGCCTGAGGCAACACCCACACCTGTGCCCGAGGTTACTGTAGCACCCGAGGTCACTGCGGCGCCCGAAGCAACGCCCGTACCCGAGGCGACCCCTGCACCCGCTCCCGAAGCGCCCCCTGTGGCGGAGGGCAGCGTCAGCGGAGAAACCGAGGAAGATTAAGAACCAACCCCACAATGCCTTGGGCATTGCGGCGAGAAATAGAGAACGAAGGAGAAACCTATTATGGAAAACAAGGGTAAGTTTTATATCACAACCCCCATTTACTATCCCTCTGACAAGCTGCACATCGGTCACACCTACTGCACCGTTGTCTGCGACACCATCGCACGCTACAAGCGTCTGACCGGCCATGACGTTATGTTCCTGACCGGCACCGACGAACACGGTCAGAAGATTGAAGAAAAGGCAAAGGAAGCCGGCGTTACCCCTCAGCAGTTCGTTGACAACATCGTAGAAGCAGAACACGGTGTTAAGGACCTGTGGAAGCTGATGAACATTTCCAATGACCGCTTCATCCGTACCACCGATGACTACCACGTAGAAGCAATTCAGAAGATTTTCAAGGCAATGTACGACAACGGTGACATTTACAAGGGTCACTACGAAGGTATGTACTGCACTCCCTGCGAAAGCTTCTGGACCGAATCCCAGCTGGTAGACGGCAAGTGCCCCGACTGCGGCCGTGAAGTAAAGCCCGCACAGGAAGAAGCATACTTCTTCAAGCTGAGCAAGTACGCTCAGAGAATTCAGGACCTGCTGGAAGGCGGCGAATTCCTGGAACCCGGTTCCCGTGTCAACGAAATGGTCAACAACTTCATCAAGCCCGGTCTGGAAGACCTGTGCGTATCCCGTACCAGCTTCTCCTGGGGCGTTCCCGTTGACTTCGACGAAGGTCACGTTGTTTACGTTTGGGTTGACGCTCTGTTCAACTACATGACCGCTCTGGGCTTCATGAACGACCGTTACAGCGACTACGACAAGTACTGGCCCGCAGACGTACACATGGTTGGCAAGGAAATCGTACGTTTCCACTCCATCATCTGGCCCGCATTCTGCATGAGCATGGGTCTGGAACTGCCCAAGAAGGTCTTCGGTCACGGCTGGCTGCTGCTGGACGGTGGCAAGATGTCCAAGTCCAAGGGCAATGACGTAGACCCCTACCTGCTGGCTGAACGCTACGGTGTAGACGCTCTGCGTTACTTCCTGATTCGTGAATTCCCCCTGGGCTCCGACGGCAACTTCTCCAACGAAACTCTGATCACCCGTATCAATACCGACCTGGCAAACGACCTGGGCAACCTGGTTTCCCGTACCGTTTCCATGGTCATCAAGTACTTTGACGGCACTCTGCCCGCAGAACGCGAAGCTGCGGAAGTAGACGGCGAACTGCTGGCTATGGCAGGCGGTCTGCGTGATACCTACGAAGCACTGATGGATAAGTTCGCAGCACAGCAGGCTGTTGCGGAAGTGCTGAAGGTTATTGCACGTGCTAACAAGTACATTGACGAAACCGCTCCCTGGCAGCTGGCAAAGGACGAAGCAAACAAGACTCGTCTGGCTACCGTTATGTATAACCTGCTGGAAGCTATCCGTATCTGCACCGTACTGCTGCAGCCCATCATGCCCGCAAGCTGCGAAAAGATCTTCGCACAGATCGGCGCAACCGCAACTGATTGGGACTCCGCTGCATCCTTCGGCGCACTGCGTGCTGACGTTACCGTACAGAAGGGCGACACCCTGTTCCCCCGTATCGACCTGAAGAAGGAACTGGAAGAGCTGGAAAAGATGACCGCTCCCAAGCTGCCCGAATCCAAGCCCGTTCTGCCCGATGTAAGCTTTGATGACTTCATCAAGTGTGATATGCGTGTGTGCAAGGTTCTCAGCGTAGAAACCATCAAGAAGAGCGAAAAGCTGCTGAAGTTCCAGCTGGATGACGGCAGCGGCAAGCCTCGCCAGATTCTCTCCGGTATCCGTAAGTACTACCCCAACCACGAAGAACTGGTTGGCAAGACCGTTTGCGCAATTCTGAACCTGCCTCCCAGAAAGATGATGGGTCAGGAATCCTGCGGTATGCTGCTGTCCGCTGTGAAGGAAGTTGACGGCAAGGAAGAACTGCACCTGCTGATGCTGGACGACTCCATCCCCGCAGGGGCACAGCTGGGCTAAGGCGTCCTCGCGAACTTCATATCGCTTTCCGCTCAAGCGTGAGCGGAGAGCGCTCATGACCTTGCTTGGACTTGTTTCGCTCTGCATCTTTTTCTTATTATAAATTCGCTTTGCGAATTTTGAGATGGATGGAAAGATGCAGCAGCGAGTATGGAGTTGTGGTGTCGCTTGCGCGACTGATTGAAATAGAAAAACCGCTCCGATGCTATGCATCGGGGCGGTTTTTGCATGTGGGGATTAGTCTGCTTATTCTTCTTCGATGATGATTTCGATTTCTACGTCGTCGTCCTGTTCGGGAGCCACGAAGTCATCTTCGTTCAGATATTCTTCCACGATGACTTCGATGTCGTCGTCCTGCTCGGGGGCAACAAAATCGTCATCATCCAGATATTCTTCTACGCTGACTTCGATTTCGTCATCGTCGATTTCGATTTCGGGGTCAACCACAGCTTCCAGCTTGTCCAGTGCGGCTTCGATGGCCTCGTCCAGACCCTCCAGTGCTTCTTCCACGGTGTCTGCCATGCGTTCCAGGAAGCCTTCTTCCTCGTCATCGTCCATGGTGATGTGGATTTCGTTGACGTCGTCGAAGTTTTCAAAGTCCACGTTATTGGAATCCTTCAGTGCTTCAATTTCAGCGGTGATGTCCTCGATGTTGATGAGGGTGTTTTCGATTTCCATGCACAGGTCTGCCAGAACGCCGTCCGCTTCGGTCTTGTGCATGTCATAGTACAGCTTGCCCAGTTCCTTGTAGGCGTCTTCCAGAGCGGATTCTTCCTTCTTCTTTTCCACAAACAGCTTGGCAATCTGCTGACCTACCTTTGCGGTGTCCGCTGCGGAGTCCGCAAAATCCAGCACCTTGTCCGCTACGGTGGAGATGGTGTCGCTGAGGCTTTCCTTCAGGTTTTCCAGATTGCCCAGATTCAGATTGAGCTTCTTGAAATTGAAATTTTTCTTTGCCATATATATTTCTCCTTTTTTTGGCTCGTACGTACAGTTTGTGTATCGTTTCGTTGGGGCACGGTAACGATTCAGCGGTGCGTAACGGGCATTTCGTTCTATTTCACATTACTCAATTTCTTCCGTATTTTTTATGCGGGTTACGTACAAGGTGTGGGGCTTGCTGCGGAAGTACAGCAGCAGAGCTGCGGCGATGACAGCGGAAACCCCTGCCAGCAGCTGGCTGACACGGATGCCTGTGCTGCCGATGTACAGGCTGTCTGCGCGGAGACCTTCAATCATGCAGCGGCCGATGCCGTACCACAGCACGTACAGGGTGAATACCTCGCCGTCGTACTTGCGCTTGCCGCTCTGTACATACAGGTGCAGCAGCACCAGACCTGCCAGATTCCACAGGCTTTCGTACAGGAAGGTGGGGTGAACATAAATGGTACCCTTTGCAGTGGTGAGACCCATACGGGTGAACAGCTCGGTTTCTGCGCCGTAGGCTTCACGGTTGAAGAAGTTACCCCAACGTCCGCAAATCTGACCGATGATGAGGCCAAAGCCTGCGCAGTCCAGCAATGCCCCGGGGGGCAGTCTGCGGATGCGGCATACGATGAACACGGTGACCACTGCGGCGATGATACCGCCGTAAATGGCCAGACCGCCTTCCCAAATGGCGAACAGGTCGGCAATGGGTCTGCCGCGGTACAGGTCATAGTTGAAGATGACGTAATAGGCACGAGCACCGATGATGCCCATAGGCAGCGCCCACAGGATTACGTCGTAAATATTGTCCTCGGTGAGTCCGAACTTGGGGGCACGCTTGGTGCAGTACAGCATCCCCAGTACAAAGCCCAGTGCAGCCATAATGCCGTACAGGTAAATGGTCTTGCCAAACAGGTCGATGCCTGCGGGAGGATTCATTTCAATGCCAAAGGCGGGGAAGCTGATGATGGCTTCTCTCATACGCTTACCCCCTCGGGGCGAATGATGGACATTGCCAGCTTTTCCTCGGTGAGGTTTTCTGCGATGAAGGCTGCGCATTCTTCCGCGGTGACATTGGCTGCGGGGGTGTGGGCATCCAGTGTGTTGTAGCCGCAGAAGGCGCTGTGCGCCAGATTGACCGCCATATTGTCGAAGTCTTCCAGGGCAAAGAGCATGGAGCCCACGGTGGCGTTTTTCACACGGTTGAAGCGCTTTTCGTCCAGACCGTTCTTGCGGACCTTGTCCGCTTCTGCCAGTACTGCTTCCAGTACGGCCTTGGGGTTATTGCTCTGACCGTTCAGGAACAGGCTTGCGCTGTCGGCAGCGAAGTCAAAGTCAATGTCGAAGTCGCTGTTCAAGATATTCTTGCTGTACAGGTTGGTGAAGAAGTGGGAGGAGCGGCCGAACAGGCACTGCATAGCCAGTGCGCCGGTATGGCGCTGACGCAGTCGGTCAATGCCGTAGAGCACGGGCTTGACCTTGCTGCCCAGCATGAACTGGGGCGCGGAAACTTCCATGACCGCTTCGGTGTACTGCTTCAAGGGCAGCATGGGTTCCTCGGGACCGTAGTCCACCACGGGCTTGGGGGACTTTTCCGAGGGCAGCATAGCCAGAGCGGTGTCGATGACCAGCTGGGGGTCGGTGTTGCCTACCACGCTCAGCACCATGTTGCTGGGGGCGTAAAATGCCTTGTGGCAGTTAAACAGGTCGTCTACGGTAATCTGATTGATGGATTCCACAGTACCTGCCACGCTGGTGCGGACAGGGGAGTTCTGATACAGAATCTCCATGAGACGGATATAAATCTGGAAATCGGGGCTGTCGTCATACATGCCGATTTCCTGTGCGATGATGCCCCGTTCCTTTTCCACGGATTCCTCGGTGAAATAGGGGGTGGACACAAAGCGCAGCAGCAGCTCCAGATTGTCCTTGAAGCGCTTGGTGGATTCAAAATAATATGCGGTAATATCGGAAGATGTGAATGCGTTGGGAGATGCACCGTTCATAGCCAGCAGGTTCAGTGCGTTGTCTCCGTCGGGCATATCGAACATCTTGTGCTCCAGATAGTGGGCAATGCCTGCAGGGGTGTCGATCCATTCGCCGCCCAGAGAGAAGCGGCGGTCAGCCCCGCCGTAGTCCGTTGCGAACACCGCAAAGGTGCGGTTGAAGTCGGGCTTGGGCATGACACGGACAATCAGTCCGTTGGGCAGGGTTTCGGTGTATAAGGTCTCATTGACCTGAGGGTAATACAGCTTTTCCATGGCTTATTCCTCCTCATCTTCGGGGTCTTCGTCAGAGCCCTTCAGGAAGTATACCGCATCCAGAACAATGCCCTGTGCGGCGTTCAAGATATCCTCACGGGTGACGGCTTCCACCATGGCGCTCATTTCCATGGGGTCGCATTCCTCGCCGCGGAGGTTGCGGGACAGCCAGTAGTGTTCCATATCACGTTCGCTGTCCATATAGGTGCGCAGCTCTGCTGCCACAGCCTGACGAGCGGCATCCAGCTCCTCGTCGGTGAAGTCACCGGTCTTGACCGCATCCAGCTGTGCCAGAATTTCGTTGTAGGCAGCATCGTACTTATCGAAGTCGATGCCGGAGTATACGAACATAACGCCCTTGTTTACATCGCACATGGAGCTTGCGTAGTAGCACAGGCTCAGCTTTTCGCGGACGTTCATAAACAGCTTGGAGGTGACACTGCCGCCGTACAGTGCGTTGAGCACATACAGGGCTGCGTAGTCGGGGTCATCCATGATTTCACCCAGACGGAAGCCCATGGACAGCTTACCCTGGGTGACTGCCAGTTCTTCGGTGAACAGACGCGCCTTGGTTTCTACGGTGTTCATGCGGATGTCGGTGCCGATGTCGAAGTCCAGCTCCCCACGGGGCAGGTCGCGGAATGCCTTGCGGAGCATTTTGCGGACGGTCTTGAAGTCCTTGCCGCCCATGTAGAATACTTCCATGGGTGCGGTTTCCAGCAAAGTCATCCAACGGTCGGTCAGGGACTTAGCGGTGATGTTTTCGGTGGATTCCTCGTCGCCCAGACGGGAGATGGCGTAGTCTTCATAGTCGCACATGCACTCGATGATGCGCTGCAGGGCATAGCTGCGCTTGTCGTTGATGCGGCTGCGGAGACGGTCCAGCTGCTTTTCCTTTTCACTTTCCACATAGCTTTCGGACAGCAGACCCTTTTCACGGACGGGCTCCAGCAGCATTTCCGCTGCCAAATCCAGTACCTGCGCAAACAGGTCAGTTTCTTCGGGCAGGTAGCGGTCGTCCACGAAGTCCGCAATGAGACCTACGGTCTGGATTTCGCCGATTTTGCGGACGGTGGGGGAGATGCCCGCACCGTACAGGTCGTCCAGACGGCCTGCGAAGCTTTCCAAGTCGGGGTAGGACTTGGTGCCGCGGCGCAGTACCATGGGTACCAGCGCGTTGAGAGATGCGGTTTCACGGGTGAGCTGGGTAATCATATTCACGGAAAGACAGCCGGATTTGAACTTGTCGGTGGTGATGCAGGTCAGCCACACGCCCGGCATAATCTCGCTTCGGTTAAAAGTCATAAGATGTTTTTCCTCACTCTTTGATATAGTTATGAACATTATATCATAGGTTCTCTTGAATGTAATGAATTATTTTTAAATAGTATGCGGGATTTTTCGGCTCGTATGAGTTATAAATGAAATGTCTGTAGGAGCTGAAAAAACGGGCGAAGATTGTTCCCTCCTACAGGTGTGTCATCAAAACCATAGCTGAGGAGGAGTTGGTAAATTTGCCATAATCGACGGGACACTGTCTGTGAATTTTGTGGAAGAATTTACGGGGTGTGTTAATGGGAAACACTTGACAGAGGAGGTGGAAAGGAGTATAATGGCTAAGCTGTAAAGGGAAAATGTTTTACAGTGGAGGTGAAGCGCTGATGACAGAAGAAACCCTGTTTCGAACCATGCTGTTCGATTTTTACGGTGAGCTGCTCACAGCAAAGCAGAAGGAATACTTCGACCTGCACTACAACGCCGACTACTCTCTCAGCGAGATTGCTGAGGAAACGGGCATTTCCCGACAGGGCGTTTGGGACATCATCAAGCGTGCGGAAGAAACACTGCGTAAGACCGAAGAAAAAACCGGCCTGATTCGCCGCTTCCGTGAACATCATGAGGCCGTGGCTGAGATGGAACAGATCCTTGCTAAGCTGACGGCGCAGACCGAGGGCGAAGCAAGAGCGCTGACGGAGCAGCTGTCCGAAACGCTCAACAAGCTGAAAGGATAAGTATCATGGCATTTGAAAGTTTATCGGAAAAGCTTTCATCCGCGTTTAAAAAGCTCACCGGCAAGGGCCGTCTGAAGGAAGCGGATGTTAAGGAAGCCATGCGCGAAGTCAAGCTTGCACTGCTGGAAGCTGACGTTAACTTCAAGGTCGTTAAGGACTTTGTCAAGAAGGTCACCGAGCGTGCGGTTGGCACAGACATTCTGGAAAGCCTGAATCCCGGCCAGATGGTCATTAAGATCGTCAACGAAGAGCTGGTCGCGCTCATGGGCTCCGAAACCCCCAAACTCAATATCTCCTCGAAATCTCCCAGCATCGTTATGCTGGTGGGCCTGCAGGGTGCAGGTAAGACCACCAACGGCGCAAAGCTGGCAGGTTATATGAAGCGCCACGGCAAGAACCCCGTTCTGGTGGCTTGTGACGTTTACCGTCCCGCTCCGATTAAGCAGCTGGAAACCGTGGGCAAGCAGCTGGGCATTCCCGTGTTCCAGGAGGGACAGGGCAACCCCGTTGAAATTGCAAAGCACGGCATTGAGTACGCAAAGCTCCGTGGCTACGATCTGGTGTTCCTGGATACCGCAGGTCGTCTGCACATTGACCAGGCTCTGATGGATGAGCTGGTGTCCATCCGCGACACCGTACAGCCCGCCGAAATCATGCTGGTTGTAGACGCCATGACCGGTCAGGACGCT